>CAZUPM010000082.1:0-1638 GCA_964622365.1 uncultured Candidatus Saccharibacteria bacterium | reverse complement strand
GCTGGTTAGCGCAGCTTGCCGAAGCAGTGCCTGGCCAGCCAAACGAGAAAGCTAGGACTACCCCAGCAACAAATATTTTGATTTGTGTTTTGCCGAACCGGCGCATCGTAACTAATATTTTGCATTAACTATGGTAAAAAGACAATCCGTTTACGCTTTACGCCCAGTCTAGTATTATTGAAGCATAGACCACACAGGTTCATATGGATCCAGGCAACCAATCACCACCAGACGATGAAAACAGCGAGCCGCTAGAAGGTTCGAGCACCGTCGTAGAGCCAACCAGCAACGAGCCAGGGCAACCTGCCCAACCGACAAGCCCGCCGCCAGCACAGCCGCCAGGTCGGGCGCCTGTGCCAGGTTCGACTCCAGCTTTGGAATCATCTACAATCCCCGGCGCCAGCCTGGCACCCGAACCCGGCACGACGCCAACACCGGATACGCCGCCACCAAAACCGCCCAGGCCGCCAGTCGGTGACTTATTGAAGCGGTTTTTTGGTCGGTTTAGCGTTTATTTTTTGATCTTCGGTCTGGTCCTTATAGTCTCAATCGTCATTCTGGTGCTCACACTTACCAAGAATCAGAAGTCCAACAACCCTAACATCCCAACCAAGAACCTAACCGCCAGCCAGCTGGAGCAACTAGCGACCAGCAGCCAAACCGTGGGCAGTTCTAACGAAGTCTTAAACATCGGTTCGGACACGATTATTAACGGCCAGCTTTTGGTTAAAAAAGATTTGGACGTAGCCGGTTCGGTTAAAATCGGCGGCACCTTGACCTTGCCCGGGATCACCGTTCCCGGACCCAGTTCTTTTACGCAATTGAGTATCGGCAAGTTAGCTGTTTCCGGCGATTCCGCGCTGCAAGGTTCTCTGGTAATTAACAAAAATCTTACTGTCAGCGGCAGCAGCAATCTTAACGGCGCGGTCTCAATCAACCAGCTCAGCGTGCAGACATTGCAGCTTAGTGGCACGCTGGATCTAAACCACCACATATCCGCGGGCGGTACAACGCCAAACCACAGCAGCGGCGGCGCGGTCGGCAACGGTGGCACGACATCGCTAAACGGAAGTGACACCGCTGGCACGATCACTATTAACACCGGCACTGGAGCCGGAGCTGGCTGCTTTATATATGTAACCTTTGCGCAAGCTTTTGCCTCCACGCCGCACGTAGTCGTTTCTCCAGTTGGATCGGGAGCGGCCGGGCTATATTACTATGTCAACCGCACAACTACCAGCTTCAGCATCTGCACCACCAATACGCCCCCTAGTGGCTCATCCTTCGGCTTTGACTACATAGTGTTCGATTGATCGCCAAATACTAGACGTCTAGAAAAACTATAACTTGATTGGCTTTGACATGCATGATGCCACGCGCAATCTTAATGCGTTGTTCGGCGCCGGTCAGGCGGATTACCAGTTCACAAGGGCTAATCAACGTCATAAAGTTATGATGGCGTGGCAGGATGTCAAACGGACCGGTGGCGTTAACCGCCGATATACTGTAAGCGTTCTGATCAAAATAAGTCTGATAGGGCGAGTAGACCTTTACATGCATCATCTCTGCCTCGTCGGTTGCCTGGGCCGCGTCCGTTATCTGGCCGGTACTGGCATCCTGATGTATCGCCATCAAATA
>CAZUPM010000081.1:0-1770 GCA_964622365.1 uncultured Candidatus Saccharibacteria bacterium | reverse complement strand
AGGCTATGACAAAACATGCAACCAGCAGCAATATAGGCCGCCTTAGTAGCTTTTTAGCAGGTTTAACCGAAGTCTTAAAAGCGTGCCAAAATTTAAACTGATTTTGAAAACGCCCCACTTCAACCCTCCTATTTCACACTATATTACACAATTCTGGCAAAATTATTGCTGTGAAATAATTAACAATCAAATCCGGGCTTATCTAGAGAAGGTTACCCAATAGATGTACTTACGTAGTTAATTCTACATGTATAACCAGTTACGTTTAACGCGCGCTGTCGTGTTAAGGTGCATCGACTTCGCACCCGCCAAAAGCAGGCACCAAAACCGACTGGCTTAATATAGAGTGGCCCTCCACCCGCACTCTTAGTTCAACTCTAATACCATAATTGTGCGCTTGTAAATAAGATTATATACACTAGCTTGATCAAAAAACATATGCTCGTTCGTATCTGTTTAGCGGTCTTAGGCTGCCTTAGGTTTAGCAAGCCTTCAAGAGGGGATACTCATATCGAACTTAAGCTGTATTAATTACTACAAGATTATTTTTTTGCCTTACGCCAAAGTGATGTGGCAGGGATTTTAGACTTGTCGATTCTGTCGGCGTACTTAAGGGCAACCTCTTCCACTTCTTCTAGCAAGCCGTCCGAGAGCGTAGTGGGCTTAAGGCCCAGTTTCAGGAACTGTTGGTTTGTAACAACCAGCTCGTTTGAGTCAGCTTCGATTCGGGGGTTAGGCAAATACTCAATCTTGGCTCCCGTTTTGTTGGCTATGAGTTTAGCCAAATTCTTAACACGGAAGGTTTCGGTTACCTGGTTAAAAATTGCCGGTTTTTCTCCTTTTTTGGGAGGACTTTTAATAGCTAATTCTATGCAGCGTACGGAATCACGTATGTGTATGAAAGCGCGTGTCTGGCCGCCGCTACCATGTACTGTCAGCGGATAGCCGATGGCGGCTTCCATTAAAAAGCGGTTTAGCACCGTGCCGTAATCGCCTTCGTAATCAAATCGGTTGATGAGCTTTTGGTTCAGAATGGTTTGCGGGGTTTGCGTGCCCCAAACGATTCCTTGGTGCAAGTCGGTCACACGTATATGGTCGTTCTTGGCGTAAAAGGCGAACAGTAACTGGTCTAACGTTTTGGTCATGTGGTAAACCGAGCCCGGATTGGCCGGGTGCAGGATTTCGCGCGCCACTTCGCCCTCGGGCGTCTCAACCTTAACGCTTAAGTAGCCTTCCGGGATCGGCATTTTACCGGCCCAGCCGTATCCGTAAACGCCCATCGTGCCGAGATGGACAACGTGGGCGTCAACGCCACTTTCTACCAGCGCGCAAAGCAGGTTATGGGTAGCATTGACATTATTGTTAACCGTGTAGCGTTTTGTGAGCGGCGTCTTCATGGAATACGGCGCTGAACGCTGTTCGGCGAAGTGCACGATGGCATCGGGTTTACTTTTTTTGAGCAACTGGACTAGCCGGCTATAATCCGAAGCAATATCTAAAAACTCAAATCCTATCGTTTTTTTGGCGATTTTTTTCCATGTGGCTAGCCGGGTTGAAAGCGGCTCGATCGGAGTTAGCGAGCCGGCCTCCAAAAGCAAGTCGATTTGGCGACGGCTGAAGTTGTCAACGATAACCACCTCATACCCGGCCGCCGAAAGATGCAAAGAAGTGGGCCAGCCGCAGAAGCCATCACCGCCTAAAACCATTATCTTCATTTTATCCCCTGTTAATACAATTATATTAGTTAAGCGCTTTAAACTGCATTTAGAC
>CAZUPM010000080.1:0-1795 GCA_964622365.1 uncultured Candidatus Saccharibacteria bacterium | reverse complement strand
GCAGGGCAAAGTAAGCGTCAATAAAAAGCTAACTAACAAGTCCGGCTACAAGGTTAAAACTGGAGACAGGGTTAAAATCGACTATGATGCCAGCGAACTGACTAAAACTTTAGAAATCGACGTGCCAGTGCTTTACGAAGATGAAGATTGCGTGGTCATCAATAAGCCCGTTGGCGTGCTGAGCCACAGCAAAGGCGCATTCAATCCCGAGCCAACTGTCGCGACCTGGCTGCGTAGCCGGATTCAAGATTTGGACGGAGAAAGAGCTGGCATTGTCCACCGGTTAGACCGCGCTACCAGCGGCGTGATGGTTTGTGCTAAAAATCCAAAGGCCCTGGCTTGGCTGCAAAAGCAATTTTCGGTACGAAAAACTAAAAAAACTTATATCGCTTTAGCGGAAGGCAGGCTAAAGGTACCCGAAGCCATAGTTAACATGCCAATTGAACGTAACCCAAAGTCACCAGCGACCTTTCGTGTCGGCCCAAACGGCAAACCAGCCGTTACTCACTATAAAGTGATCGGCGCCGGCCCAAACTACAGCCTTCTGGAACTTGCCCCAACCACCGGCCGCACGCACCAGCTACGCGTTCATTTGAAGCAAATCGGGCACCCGATTGTAGGCGACGAGCTCTATGGCGGGAAGCCGGCCGAGCGTTTGTTTTTGCATGCCCAAAAGCTGGAATTAACTCTGCCAAACCGGGAGCTACATCGCTTTACCGCTCGTTTACCCGGAAGCTTTCGTTTAAAATTAATGCAATGAGCACGACAAATATAGCCCTGAATCCAATTACGGAAAAGCAGTTAAGACAGTTTATTGGTCAGCCTTCCCATGCCTTAGCGCTAATCGGGCCAACGGGCAGCGGTAAAACTTTTGCCGCGTTTTGGATAATCGGTAAAATTTTAAAAGGCCGGTTTAATACATATAGTTATCCTTACTTCAGGTTAGTTGCAGCCGAAGGCTTAAGCATTACTATCGAGCAGATCCGGGATTTAGCAGGCTTTTTAAAGCTTAAGACGACTGGTGCTGTCGGACTCAGGCGTTTTATAGTCATAGAGCATGCCGAAGCCCTAACGCTAGAAGCCCAGAACGCTTTCTTAAAGTTGCTAGAAGAGCCACCGGGCGATACCTTGATCATCCTAACGCTAGCCAGCCATAATGGAGTATTACCTACTATTTTGTCGCGAGCCCAACGGCTCAGACTGCGAAAGCCCGAGCGTCAGCGGCTAGAAAAATCTATCAACCTGCCACTCAAAGAATTTAGCCAGCTTTATTCCTTAAGCGACGGGCTACCCGGGCTGCTAGTCGCCTTAGGCGAAAATAGCAGCGAACACCCGCTAGTCAATGCAATCGCCGAAGCTAAAAAGCTATTGAACGCCACTCGTTTTGAGCGGCTCCAGTTGGCCGACGAGCTAGCCCGGAAGAAGACAGACATGGCCTCACTTCTAGAAGCTATCGGACGTATAGCGAAAGCCGGCCTGAACGCGGCATCGCAACACAAGGACAAAGACCAGCTCAATAGGTGGCAACATGTTTTGGCCGCTGCTCACGAGGCCTCACTGGCTTTTAGCGCCGGCGCACAATCCAAATTGGTGTTCACCAACTTAGCCTTGACACTTTAATTTGTTATAATAGCCTTATGTTTGAACTGGCCATATTGGCCGCTTTTGGAGCCCTGGCTTATTACAATGCCGTTGTGCGCGAGGGTGAACAGGATAAAATGCCTAAGCGTCTGAGCACCCAGGTAGGGAAACTGTGGGACATAGCTCATCAGGGCATGACAGACAGGCGCTTTTT
>CAZUPM010000079.1:0-1990 GCA_964622365.1 uncultured Candidatus Saccharibacteria bacterium | reverse complement strand
ACCTATATGAGATAGGTGGCTATACCACTGCAGCCACCGCCACCGTCGACTATGCGGGGTTGCAATCGATACCTCGTATCGGCCAGTATTCTCTATTAATGGATACTAGCGGCATGAGTGGGGTCGATACCACGCCCACAAGCTTGGTGTTAAACGGCACTAACACCGGCAATCCGGGCGTTGGCAGCGCAGGCTATGGTTTGGGTGGAGTTGGCGTGGCTTATGAGTTTGGCAATGATACGTGCAGTACGTTTAGTTCGCCAACGAGCTTTAGCCCGACTACTTTTGGCACCACCAATAGCTTGAGCTATTCAACTAACGGCTGTAGCACGGCGACCGATTTGGCGCGCTACGTTTGGGTGCGTATTGCACTGGACGATTCGCAAACAGCCAGCTTTCCGGACACTGGCGGTAATCACACCACTATTACTGGCCTGGATTTGTTCTATCATCCCAACAGCGGTTACCGGCTACGCGGTGGTTCAACTTTTAGCAATAGCAGCCTGCAAAGCCTGGACGCCACGCCGTAGGCTGCGCGGTTTAGTTGCCGCACATATTTGGCCTGCTGGCCGGAGAGAGATCTTTTTCTATCAAACCGCTATAGTATTTAAACGAGTAAAACCGGCCTTGATCGGCTTGGGCTGCCGGCGGGGCTGTAAGATCGGTATCATAGCTCCAAAATATGGAGCCTTGTGCGCCCAAAGCGCAAGATTCAACCTGCATGCTAACAAGCGTGCTGGCCGCGGTAGAAACGTTACCGTCAACAGCCGATTTTAAGATACCCTGCTCTTCTATAACATAAGGAACCTTAAGGTCCTTGACCTCGCTGCTACTTAAATCCGTTGTTTCGCTATAACTGGGGTTGGTAAAGTAGGTCTGCATGCCCACAATCAAATTCTTGCCAGACACCGCTGACGGATTGCCGAGTGCGTAAGTTATGTTTGGACTTATATAGCCGTTGAATCCAGGCATGCCAACGGCCTCGTTAGTAAAAAACCGAGCATCGCCAAACCCTTGGGGTCAACCTCTTTGACTGCCCGTTGTATGTCATTAGCGTATGCGGCGAGACTATTGTCGGTAAGGGCTTGGCGTTCGACTGGATCGGCCATATTGTAAGATTGCCCGTCTGATCCGGTTGCTGCTAGGCTGGATGTTAAATTGAATGGCGCCTAGCTAGCGTCAAATTCCACCTGGTTATCGGTGTCAATAGGTAAAATGTCGCCGGCGTTTTGTTTGCCAATGCCTCTTAAAAGCGAGCCGACAAAGCGCCTAAGGTAAGTTTCTTTAGCGACAACGTATTTTGGGTCCAAATAAGGCGCGTTGGCGGGAGCAATATCAGCCGGCAAAGGACCGATTATATCCTGATAAAAAGTATTGGGAGGAACGTTATCGATGACCGGAATGGAATAGATGCCGTCTGCCGCTGCTTGTTTGACAAAGTCGATTACATTAGACATGTAGGCGCGGTTAATAGGAGCAACGCTGTTAGCGCCGGTTGAGATTCCGTGCGAAGGATTTGTAAATTCGCCCGGATCCACAAACCAACGGACGGTGTTGTAGCCGTTGGTCTTGAGGCTATTAAGCATACTTTGAGCGGCCTTGGCGTTATATTGCCCGGGCTCAAAAGCCGAATGATAAATATTACCCGACGGGTCAGTGTTTACTTCTACGTAGTTAACCCCGCGAGGCGTAAAAAGTTCATTATTTGAAGTATTCTTTAGTTGTCCGTTAACAATTCCAATAGTGTCCAAATTACCGCTTGCTACCGTAGCGAGATGTACTTCTGCCGTTGTGTTACAACCGGTTGCCGCGATTCAGGCACAGGCAAAAGTTTACGGCTCCCAAAACCGGACCACTATTGGATGCCGTAAAGCAAAGGGTGGCGAGGCCTCTATAAACTCCGGTTGAAATTCTGACATATATTTGACTCACATTCAATGCTATTTTAATGTTTATTCTAGCGCTATTAGTGAATATCGTCAATCACATA
>CAZUPM010000078.1:0-2125 GCA_964622365.1 uncultured Candidatus Saccharibacteria bacterium | reverse complement strand
TGACATCGCGTAATTCTATAATGGGCATCTCATATATAAGTTTAGCTTTGTTTTCATAGGGCGGGCAAGGTGTTTTTGCTGTAAAAATTGTATAATGGCTTAGATTAAGGAGAGGTGGCCGAGTTGGTTTAAGGCGCACGCCTGGAACGCGTGTTGGGTCGCAAGGCTCTCGCAGGTTCGAATCCTGTCCTCTCCGCCAAGACAATGAGACAAATCTATGGTTTTTCTCATAGCGCTAGGCAAAAAATGCGATTTTTGCACGGGCTGCTCTTTTTCCTAGAGAAAGGTCTAGACCCGTGTGCTGCGCTAAAACATCCGATTGCAAGAGCAGCTATAAAGTGTAATAATATTCTATATGTCTGTCGAGGTTAGTCTTCTAGCAAAAACCGAAGCCGAGGTTTCCGGGCTTATTAGGGCTCATAGAGAAGTAGCTGTAAGCGGTTACGTAACCCAATTGCTGAACACTCAGACAAGCAATTTTGAACCTATGGCCGCTGAAGTTTTAGACGAAATATGTGTGATAGTGAGCGCACAGGTGTCGACGAGACACGCCGGTGACGAACAACGGCAGATCGCGCTTGTTTTTCGAAATCAAAGAGGGCTGATAATGCGAGGTTGGTTAAGCCCGGGCGAGCTACCGGATGAAGAACGGGCTAAAACTATTAGCTACCGGCTCATAAAACCCTACCGGCCAGATTTTGCATAAAACGAATCGCCCCTAAAGTTTACGACAATTGCGACTACCGCACATTAGTGCGATAATGGGTTTTACATGGGCACTTTGGAGTCACTCAAAAACAGAAAAAAACCTGGCCAGAAAGGCTTTACTATTATAGAGCTGCTGGCCGTACTTGTAGTGATCGGCATTTTGCTGGCGCTCGTCATCGTCAATTACGCCGGCATCCAGCGCAACCAGCGCAACCAAGAGCGCGAACGCGACATCCAGGACGTTTACCAGGAGCTGGAGGGTTATTACGTTGTCAACTCCAAATACCCGACTTTGGCCGAGATGGACAACCTCAACTGGGTAAGTACAAATATGAAGACCTTAAATAAAGAGTCGTTGCGAGACCCATCCAGTTCTTCATACGAACTGGTAGCCAAGCCGACAAAAGACGCATACAGTTACGATGTAACTGCGACCGATGGCGGCAGTTGCAACGACACCACGCGCATTTGCGCCCACTACACACTTACGGCTACGCTCGAAAAAGCCCCGCAAAAAACTTTCGTCAAAAGCAGCCTCAACTAAGAGGTTCTTAATTTTGGCAGGAAAAAGAAGCAAGCGGTTAACTGATTTTTGTGCCGATAGCTTCACCGCGGACCGCGCTCGCAATGCTGCCACTTTTGGCCGAGTCAAAAATTACAATTGGCATATCGTATTCCATGGCCAGCCCCATAGCGGCTTTATCCATAACTTTTATAGCGCCGTCTTCCAGGGCTTGCTTAAAAGTTAATCCAACGACTTTTTGTGCGTCGGAGAACTTTTCTGGGTCCTTGTTATAAACGCCGTCTACTTTGGTGGCTTTCATCACTACCTGGCAGTCCATTTCTAGCGCCAGGCTAACGGCTGCTGTGTCTGTAGTTAGGTAAGGTCGGCCGATTCCGCCAGCCACAATTACCACGCGGCCTTTTTCTAAATGCTTGTTGGCCAGACGGTGTACAAACGGCTCGGCGACTTGCGTGGCGAAGATATTGCTTAGGCAGCGGGTTTTTACGCCTTTGGATTCAAACACGTCGGTTAGCGCTAGGGCATTAATCATCGTAGCCAGCATGCCCATATGGTCGGCTGTGACGCGCTGGACCCCATGGCCGGCAAAACGGGCTCCCCGCACAAAATTGCCGCCGCCCACCATAATCACAACCTGGGCGCCTTCGTCGATAACTGCTTTGATTTGCTCTGCCAGCCAGCCGCCAACCTCCGGGTCAAACCCGCCATCAAACCTGCCGGCCAACTGTTCGCCCGATATCTTTAAGAGCACGCGCTTATACATCCTAAAACAAGAGTCTAGCAGAATCTTGAGCTCGCCGCTATACTTTAACTGATGGTCAGGCTTTATTCTTGGAATGTTAACGACATAAGAGCCGTCATAAAAAAGGGCGTACTAGAACCTTTTTTTGATAA
>CAZUPM010000077.1:0-2153 GCA_964622365.1 uncultured Candidatus Saccharibacteria bacterium | reverse complement strand
TAAATCAATTTCGGTAGCAATACCTAATATAATATCTGCCGTTTGGCGAGGTTCCGCAGAAAGGCCTTCAGGCTTGACTTCGGCATTTACGGCCGATCTATATATAGTACGGCCAATTTCTTGACCTAAATTTTTTGTAGCTGTGAATGGTTCAGTTTTGAACGATTCTAGCAATTCCGGCGAAAAAGTAATCTTAGCTTCTGTGCTAAGAATATCTCCTTCAATAGTAAGTCCATCAATTGTCATGTTATCTCCTCTTGGCCGCGTGGCGGCTCCTTACGATGAACTGGTCAGTATTCTTGCGACGACGGGTTTTGTAGCCCAACGTCTTTTGCCCCCAAGGCGTTTTAGGCGCCGCACCGTGGTTCTTGCCGCCGCCGATACCGTGGCGGCCGCCGTCACCACCGCCGTGCGGGTGGTCAGCCGCGTTCATTACTACTCCGCGAACAGTTGGACGGATGCCTTTGTGCCGGCTGCGGCCAGCTTTGCCAACCTTAACGTTCTGGTGCTGCTCGTTGCCAATCACGCCAAGGCTGGCGGTGCACTCAATATTAACTAGCCGGACTTCGCCGCTGGGCAGACGTACTTGCGCGTTTTGCTCTTCTTTAGAAATCAACTGGGCACTGTTACCGGCACTTCTCGCCAACTGCGCTCCCTTGCCGGGCTGAAGCTCTACGGCATGTATCACGCTACCCACCGGAATACTCTTAAGGGGTAGGCGGTTGCCGTTGTCGATACCCACCTCTTCGCCGCTAAAAATCTTTTGACCAACTTTCATCCCGCCGGCCGCTAAAACGTAGTGGTATTTACCGCCTTCGTCTTTTATGCGGGCAATACGGGCACTACGGTTAGGGTCGTATTCGATGTGTTCGACGGTAGCTTTAGTGCCAGATGGTAAGTTAAAGTTAACAACTCGGTAAAAATTGCGGGCGGCGCCGCCTTTGTGTCGGGTGGTAATGCGGCCTTGGTTATTGCGCCCATTGCCACGGTTTTTGACAGCCGTCAAAGACTTAACAGGCTTCTTAGCTGTAATACCGGCAAAATCTTGCGTGGTCATGCCACGCCGGCCTGGAGTGGTGGGTTTGTAAGCTTTAATGGCCATTACTTGCTCCTCCCAATCGCTTCTTTTAGAAGACTGTAGAAGAAATTAGCTATTTGAAGCCTGTTGCCTGATGAATTGCGCATTACTTGTCTCCTCCGCGGGAACCGCTACGCAAATGAGGCAGGTGTAAGCTCCGTTTAGCCGGCTTTTCGCTGGCCTTCTTAGGGCTTTGCTTAGTTTCCTTGGATGCCTTCTTTTCTACGGCCTTAGCAATGTTTTCATGGGTTTTCTGCTCTTTTTCCTCAGCTTCTTCTATAGCTTTAAAAAATGGCAAACTATCTCCTTTTTTTAGGGTTATATAAGCCTTTTTTATGTCGCTACGAAGGCCAGAAGAGCGGCCAACCCGCTTACCGCTGGCGCTTATGGTACGCTTAGCCTTGCCTTTGACATTAGCTACCCGTACGTTAACTACGCTAACGCCAAATTGCGCGTTTATCACTTTGATAACGCCCTGCTTGCTTAAGCTGGCAGGGATGTCTACCACATACACTCCGCTTTCGCTGGTGGCGTAAGCTTTTTCGCTAAGCCTGGGTATAATCAGTGTTTGCTTATCCATTATTTTTTCCTAGCCATTGATTAATCGCTTCTAGGGCTTTTTGGCTTACAACTATCGTATCAGCGTTCAAAATATCAAAAACCGTTAGATACTTAGCATCTACCGCTTTTACGTGTAGCAAGTTGCGCGTGGCCCGCACTACCAGATCATCTTTAACACTTACTGCCAGCAAAACTGAACCTTTAGCCTCAATTTTCTGAAGCAGCTTGGCTGTTTGCGCAATTTTGCCTTCACTACATTCGAAAGCCTCAATAACTTTAATGCGGCCTTCTTTGGCGGCCAGGCTCAATGCTTGGCGCAAAGCTTGGCGTTTTTGGGCCGTCGGCAGATTATGCACGTAGTTTTCTCTTCCGGTTGGGCCAAAAGCAGCCCCGCCAGCCCGCCAAATCGGATTGCGGCTGGAGCCGAAGCGTGCCCGGCCGGTGCCCTTTTGCCGCCAGGGTTTACGGCCTCCGCCCCTTACTTGCCCTCGGGTCTTTGCTACCGCCAGATTCT
>CAZUPM010000076.1:0-2333 GCA_964622365.1 uncultured Candidatus Saccharibacteria bacterium | reverse complement strand
AGTCTTTGTCGGCATTGAGTTTAGTTGCAATAGATTTACAGTAAGACCTCCAAGATTTGCTAACAGACAAGAATTAGTCTCTGAGTTACAGTTGTTTTATTTGGAGCTTCATTCGTATCTGTTAAAAAGTTCTAGTCCGTGATGGTATTATAAAAGTATGCTACGTTCTACACCGTTTCTGCTTTTTGATGGTAATTGTTCTGAAGCTATGACTTTTTATCACAAATGTCTAGGTGGTGAGTTAACGCTTACCAAGCTTAGTGATACCCCAATGAAAGATATGTTTCCGCCAGAGAAACACAACAGGCTTATTAATGCGTATTTAAAAAGTGGTGATATTGAAATATCAGCCACTGACTGGATGGCTTCTCCTGACTTTGGCCCAATACAAGGAAATACGACTGCTATATTCGTTACTGGTGAATCTTTTGATGAGTTAAAGACAATTTTTGACAATCTAAGAGACGGTAACAATAACAAAAGGCTACAAGAACTACACGATATGCCATTTGGAATATATGGACAATTTTATGATAAATATGGCGTTCAGTGGATTTTCAAAGGCGATAAAGCTAAGCCTGATAAAAACTGGCAATAAATAAGTCGTAACTCCCTATTATTTTTGTCGCAGTAAAGTCCACGATGGCCCTCCAATTTTAATCCAGAGAATTTGAATGAAATCACTGAATGGTTCGAAAGTTGGCCGGTTATATCAAGGCACGGCTGGCGGTGTAGCGGGCGGAACTGGGGGCTGGTTCGTTGGCGGGGGGCTCTGCTGCGGCGGCTGCGCCTGAGGCACTGCGGCTCCGGAAGGCGAAGCGGCAACCGGCGCTGCTTGAACGCCTGGGGCCGTGCCGGCATCCAACATGTCGTTAAAAGTATCCTGTATAATTGCCACGCCGATTAAATGCACGAGCCACAATAACAAAAAGTTAACTCCGGTGCTTGATTTGCCGCCTGTATACTCGTTAACTGCCTTAGAAAATTTCCAAAACCAGTAAAAACTAACAGGTAAGATAACCAAAAACGAAAACACGTAAATTAAAACGACAAAGGCCGATGCTCCCATGCCGGCCGAACTGCCAGAACTGCCACCAGCGGCTTTAGACTTTAAAGCGATTATGGCTACTATTATCGAACAGATTAGCAACAGCATGAAAGGAGAGAACAGCAGCCATATAGTTGGGGTTTTGACGCGAGTCTTTTGATTTAACTCTTTTTTGGTAACAACCAGCCAATAAATGTCATAAATACCTAAAGTTATGATACTAAGGACAAAAACTGCAAATGGGTTTCGTTTTTTCATTTTGTGCTCGTTTATTTATTCGTAAAATACACCCCTATCATATGGGAGGTTAAAAAATATAGCAACCTCAGATGCTACAATAGGTCAGATGAAATTGTTAAACGGCCAAGAGCTGGCAGGGTTTATTAAAGAGCGGCAGGCGCACGCCGTGCGCGGGCTAAGGCAGGCGCAAGGTATCGCGCCCAAGCTGGCTATCGTGCAGTGCAAAGACGACCCGGTTATCAACACTTACGTCCGGCTTAAGAAGAAGTATGGCGCTGACATTTTGGTTGATGTAGACATCCATTTTGTCAAGCAGCCGCAAATCCCGGACTTGCTTAAAAAACTGGACGTCGATGATTCGGTGCACGGCATCATTGTGCAGCTACCGCTGGAAAATCCGGTGGAGACCGATGAGATTGTAAATTTAGTTGTGCCCGAAAAAGACGTGGATGCGCTTGGTGCTAAAGCTAAGTTTGAACCCGCAACTCCCATGGCCATTCTCTGGCTTTTATCTGGCTACAACGTCGAGCTGGCTGGTAAAAAAGTTTTGCTAATCGGCCGTGGCAAGCTGGTCGGCGCGCCGCTGGGAAAAATGCTAAACGATTCCGGGCTTGACGTTGAAGTCATCGACCGCGGCGCCAAAGATTTGGCCAAGCACACCAAAGACGCCGACGTTATCATCACAGCCACCGGAAGCCCTGCGATTTTGTATTCCGAGATGATCAAGCAAGGCGCTGTGGTGGTGGATGCCGGCGTGGCCAGCGAATCGGGCAAAACCGTCGGCGATTTGGCGCCGGAAGTTTATGGAAGGCAAGACCTGACGATAACGCCAGCCAAAGGCGGCGTCGGCCCGCTCACCGTCTGCGCCCTGTTCGAAAACGTCATCCACGCTGCCCGATCAAACGACCAAACTTAAAGCTATGGTTTTCAATATATAAGATCAGGATTTGGAAGGCTATCTAGCTTGCCATTGGCAGCATTCCATCCAAATAATCTAGATGGATAATCCAATTCTCTTTGTATAGCAGCTTTAGGCAAGTCGAGC
>CAZUPM010000075.1:0-2442 GCA_964622365.1 uncultured Candidatus Saccharibacteria bacterium | reverse complement strand
ATAAAGAAAAACCGGACATTTTATGTCTGCAGGAGACTAAGGCCAAGCAAGGTCAGGCCCAAGTCGAGGTGCCCGATTATAAAGAGTCCTGGTACTCGGCCGAGAAACCAGGGTATTCCGGCACGGCGATTTTCTCCAAGCCGGAACCTCTACGCGCAATCAACGGCTTGCCAAATGATGTCATCAAAAGATTCAAAGTAAGCGGCGATATTTACGGCAATCCTAATAAAGAAGGCCGGATTATCGCCGCCGAGTACGAAAAATTTTGGGTGGTAACCGTTTACACGCCAAATGCCAAAGATGACTTGAGCCGGCTAAAACTTAGACACAAACACTGGGATCCGGCGTTTTTGGCCTATTGCCAGCGCCTGGAGCGAACTAAGCCGGTAGTCTTTTGCGGTGATTTAAATGTGGCGCACACCGAATTGGATTTGGCTAACCCGGGTCCCAACCGCGGTAAAAAAGGCTTCACCGACGAGGAGCGCGAAGGCTTTCAGGCTTTCATCAACGCCGGCTTTGTCGACACTTTCCGACTTTTCAAACAAGGTAACGGCTATTACACCTGGTGGAGCCACTTTGCCAATAGCCGCGCCCGCAATGTCGGCTGGCGGATTGATTACATATTAGTTTCTCAAGATTTAAAGTCAAAGATAAAAAGCGCAGAGATACACCCGCAGTACATGGGTTCCGACCACTGCCCGGTAAGTGTTACACTAGATTTATGAGTGAACTGTGCGTATGGGATCTGGGCGACGCCAGCCACGCCCAGTGGATTTAAAATGTCCGGCCTGATATATCAACAGACTTTGGATTCGAGCGGCTGGGGTATCTTTTTAGCAAGGATTGAAGCAACCCGTATATGAGCTATCTTAAGCAGGTACCGCAACTAAAAAAAGCAGCAGACGTCGGAAGTGCTGCCAGGGGTTTCGGATCTGCCGCAAAGCAAGGCAGCGCGCGCCAAAGACCGTTCGCGGTATTTGACATTGATGGCACGCTAATCCGCTGGCAGCTTTACCATGCCATAAGCGACGCGTTGGCCCACGCCGGCTTGATAGACGCCAAAGCTTTCGCCAATGTCCGGGCGGCTCGGATGACCTGGAAAAAGCGCGCCGGACAAAATTCATTTAACGACTACGAAAACGCCCTGATTAAAGCCTACGACGACGCCATCATTAACATCACCCAAAAACAATTCCTGGCGGCCGCGGTTAAGGCTTTTGAAGAATACAAAGACCAGACCTACACGTATACGCGGGACATGCTACGCTCGCTTAAACAAAAAGGCTATTTGCTGTTTGCCATTTCGGCATCCCAGGCCGACATAGTAGAGATGCTAGCCGGTTATTATGGCTTTGACGGCTGGGGAGGCTCGGTTTACGAAGTTAAAAACGAGCGTTTTACGGGTCAAAAACAAGTTTTAAAAAGCCGCGCCAAGCCGGATCGCTTACTATCGCTCGCAATCAAACACAAAGCGGTCTTTGACGGCAGCATTGGCGTAGGGGATAGCGACAGCGATATACCTATGCTAGAGCTGGTTGAGCAACCGCTAGTCTTTAATCCGAACAAAAAACTCTTTGAACATGCCCGGGCCAAAGGCTGGCCGGTTGTCGTTGAGCGAAAGAACGTGGTTTACAAATTGGAGCTCAAAAATGGCCGATACTTTCTGGCGTAAACAGACTTTGGAAGAGCCACTGTTTAAAGAACTTTTGTGGAGCCGGCCGGAAAACAAACGGCTAGCCGGAAAGCTACTGATAATCGGCGGCAGTGTGCACGGTTTTGCCGCGCCGGCCGAAGCTTACGGCGAGTCCGTTAAGGCCGGCGGCGGCGCGGCACGGGTAATTTTGCCAGACGCTATCAGAACACATTTTCCTCATTTCCAGGGGGGCACCCTGGAAATGGAGTTCGCTCCTAGCAACCCCAGCGGCGGTTTTGATAGAAAAAGTTTGGCCGAGTTTTTGGCGGCGGCGGCTTGGGCCGATGGCGTACTGCTGGCCGGCGACTTTGGCCGCAATTCAGAGACAGCTATCGCGCTTGAGCAGTTCGCCCAAAAGCACCAAGGCCAACTAACACTAACTAAAGATGCCGTGGATTACTTTTCCAAAACTCCCGAGCCGCTGTTACAACGCCCGGAGACTACTTTAGTGCTCAGCTTTGCCCAATTACAGCAGCTGGCAAAAGCCGCCCGTTTTACCCCAGCTTTTACTTTTAGCATGGACATGATGCACCTGGTAGAAGCCCTGCACGAACTTAGCGAGCGGTATCAAACGGGTATCATCACCAAGCATTTGGAAAATATTTTTGTCGCTTATGGCGGACAGGTGAGTAGCACCAAGCTGGAAACAGACGAAGAAATCTGGCGAGTCAAAACTGCCGGCCACGCCGCCGTCTGGTGGCTACAAAACCCTACCAAAACTTTCGAAGCGCTAACGACCTCTACATACG
>CAZUPM010000074.1:0-2512 GCA_964622365.1 uncultured Candidatus Saccharibacteria bacterium | reverse complement strand
TAGATAACTATGACTGGATCAAAGAATTTCAATACCTGGATTTTTTGCGCTATGTCGGCAAGCATGTGCCAATGCGCCAGATGCTGGCCCGCGACTTTGTCCAAAAACGCTTGGGCGAAGGCGGCAGCGGCATCAGCTACGCCGAGTTCAGCTACGTGCTGATCCAGGCCTACGATTTTCTGTATTTATATAAAAATCACCAGGTGACGCTGCAGCTGTGCGGTTCCGACCAGTGGGGCAACTCCATCGCTGGCGTTGATTTGATCAGGCGCGAAACCGACGGCGAAGCGCACGTTTTCTCGGCGCCACTGGTTACCAATAAGACCACTGGCCGCAAGTTTGGCAAAACCGAAGCCGGCGCCGTCTGGTTGGATCCGGCCAAAACTTCGCCGACCGAGTTTTATCAGTTTTGGGTCAACGTAGACGATGCCGCCGTAGAAGATTATCTCAAAATCTACGCGGAGCTCGATAAAGAGACTATTGAAAAAGTCGTTAGCGAGTTCAGCGCCGACAAAAGCCAGCGTGCCGCCCAAAAGCAACTGGCTTATGAGGTTACGAAATTAGTGCATGGTCAGCACGCGGCTGACGCAGCAAAAAACTATGCCACTGGGTTAACAACCACCACAACTACAACGGTAGCACCTGACTCGGACTTTATTAAAGTTCCCGGTGGCTCTAGTATCATTGATGCGCTGGTCGATTCCAAGTTGGCCAGCTCTAAAACCGAAGCCCGTCATTTGATTGAAGGCGGCGGCATTTATATTAATGACAAGCCAATCAACCGCGACCAGTTCGAAGACTCTGACTATATCGATGGCGCGGCGAAACTGCGCCGCGGCAAGACTTTTCAAAACACTGTTATTATCAAACTGGAAAATTAATTTGATATACTAAGCCGCGATGCCTGCAAAAACTCATAAAAAAGCTGACCAGTACAATGACCCGACACATAACTACCGGGATTATTGGCAGGGCCGAGATTACGAACACGAGGCCGAGGAGCTAGCTATTGGGCGTCTTTTAAAAGGCAAACATTTTAAAAATTGCGTGGATATTGGTGGCGGCTACGGCCGTCTGGATCCCTTGCTGGAACAATTTGCCGATAAAGTGGTTTTGGCGGAACCAAGTCAGCAACAGCTGGATATCGCCGAAGACTTTCTAAAAAGTTACCCCAGGGTAAAGCGCCAATTAATGCAAGCTGACGACCTAAAATTTAAAGATGATTCGGTGGAGCTCGTGACAATGATACGGGTAATGCACCATCTGCCAGCCCCGGGCGCCGAATTCGCCGAAATCGCGCGCGTGCTAGCGCCAGACGGCTACGCTATAATCGAAATCGCCAATTACTCACACTTTCGTAACCGTATAAAGCACCTTGCTAAAGGCAAAAAACTACCAACCGAACCGGTCGATATACGTTCGCCGCAGAATCGCGGCAAGGGCAAAATTGCCTTTGTGAACCATAACCCCAAAACCGTTATCAGGCAGCTGGCGGCCGCCGGGCTTAAAACCGAGCGCATACTTTCTGTTTCCAACCTGCGCAGCCCCTCGCTTAAAAAAATTATGCCCACTAGCGTGATGCTGGCATTTGAAGGAGTTTTGCAGCCTACGCTAGCCAAGGCTTACTTTGGCCCCAGCGTTTTTCTTTTAGTTAAAAAAGCTGCTGGACCGGTTGTTTAAGACAGTTTTTCCAGCGCCTCGGCCTTAACCATTAAGCGTCCTCGCTGCCCCTTTTTTATTAAATTGGACTTTTCTAGTTTATGCATGGTCGAACTGACGGTTTCGCGCGCCAGGCCGGTAAAATCCGCGATAAATTTGTGAGTCACCGGAAACCCTACGGCTAGCCAGGCCCCCTGTCGGCCGGGTCCGGGCGCCAAACTTTTTAGAGCATAAATAACTTTTACGCTGGCGTCGGTCTTTTCTAAGCTGTTGATCCTGTAAACCAGCTGTTCTATCTCGAACAAGAACCAGCGGACTAAGGTATTGGAAAATTCGATGTTACTTTCTATAGCCTTGTTAAAGTCCTCGAGTGGCACGGCCAAAAGCTCAACGTCGTTTATACTGGCGTAAAACCCGTTGACCTCATTGCTGATACCAAAAGCGTAAAGCATCGGGAATATATTGTGCGGGCCATTTACATGAAGATTTTTTTCGTTACCGTGCTCATCAATGTCGTAGTATCTTACATAGCCTTTTAGCACGAAAAAAACGTGCAGTGGCATGTCACCGTTATAACAAATAATCTGGTTTTTGCTATAACTACGTGGAATAGCTTTGGGAAAGAGTCTTTTAACGGATTCCGCTGTAAGATTTATCATAAAATTATTGTAAGCCAAATTACACTTATTTCATAATCACTCTTGGCTTACTGGCAATTGAAACGGCAAGGTGGCTTATACTGTATTTGTGAGCCCCAACAGTCAACTTACGAGCCTTAAAGGTGTGGGCGAAGAACTTGCTAAAAAATTTAAAATGCTTGGGGTAGAAACAGCTGGTGACTTAATAAATGATT
>CAZUPM010000073.1:0-2554 GCA_964622365.1 uncultured Candidatus Saccharibacteria bacterium | reverse complement strand
TTTATCATTTATCAGGTCCTGAGCCTCACAAACCACTTCGGTATTTTCCTGACTTTGCTGACGGCCTTTGACGTGTTTATAGTCATCATCACGGCGCTGGAATGGCAAAAACAACGGACGCTTAGGCGCGAGATCGCCGAGAGCGTGGACGATGAGCGCTGAGGAACCTGGCATAAGCGGATATTAGGATTTACAATATGAATGTGCAGCAAAACCAGCACAAGCCTGTCTACCGCCGCGATGGCCTAGGCAAGGCCATACAAATTAAACTACCGCGCTGGCCGGTGATGCTTTATGCTATCGGGGCGGCAGTGCTACTGCCGTGGACCATTTACTTGTCAGACAGCCTGCCAACGCGCACTATTTCGCACCATTGGGACATAGCATGGGGCGGGTTTGACGCCTTAGTGATTTTGGTGATGATACTAACCGCTTACTTTACGGCCCGTAAATCCATATGGGTAGTTTTAACCAGCAGCGCCCTTGGTACCGCGCTGTTGGTAGACGCCTGGTTTGACATACTGACGGCCCGGGGCGGCAAAGACCAGTTCCAGGCCTTTTTGTTAGCTTTGTTCGGCGAATTGCCGGTCGCAGCTATCTCGTGGTATGTAGCCATCCACGCTACCCGCCAATCCATCAAGACCGTCAAAGATAATTGAACCAACTTGGCCTAATCGCCAGTCGCGCTGTTACAATGTAAAAACAGGAGAATAACTTAGACTTTATGAATCTGATTGATGTAGTTGTAATCGTCTTGGTGCTGAGTTCGCTAGTGCGCGGCGCGGAAGTCGGGGCACTTAGGCAAATACTTTCTACTATTGGTTTTTTTGGCGGACTGTTTTTGGGCGCCTGGATAGAACCGCGTTTTGCCCACTTCGCGCACACTCCGGCAACACGCTCGTGGTTGGCGCTGATCATTACGCTGGGGCTGGCACTAATTATGTTAGGCGTAGGCGAATACCTTGGTGTAATACTGAAGAAAAAACTCTTAAGGCACCGTGAAGGCAATTATGTAGACCGTGGGTTCGGCTCGGTCGTTGGCGCGGCTACCATGCTGGTCACGGTTTGGTTCGCGGCCGCCATTTTGATAACACTGCCTTTTTTGGGCCTGACTAACGCCCTGAAAAGCTCTGCCATAGTCGGCTTGCTTAACCGCCACCTGCCATCGGCCCCTAATGTCATTGCCGACCTTGGACGTGTCATTGACCCTAATGGCTTCCCGCAAGTTTTTATAGGCACTGAGCCGGCGCCACCCAATCCTAATACATCCTTACCGCCACTAGGCTCACTAGCTGCTGCCGTCAGTAAGGACGAAGCTTCCGTAGTTAAGATAGCAGGCAATGGTTGCGGCGGCATAGTAGAAGGTTCCGGCTTCGTGGTATCACCAGACTTGGTAGCCACCAACGCGCACGTGGTTGCTGGCGTTCACGCTCCGTATGTAATTGACAAAAACGGCCAGCACCCGGCCACAGTAATATGGTTCGACCCAAACCTAGACTTTGCGGTCTTAAAAGTTAACGGCCTGGCCGGTTCGCCACTTACACTCGACACAAGCGTGGCGTCAAACGGTACCGACGCCGCCGTGCTCGGATATCCGGGTGGGGGGCCCTTTAGCGCCAAGCCAGCAGTTATATTGGAGGAATTTGCCGCTACCGGCCGCGACATTTATAACCAGGGTAGTACCGACCGCGACATCTACGAAATAAAAGCAACCATTATCCCCGGCAACTCCGGCGGCCCGCTGGTTACGGTTAATGGCTCGGTTGCCGGCATTGTCTTTGCCCAATCTACTACCTACCAGCAAATCGGCTACGCCTTAACGTTAAAACAAGTCTCCAGCGAGTTACATCAAGCTGAACAGCGCCAAACCGCTACCTCAACCGGCGCTTGCGCCGAATAAAACAACGCTTAGCGCCTGGCTATGCGCTACCGCTAACCGTTATCCGCCGGACGCCTCTCCTTATGCTATACTTTTCTTAAATGCCAGAGATTTCGGTTCGTAATAATAAAGCCAAAAAGCTGCCAACTTTCGCCAAAGCTCTGCCGTGGATACTAATTATCGCGGGTATTGTCGGCACTATTTGCGCCGCCGCTCTGGTCTACGACCATAACAAAATAGCCGCTAACCCCAGTTACATACCAAGCTGCAACCTTAACCCTATCATCGCCTGTGGCGACGTCATTAAGTCTAAACAAGCGCAGGCTTTTGCAGTCCCGAACCCCTACATAGGACTTGTGGCTTTCCCGATGGTATTAACTACCGGCGCGGCGATGCTGGCCGGCGCCAAGTTCAAACGTTGGTTCTGGTTAATATTTGAGATTGGCCCCATTTTTGGTGTCGGTTTTGTTATGTGGCTGTTTTACGAGACCGTTTACCGCATACACGCCCTGTGCCCATATTGCATGGGCGTTTGGTTGGTAACAATACCGACTTTTTGGTACGTTACGCTTTATAACATTCAGGCCGGCAATATAAAAGTGCAGGGCAGAGGTAAAAAGTTTACCGACTTTTTAGCCCGGCACCACGCCGATATCGTCGTCTGATGGTTTTTGA
>CAZUPM010000072.1:0-2568 GCA_964622365.1 uncultured Candidatus Saccharibacteria bacterium | reverse complement strand
TTCATTACGGTTGGGATTTGGTTTGCGATTACGGCATTTTCCGCGATTTGCAGCGCCATCGCATGGTAGACGATCTGGAGTGGCAGCGACTAACGCCGCGTTACGGTTACGATATACCAGAACTCGTAGAACAGGCCGGCTTAAGCGATATGTTTGAAAAGTGCTTTGATATCAGTCTAAGTTTGTATAGCGAACTGCAGAAAACCGGCCACGAGCTGGAAGCCCAGTACGCCACGCTTTTGGGGCACAAAATGCGCTGGAAGGTAACCTTTAATGCCCGTGAAGCTTTTCATTTGATAGAGCTGCGCACCAGCCCGCAGGGGCACCCTGGTTACCGCAAGCTGGCCCAGCAAATGTACGAAAAAATCGCTGAGGTTCATCCGCTACTGGCCCAAGCCATGGAGTTCGTCAATCAGGGCGAAGATCCTAAGCTCACGCGGCTGGCTGCCGAACGCTACACCCAATTCAAACTAAAACAACTAGATAAGAAAGGTTAGTTTTCGGCAAAGGTTTCTCTGCTGATAGCGGTCCAAATCGACTCAACCATTTGTCTGCATTCATCCTCGGACCAGTCTATCGCGGAAGGGCCTAAACCCTGTTCGACTCTTGCTACCTCTAGTGCAGTGCCCAGAGCCTGTACTTGTTGGTCAGTAAGTGGCGGCTCCATTTTTTCGGGGTTAAGGCTCAGGCGGCTAAGTACATAATGGCCTAAGCGTTCTCCAGGACTTAGACTGCTTCTTATAGGTGTTTCTTCCATCAAAGTCATAGCATATATCTCTTTAAGACCCGACTTTTAACAATACGCTTTTTTAAAGAGTAAATCAAGAGCACGTCCATAAAAATTCTTGACTTTCTAAGGCAGGTGCGAGAAAATTAAGCGCATGACTCACCAATTTGTTCTCAAGGTAATCGTCATTACCCCACGAATGCGGGCGTGAGTTAAGTTTTATCAAAAGCCAACGAGCCCCGCACCCCGCGGGGCTTTTTTAAATGGAAAGGGGAAATCAAATGGGGATAGAAGAACGGTTAGATTTGTCGGTTAACCGTAATGCCGCCGGCGCCGAACTACGCCGCCCAACAGCTGGCGAGCCACCGGCAGTAGCTGAAAGTGGAGCAGAGGACCAGGTGGCCGCGGGTTACCCGCCAAAGGAACTAATAGCCCGCCAATCAGGACATCTAACCAGACGACTAGCTAGTAGAGAAGGGGCAGATAGAGCCTACAAACCCATTGATCCGATCTTTAGTGATTGACTTTTATACGGTCAGTCTGTAAAATTATTTTGAGTTGCCAAAGACAGCGACTGACGTAGCGCCTTAATTTGTCGCCTAGGTACGAAATCATTTTTTTGTTTTTGTGCATTGTTTTTGTAAAAGTCTTTGGTAAACGCCAAAGACTTTTTGATGTAAAGGAAGCAGAATGGCTTTAACTAAAGGCAAGAAGCAAGAAGTAGTAGCACAAGTTAGCGATTTGCTGGCTAGTTCCAAGCTAACTGTCGTTGCGAAATACCAAGGCACCGGCGTCAAGGCGATGCAAGCTTTGCGGCGCGACGCCAAAGTAGGCGGCACCAACGTGAAGGTTATCAAAAACCGCCTGGTCAAAAAAGCCATCGAAGCCAACGAGCAGCTTAAAGGCTTGGACATTGCAGCGCTCGAAGGAATGCTGCTTTACGCCTTTAACCCGGCAGATGAAGCCGCGCCAGCCCAGGCTTTGGCTAATTTTGCCAAGGCTAACCCAACACTGGAGTTCGTAGGCGCTATCACGGCCGACAGCCAGTTTATGAACGCCGCCGACGTAACAGCCCTGGCCGAACTGCCCAGCAAAGAACAGCTGCGCGCCATGCTGGTCGGCACCATCGCCGCGCCGCTTAGCGGTTTTGCCAATGTTTTGGCCGGCAATGTCCGTGGGATATTAAATGTTTTGAATGCCCGTGCGGAAGCACTCTAAATAATAAGGAAGGAGAAACTTATGGCAGACGAAGACGAGAAGAAGACAAACGAAACTACCGAGGCGCCAGCCGAGAAGCAAATAGTTGAGGCTCCGGCCGCCGAAGAAAAGGCAGAAGAGCCCAAGGCTGAAGCCAAAGAAGAAAAAAAGGACGTTAAGGTTCCTAAAGAATTTGAAAAGCTGGTTGGCGAGCTAGACAAATTAAGCGCGCTAGAAATCAGTAAGTTCGTTAAATTCCTAGAAGAATATTGGGGCGTTAGCGCTGCCGCTCCGGCCGTAGCCGTGGCTGCCGCACCTGGTGCTGGTGGCGAAGCAGCTCCGCCCGCAGAAGAAAAGAGCGAATACGATGTCGTACTGAAAGACGCCGGCGCCCAAAAAGTAGCCGTCATTAAGGCCGTCAAGGACATCACTCAACTTGGTTTGGGCGAAGCCAAGGCCATAGTCGACAGCGCACCGAAGCCGGTGCTGGAAAAAGCTAAGAAAGATGTCGCCGAAGCCGCCAAAAAAGCTCTAGAAGACGCCGGCGCCACCGTCGAACTAGCGTAATTCAGTTCAGACTTTAAGAAAGACTCGTCCATTCGGTCGAGTCTTTCTTATTTGGTTGCTCTGGCTACACACTTCAT
>CAZUPM010000071.1:0-2623 GCA_964622365.1 uncultured Candidatus Saccharibacteria bacterium | reverse complement strand
AGCTATCTCCGAGTTCGATTGGCATTTCACCGCTAACCACAGGTCATCCGGGCGTGTTGCAATTCGCTACGGTTCGGCCCTCCACGCGGTTTTACCCGCGCTTCAGCCTGCCCATGGTTAGGTCACTCGGTTTCGGGTCTATTCATTACTACTATGTTCGCCCTGTTCAGACTCGCTTTCGCTATGCCTCCGCCAGATGGCTTAAGCTTGCAGTAATCAATAACTCGCTGGATCGTTCTACAAAAAGCACGCCGTCACGAGCTCATCACTAGTGATGAGCTCCATCAACAATCATCTATTAGCGATTAACCATGAATTACCAATTAACCATTAGCGATGAACCGCATTAATGGATAATGGATAATGGATTGCTAATTGTAAATTGCTAACGGATCATTACTCTTCACACAGTGAAGAGCTCGCTCCGACTCCTTGTACGCACACAATTTCAGGTTCTATTTCACTCCCATTCCTGGGTTCTTTTAACCTTTCCCTCACGGTACTTGTTCTCTATCGATCGTAAGATATATTTAGCCTTGGAGGGTGGACCCCCCAGCTTCAGTCAGGGTTGCACGTGTCCCGACCTACTCGACAATGGTGATTAACCACGGACAAGCCGCGTATAATTACCAGGCATAAAGCCTATAGATTATAAAGTTTGCATGCCTTGGCGTACCAGGCTATCACTGTCTTTGGCCCCGCTTTCCAGCGGGTTCTGCTCGCCATGCAAATTTCTTACTTTATGGAAGCTGGTGTTAGCACTTCCCGCCTTTTGTAGGTAACCGAACAAGTCGGTTTCCAACAAAAGGTTGTCTATATGTCACAACCCCCTCATAACATTCGTCTAACAACTTATCCATCCGGCAAATTGCCAGATGAAAGTCATAAAGGTTTGGGCTGATGCGGATTCGCTCGCCACTACTACCGCAATCATTGGTTATTTTCTCTTCCTCGAGGTACTAAGATGTTTCAGTTCCCCCGCTTACCGCTTTCCCGGCCTATAGATTCAGCTAGGCGCTGGCAGACATGACTCTGCCAAGGTTTCCCCATTCGGACATCTTCGGATCAAAGCATAGTTAGCTGCTCCCCGAAGCTTATCGCAGCTCCACGCGTCCTTCTTCGGTATCTTACGTCAAGGCATCCCTTGTGTGCGCTTGAGTAACTTTTTACGTAAGTAATGAGAGGCAAACCTAAGTTCGTCTTCATTACTAGTGCAATTGACTAGTTATTGGTAATTACCAATAGCCGTTTGTCTTTTGCTCATCCGCTCTAACTTCCTAAAAGTTCCAGCGGATTAATCTCTAAATTTGCCTAAATTGTTAAAGGTCGGTTCTGGTTCCCCCGCAAGGCGTAAAAAAATCGCCTCCGAGGAGGCGACCAGCTACTAACAAACAATTACTACTTCCTTAACGGATAGCCTCCTGGATAATTGATTGTTTGCTCATAGCTGATCTCCTGAACCTGACTATTGTACCAAAAATAACAGAGGCATTCAACCCCCAACCGCTGTAAAAATAGCTATGATTTAGCTTCTTGAAGGCCTGTATTAACGGCTGCGAACGTGGTTTTTGCGCCATTCTACAAGGCCAAAAATAATCGCTATAGCCAAAGCTATAGACAGCCCAAGCTCCACACCATTAACACCTTTTTTGCCAGTTTTAACAGAAGCCGGCTGGACAAACGCTACCGTTTGAATATGCTTAAAGGTTACGGTGGCGGTACTATTTACCTGGTTAATACCGTCTACACTTATATCCATAACCGGAGCGCCGTACAAGCTTACAGATTCGGTTTGCCCGTCATTAACCCGCACATCAAAAGGCGTGGAAGCAATTATGAACATCACGTAGCCCGAGCCGATGGTTTTGACCGTGGCCGTATGCTGTTCAATTGTGTCGTTGTGATCCACGGTAAAATAGAAAACCTCGCCAACGCTTAGGCCAAACTGCTGGCCGTTTCCAACGGTATAGCTAGAGTAATCATTCAGCAGAATGGATTTAGGTGCCGCAGGTAAAATTGCCGCTCCTGGGGTTGTAGAGGCCGCTTCAAGACTAACCTGACTCGATGAGTTATTATCACTAGCCTTAGGTAGCGTGTATGAGTAAAGGTAAACATCGGCTTCGTCAGTCGCGCCTTCACCCATACTGTTCACAGCCGTAACTTTAAAATCGTAATAATTGCCCGAGGCCAAACCCGTAAGGTTATAAGCCAGACCGGCGGCCACGTTGATGGCCGCACTCCAGCTGGAGCTGCCATGAACTCTGTAGTACAAACTATAGCTCGTGATGGCCTCGCCGCCGTTACTTGTGGGCGCTGTCCAGCTAAGCGTTACCGTGCTGCCTTTGGTTGCCGCTACTAAACCGGTTGGCGCGGCGGGTACTGTCTCAACAATCACCCCATCTGTTTCATCGTAAGCGCCGGTGCCAACGGCGTTGATCGCCGCTACACGGAAGTTATAGGTCTGGCCGCCAGTCAGGCCGATTATAGTAGCGGAAGAATCTATAGAGGCTGTATGGCTCCAATCCATCCAGATTCCGGCTCCCTGCACCTGGTACTGGATCGAATAATCTGTCAGGCTAGAACCGCCATCAAATGACGGTGCCGTCCAGCTCAAACTGGGCGA
>CAZUPM010000070.1:0-2747 GCA_964622365.1 uncultured Candidatus Saccharibacteria bacterium | reverse complement strand
AAGCGTAGCTGCCGCGCCTCCTACAATCTTTTTCATATTTAGTACCTCCTTAATATTAGCGGTACCTATAGTTGTATATCATTTTAATAAATATGACAAGTAGTAAATATTATTATATACATAAGCGCTATTAGGGGCTTTATCACAGATTCAAAGCCCTTAGGCTGCCATCTGAAATTTTTGATAAAAGGCCCTAGCTCCTTTTTTGTAACATTGCTGGCTATCGTTGCGGCCTCCGGCGGCGCCTAAAATACCGGGCTGAGGTACCACAGAAACCTGGGCGGTGCTGGCCGGCACGTTAGTTTGAGCCTTCAGTTGCTCAACAATGTGGCCCGGAAGCATAACCTTATCTTTGCCCGCTTCACCAGTTTCTATGATTATATAAAGTTCTTTATCCATTCTGCTCCCCTACTTTCTAGGTATCTTTTGGCCTTTTTGCCGGGCCTTGCTTAAACCCACCGCAACGGCTTGCCTACGGCTTTTAAATTTGCCCTCGTGCTTATGTTCGTGCATGGTTTTCTTAACTTCTTCGCTGGCTTTTGGGCCATATTTTCTTGCCATATTATTCTCCTTTACGGGCGGAGGCCGTAAAGGCCTCCGCTAGTGCGGCTAAAAGCTATGCTTTAGGAAGCTTCTTCGCTTCTCTGCCCGCCGCCGTGGCTGTGCTCTCCGCCACGTCTCTTAGCCTCTACGGGCTGGGCCTCTGTGCCTTTCCGACCAGCAGTGCTAGCTTTTTGCTTGTCGTTCGCAAAGTTGCCGCCGCTGGCTTTGCCGCCCGCGCTTGCAATCTTTCGTTGCTTTTCTTCGTCCATTGAGGCAAAGCCTCTATCACTTGTTGCCATACAAAACACCCTCCTTGAATTTAACTAACTCTGCAACGCTGCCTTTTTATTATAAAATCCAGCCAGTACTTAAGTCTGTGAATAAAATAACAGTTTTACGCTGGCGTTCACCAAAGCGTAAAATTGAGGCAAAAACACTCCGCTCGGCCACGGCTTAACAAAAATCCTCGATGAGCCAAGGCCTGGCAGGTAATCGGTAGGCTGGTTAACCGCTCAAGTGACGCAAGCGTTTAGTTTTACCGGCACCGTGCCTGTCTTTAAGAATTGGTTTATCGCGCATGAAGACCATGAATGTAAAGGCGTGACGGGCTAGGGTAGCCGCGCGGCTTGGCTGTCGGCCTGCAGCTGTGAATTAATCTTTTGTAAGTTACTATTGATGTTATTAACGTTTTGGTTGAAGCTATCAACCTTGCTGGATATATTTTTAGACTCATGGCCAACCCGTACGCCCGCGTAAATAATTCCGCCTACTATTCCCGCCAGCAGTATTACGATTAGCGATAGGGCAACGACCACAAAGACTTTGAACTTCATATGCATATCATAGCAGAGAGTGACGGCTCTCACTTGCGTATAGGTATGAACTACGGTAGATACCGTTTAGTGATCGCTCAAAAATAACGCCAGACGAAACAGCAGTAGAGCTAGTATAACCAGCGAAAACCCCAAAAACAAAGAGCCAAAACTGCCACTACCGGCAAATTGCAGTCCCTGGTCTATCCCGTAGCCAAGCGAAGATAAACCCAAGATTGTAAAGATAACAGCCGACACACAATAAGTCTAATCCGGCAACCCCGATAATTGCGTAATTTTTATGTAATTACCGGCCAGCCTTAATTATGCCCGGCTGCTATTTGGCGCTATCCCAGTTTTGGCCCAGTATTACTACGAAGTTCGCGTTGTAGGTTTGGGCCTCGCTTGCTTCTTGAGAAGCGCTGCTATTATTAGTGGTTGTGCCCGGAAACAGTTGTTGCAATAGCTTCAAAGAGGCAGGCTTTTGGCCGTTAGAATTATCAACAATCATAGTGCTTGGGTATGTACTATTAGCGTCGGTTATGCCGGTTACGTTGAACCCCTTGCTCTTTAGTATATTGGCCTCCTTATTGGCCAGCCCGTTCGTGTTGCTGGCATTAAGTACTACGACGCTGGCGTCTTCTTGCACCACTGGGCTATTAGAAGTCAGTCTCAGGTAATAGTTTTGAATCTGGCTGAAATTATCGAGCCCGGCCTTCGGGATCAGGGCGTCTTCGCCGTCAGGCGCGACGTAAGTCGTCAGCAGCGCGTTGCTGCCACTATAATTTAACCCGTAAGATTGGATGCTCGACAGTTTTATAGATTTAACTATACGAATCATGCTTAGCGCGTCGGACAAGTTAAGGTCGGTCTTTACGTTAGCGCCTATGGCGTTAAATAAATTAGTTATAGTTATCGGGTTACTCAGCACTCCGGTACTAGAAGCTTTCTGCTCCAGCGCGATTAGCATTTGCCGTTGATGCTGTTCCCGATTGATGTCACTCAGCGGGAAACCGTAGGCGTACGGCGAATCACCGCGAGCTAAGGCCAGCGCCAGCGCCTGCAGGCCGTTAAGTTTCACGGGCCCGTTGGGCAGCTTTAAAGGACCGCCATGAACTTTATCCACGTTGGGGTCGTATAAACCTCTGGGGTCAGGACTCTGGATATTAACGGTTATGCCGCCAACCGCGTTGACCGCGTCTTTAAAGGCTGTGTAGTTAATAAGGCCATAATAATCTATGGGAATTCCAAAATCTTGTTGTATGATTTGCTGTAATTGCCCCATGCCGCCGTGAAAGTAACCGGCCTGATTAAAGTTAGTATAGGTATTGGCGGCGTTGATTTTTTGATGCCCCGTGCCGGGAATGTTTACCCAAAGGTCTCTGGGGATGC
>CAZUPM010000069.1:0-2751 GCA_964622365.1 uncultured Candidatus Saccharibacteria bacterium | reverse complement strand
AAGTATCCTTACTGAATTGGGTGATTTGCATATAGCCGATGTTGCCCGACAGAAGTTTATAATTAACACTGGGCACAGTGATATTGGCCCGCGTAATAGTCAATGTCAGCTGTTGCTGCCCGCGCAAAATCCCTAAAGTCACTTTGCTGCCGCTTGGCCCGCGGATAGAGCTAACAGCCGCATCAATCGACTCTCCCTGTGTACTTTTGCCATTAATAGAAATGATAAGGTCATGCGGCTTTAGGCCGGCTTTGGCTGCCGGCGTGCCGGCTAGTGGCGCTATTACTTCGATGCTTCCGCCGCTATCTTCGCCCAACTCCGCGCCGATGCCGCTAAAGCTGCCACTTAGTTCCTGGTTGAACTGTTTAGCCTGTTTGGCGTTGAAGTATTCTGTGTAAGGATCCCCTGTCGCCTGCGCCAGCCCCTCTTTAAGGCCGTCAAGCAACTGGCTGGTCGTAAGTTTGCCGTCATAATTACTCTTGATCAAACTGTAGACCTGGTTGACGCTAGAAAAATTCAGCTTAGATGGCAGCCCCTGGTTCTGGCCGGAAGAAAGATTAATCTGCCCGTCGCCAAAAGCGCGGCCCAACAAAAAGAACCCGGCAGCCACTATTATGAGTATTAAAATTTTGAGCAAAAGGCTCGAGGCAAGCTTGCGCCACCAAACTCCTAAGCTCCTACGTTTAAGCATTATCTTATTGTACGTGATTTAACCTGAAGCAGAAACCGAGATTTTTGCTTTCAGAAATAGATGTATGTCAGACCTGCAGCCGGAATGGTCGTTTCGTAAAAGTTGCCGTCGTAGTATAGGTTGTATTGGTCTACTGTAATAGTCCCGTCGCTGTTGACACTTTTTACCCACATAGCATGGCCGTACGAACCGCCCATGTAAATAGCAACGGAGTTAACCTGAGGCGTATTTCCGGTTGGGAAGCCCGCAGAAGCAGCACTACTAGGCCACTGGTTCGCGTTACCAAACCCAGCTACAGAAACGCCATAGGTTTTGTATACCATCCAAGCCGTATAGCTAACACACTCTCTATTGCACATACCCCAGCTATCTTCGTAAGTACACCCAGGCACATAGTCACTGGAGTGCGCATAATCACAGCCCCATGGGCCCGGAGTCCCGCCTGTTGCACTAGCTGGATAGCTACCGCCACAAGTGCCACTGTAATTTATCGTTCCTGAGCCCTCTAGTTTGCGGTTGGCAGCGATCTGCTCAGCAACTAAAGCCGCGATTTTTGCGTTGTTACTGCTAATTTGTTGGCTATAACTTGCTTGTTGAGACTGGCTATAAGATAGTAGCTGGTTCTCTTGCTGTTGGCTAGAAGCGATCTGGCTCTCTTGCTGCGTTTGTAAGGCCAGCAACTGATCGACCTGGTTCTTCTGGTCTTTAAGCTGGTTTTGTAAAGCCGTGATTTTATCGAGCGTGGTCTGGATTTCGCTCTCTACGGCATTGCGATAAGTTTCGGCATCCACGAAGGCACTAAGGCTTTTGCTGGTTGCCAGTTCTTCTATAGTCGTCATTTGGCCATCTACGTACATCGCCTTGATGTCAGCGCCCAGGGTCTGCTTTTCCTGATTAAGTTCGGCTTGGGCAGCGTTAATCTGATTCTGCAATTCGGCCTGCTTAGCCTGGTTGGCGTCTATAGCTTGTTGCAAGCTGTTAATTTGAGTCTGTAATTGTTGAATAGCGTTCTGATAGCTGGTGGCCTGTAGCTGCAAGGTGCTTAGGTTTGATTGGTTTTGGGTGTTCTGGGCGTTTAAGCTATCGATTTGCTGCTGAATACTATCAGCTCCCGCAAAGGGCGCCGACAAAAGTCCGCCTATTAAAAAGGCCGTCGTTAAAGTCAGCAGCGGCCTGGCCATCTGGTGACGCCAAAAAATCAAACGTCTGTTGTGCTTATACTTTCGGCTCATTTTTGTGTTATTTAGAGCTGTTTTTAACATACTATACCCCGCAACTTTTGTAAACCCTCCTTAGGCATAAATGGCCGGCCTAGTACTGAGCGCCCGCTGAAAATTTGATTTACTTCTTGGCTAGTTTGAATTTGAGATACCGCCGCGTAGCAACAACAGAAGAAGCGGCTCCAATCAGTATACCAACCATAAGCTGCATTAGCAAAAGAATCCAAAAATGGGCCTTAAAGAACCTATCGGCATAACCAATATCCAAAAGTCCTAGCGAGCTGGCCTGTAGCCCCGAGGCCGAACCGACGAATAGCAAGTCTATAAATAGCACGGAAACCAGCGCCGAGATGATGCCGTAAAGCATGCTTTCGACAACGAAAGGCCCGCGGATGAACCAGGTTGTCGCGCCCAAAAGCCTCATGATGCCGATTTCGTCACGTCGATTAAATATGGCCATCCTGAGCGTGTTAAAGATAATAAGCACGGATATTAAGGCAAAAACAATCACCGCAAAAATGCCGGCTTCGCGCATAATACTGGTCGCGTGGCTGATTTTATCGATTGCCAGTTTGCGGTCACCGGAATAGCTGGTGCCAGCTTGCGGATCTTGCAACTTTTTATATTGGGGCTGGTCCAAAAAGTTCTTGATGGATTGGATTTTGTTGGTATCAATCGGGTCAATTTGTATGGAAGCCGGCAACGGGTTGCTGGTTTCGCTCACTGCCTGAAGTAGCTGCGTATTGCCGGCATTTTCGGCCTTGTACTCGGCCAGAGCCTGATCTTTAGAGATATAGCTGACTTTTTTAACGTTGGGTTGTTTTTGCAGCTCGGCCATAA
>CAZUPM010000068.1:0-2891 GCA_964622365.1 uncultured Candidatus Saccharibacteria bacterium | reverse complement strand
CATTCGATAGACTACCAGACCTTATAGACAACGTAGACCGCGGCATTGGCCAAGAAGCCGAAGAATTAAAAATCGCTACGGGTTTTTCATCTCTAATAAAGTTACAAATGGATGAACGTCTTCTAGAGACTGCCGGAGCCAAGCAAAGTACGGCTGTTCAAGAGCTCACAGATTTTTTCCGAGCCTTGAATCAAAGAACTACAGGAGCTGACAATGTCTAGATCGCTGAAAAAAGGACCTTTTATAGATTTTAAGCTGGCCAAAAAGGTCGGTGATTTGGAGCCGGAAGACCGCACCATCATTAAAACCTGGGCGCGGGCCAGCACCATTGCGCCGGAATTCGTCGGCAAGACTATCGCCGTGCATAACGGCAAAGTTCACGTGCCGGTGTTTATTACCGAAAACATGGTCGGCCACAAGCTGGGCGAATTTGCGCCAACACGCAAGTTCCGCCGGCACGGCGGCAAGTTGGCGAAGGCTACAGAGGAGAGTGGCTCATGAGTGTCAAGGCTGTAGCTAAAGGTGTGCGTATTAGTCCGCGCAAAGTCAGCGTGGTGGCTGCCCTGGTGCGCGGTCGCAGCGTGAACGATGCTCTTACGATTTTGGAGCACGCCCCACGCCGAGCCGCTACGGCGGTGAGCAAGACAATTGCCAGCGCCCGAGCCAATGCCGATTACAATCACGACTACAAGCCCGATACACTACAGATTGTAGAAATTAGCATTACACCTGGCCCAAGCCTTAAGCGCTACCGCCCCGTTTATCGTGGCATAGCCCACCCTTATAAACATAGTACCAGCCATATCAAGGTAGTAGTAGATGGCGAAAAGCGCGCTCCCAAAAAACCGGCCAGCTCCACTAAAACTACCGAGTCAACGTTTGAAAGTAAATCGCAGGAGAATAAGAAATGAATCACGAATCAAGAATCAAGCAGATCCAAATCCTCCGTATTTCGGGCTTTATGATTCTGCGAACGGAAAGGAACGTCTGATGGGCCAAAAAGTAAATCCGATTTCAATGCGCTTGCAGGTCAATAAAGACTGGCGCAGTAAGTGGTTCGTTAGCCGCCGTGATTACGCCAAGTATTTGAGCGATGACCTCAAGGTACGCCAGCTTATACAGGAAAAACTTGGCTCACGCGCGGCTATCAATAAAGTTGACATAGAACGTTCGCCTAACCTGGTCAATGTTACGATTAATACGGCTAAGGCCGGTGTAGTGATCGGGCGTGGCGGCCAAGGCGCACAGGAGCTAAAGGATGCTATAGAGAAGATTTATGGCGTGCCAACGCGCGTCAACATCGAAGAGGTTAAAAAGCCGGAGCTTTTTGCCAAGCTGGTCGCAGAAAACATCGCCCACCAGCTGGAACGCCGCATGAGTTTTCGCCGGGCCATCAAGTCTGCTTCAGCAGCCACCATCCGCGCCGGCGCCCAAGGTATACGCATCGAAGTCGGAGGCCGTCTTAACGGTGCCGAAATGAGCCGCCGAGAAAAGGAGGTTGCCGGTAGCGTCCCTCTCCACACCCTTAGGGCTGACATAGACTATGCTTACGTCCCGGCGCAGACACCAGCGGGCATAATTGGCGTAAAGGTTTGGATTTATAAAGGGGAGGTGATTTAAGATGCTACTGCCAAAGCGAACCAAATATCGTAAAGTCCGCAAAGGTCGCGTTAACGGCGTGGCGACTGCCGGAAACTATGTAGCTTTTGGCGAATACGCTTTGCAAGCCCAAGGACATGAGCGGATAACAGCCAGGCAGATCGAGGCGGCCCGTCAGGCCATGACGCGCTACATCAAGCGCGGTGGCAAGATTTGGATCCGGGTGTTCCCACATACGCCGGTTACCAAAAAGCCCCTGGACGTAAAGATGGGCAGCGGCAAAGGCAGTCCTGAATTTTTTGTAGCTAAGGTTAAACCTGGTACGATTTTGTTCGAAATGCAGGGCGTTAGCGAGCCGGTAGCCCGCGAGGCCATGCGCCTGGCTAGCCACAAGCTGCCAATCAAGACCAGGTTCGTGATTCGGGAGGACATCTGATGAAAGTCGCAGAAATCCGCAAATTATCTACGGACGAGCTAACCACACAGAGCACTAAACTGCGTGAGGAAATCGCTGAATTAAGGCGCAGGGTGCATACGGGCGAAGTACAAAATGTCCGGGCTGTTAAAGCGAAGCGCAAAGACCTGGCGCGCATACTGACTGTCCTTGGCGAACAGCTAAGCAAGGAGGCCAACTGATGGCTAAAACGCTGGTAGGCACGGTAGTTTCCGATAAGTCCGACAAGACTATTACTGTTAAGGTTATATCGCGAAAAACGCATCCGATTTATCGCAAACAATATATGGCGAGCCGTAAGTTTACAGCGCACGACGAAAATAATGAGGCCGCCGTTGGCGATAAGGTAGCTATAATCGAAACCCGCCCATTGAGTGCTACTAAACGATTTAAACTTGACAAAATTCTAGAAAAGCCAGCCCTGAACGAAGAAGCATTGTCTGCGGCAAAGTCCGAAGACACGGGCAAAGAACCGACTAAGTCCAAGTCTGAGAATGAGCAGCCCGTAGCTGAAGCCGCACCTACTGCCCCATCGAAACCAGCGGCCAAAACCAAGACCTTGCCCAAGCCAACCCGGATCCAGGAGTCTCAATCATGATTCAGCAAGAATCGCGACTGTTAGTTTGCGACAATTCGGGCGCCAAAGAAATTTTGTGCATCCGGGTTTTAGGCGGAACGCGGCGTCGTTATGCACGCGTTGGCGACGTAATCGTAGCCTCCGTTAAAGATGCTAATCCAAGCGGTAATGTTAAAAAGAAATCCGTAGTTAAAGCGGTTGTGGTGCGTACCCGGGACGTCATCAGGCGCAAGGACGGCTCGACCATATTATTTGATGATA
>CAZUPM010000067.1:0-3099 GCA_964622365.1 uncultured Candidatus Saccharibacteria bacterium | reverse complement strand
TCAATAATTGGCAGCAGCGCGCCAAAATAATTGCCAATATGCAAATCATTATTGGCTCTTAAGCCCGTTAAGATTACTGGTTTACTCATCGCAAACATTATATCGCATCACTGGTAAATGTTATATTTAAGAAATGGACCGGCTGCTGAGACCGCCTGATTACGTAGATTTGACAGGATGGCCACTTGTCTTTCTGAGTGGCCCGATTCAAGGCGCTCCTGACTGGCAGTCGCAACTCGGTAAAGAACTTGTTAGTAGTAATAGAGCAATTTACGTAGCATCGCCCAGGCGTGAAACTAAAGATAACTACTTTAGTTATGCCGAACAGAAGGCCTGGGAGTTAACTCATATAAAGCGCGCCGCGAAATTAGGCGTAGTGGCGTTTTGGTTTGCGGCCCGCGACCATAGTTTGCCATATGAGGAAGGAAGGGCTTATGCCCAAACAAGCCGTATAGAAATCGGCAAGGTACTTGGCTGGAGAGATTACGATTCTAGCATAAGAGTTGCAGTCGGTTTTGACCCAGATTATTCTAGTTCTGGCGGTGGGAGCGAACGATACGTCCGGGATGAATGCAAACTATATGGTTTGCCGGTCGCGGAATCAATAGACGCTGTTCGGGCAGAAATTGAAGCGTTACTTTAGCGTTTGGTGAATTGGCGCTGCTTGCGGGCACCCTTGAGTCCAAACTTTTTGCGCTCTTTTTCGCGGCTGTCGCGGCCCAAAAGCTCGGCGCGGCGCAAAGTCGCTTTTAAGTCTTCGTTCATGACCACTAAAGCCTTAGCAATACCAAGGCGTATGGCTTCGGCTTGGCCTTCGTGGCCGCCGCCAGTGGTACGTACACTGATATCATACTTATTCTCTAACTCTATAGCGGCAAACGGTTGCTGTAGTTTGGTCAGTAAGTACTTACTGCCTGCGAAATATTCTTCGGCAGGTTTGCCGTTAACTGTTACACCGCCTTTGCCCTTGGCTAGCCGCACACGCGCAGTGGCGCTTTTGCGCCGCCCCAGCGCGTAAAAATAGCTTCGCTCGGCCATTAGTTATTCCCTTTCAGACTTAATAAGCTTGGCTTTTGAGCCTCGTGCTGATGCTCGCTACCGGCGTATATTTTAAGACGAGCCAAACGGGCGTCACGCAATTTATTAACTGGCAACATGCCGCGGATGGCTTGATAAACAACATCAGTAGAATCTTTGGACATTTTTTCGCCCAGGCTGGCGCTTTTAATCGAACCCGGGTACCCACTGTGCCGGAAATACAGTTTTTTGCTGGGTTTGGCTCCGGTTACTACTAATTTGTCCGCATTGATTATTATTACGTAGTCACCGCAGTCGATGTGGCCGGTAAACATCGGTTTGCCTTTGCCAGTAAGCAAGGTCGCGGCTTTGGTTGACAACCGTCCGAGAGGAGTTTCGCTGGCATCCAGAACATACCATTGGCGAGTTACATCTGTTGGTTTAGCGCTGTAGGTTTTCATTGTTTTTTCTCCTTGGCAGCAGCCGGCTTTTTCGCTGCTGGTTTTTTTGTCGCAAAAGTCTTAGGGGCAGTTTTTGGTACTGTCTTGGCGGTGTCTTGCTTAGGTGCACTAGTGGGTTTTTGCTCTGGCGCCGGCTTTGCTACCGGGGCGGATTTTAAATCATCAACAAAACTAACTTTGGCCATTTGAGCGTTGTCGCCACGCCTGAGCGAAGTTTTTTCGATTCGCAAGTGTCCGCTGTTGCGACTTTTAAGTTTGGGCGCCAATTCATCCACCAGCTTATGAGCGCTTTCCAGCGTTTGCAGCTTAGCTATAACCTGCCTTCGATTGTGTAAATCGCCTTTTTTGGCTTTGGTTATCAGTTTTTCGACGTACGGCGTAACTTCTTTGGCTTTGGGCAGCGTTGTTTCGATTGTTTCGTATTTAATCAGCGAATCAGCCAGACTTTTAATAAGTGCTCGGCGTTGGTCGCGTTCACGATGAAGTTTTCTGCCTTGATAGCCGTGCCTATGCATCAGACACTCCCTCTAGTCGCAGTGAACAGTAGACAGTTAGCTAACTGTCTTAGCTGTAAACTGTTTACTGTATACTGTTTGCTCATAATTCCAGCTCCGCTAGCTTTTCTTTGACTTCGTCCAGGGCTTTGTTGCCAAAACCCTTAAGGTCACGCAACTCGGCGTCACTTAAGCTAAACAAGTCTTTTAGCGTGTGGATTTCATTGTTTATCAAAGCGTTGGTAGTACGAGCCGAAAGATTCAAATCTTCGATGGAAGTCATGAGCTCACTGGGCTGGCCGCCGTCTTCTTCTTCAGCAGTCAGGCTTGGCGGAGCCAGGTGCGGGGCTGACTCGACGCGTGTTTGTCCCGCCAAGGATGTATATTGGTTGACTAGTATGGCAGCTGCTTCTTCAAAAGCGTCCCGGGGTGTAATAGAACCGTCGGTGTCAATGGTTATGAGCAACTTATCTAGGTCGGTTGCCTGGCCCACGCGGGTATTTTCTACTTTGTAGCGTACGCGCAGCACCGGACTAAAAACAGCATCGAGAGCAATCATGTCGCTGGCCTTCTTGGCGGTCTCTTCCTCGATTGTCCGATAACCGCGGCCTGTTTCCACTACCAAGTCCATGACTAGTTTGGCCTTAGCGTCGTCGAGCGTGGCGATGTGTTGTTTAGGATTGACAATCTCGACATCGGCGTTAGTTTGGATATCTTTGGCCGTGACACTGCCCTTGCCCTGCTTGATAAGCCTTAACGTCTGTGGTTCATCGCTAAATATCCTAAAACGGACATTTTTTAAGTTAATCATGATGTCGATGACGTCTTCTTTTACGCCTTTGATGGTGGTGAATTCGTGCGTCGCGCCTTCTATTTTAAAGCTTGTGATAGCCGCGCCGGCGATACTGCTAATCAAAACCCGCCTTAAGGAGTTGCCCAGAGTCATGCCGTAACCGCTGTGTAGCGGCTCTACCGTAAAAGTCGCGCTGGTGTCGCTATGGTCGTCAATGTTGACGATGGTTGGCGTGTGAATTATTTTGGTGGACATTCTTATACCTCCTTTAGCGTGAGTAGTATTCCACGATTAGTTGTTCATTAATGTCGGGCTCGCTGTCTTCTCTCGCGGG
>CAZUPM010000066.1:0-3129 GCA_964622365.1 uncultured Candidatus Saccharibacteria bacterium | reverse complement strand
TGTGGCCCAACAAACCGGCCAGCCCGAAGCCGATGAGCTAACAAACGGACCGGTCGTTTTTGAGCACCAGCCACCGCCGTCGGCCGAGCACCGAAAACCGCGGCCAGAAAGGCGTGATGTCCACGAGCATGCCGTGGCACGGGCCAAGGCCAAAGCCAAAAAGCACGGTTTCTTCCGTTCGCTGAGCTTCGGACTGGCCTCGGGCTCACTGGTGATTTTTATCTTTTTGTTCAGCTTTTTTAACCAGGTAATCATTACGCCTTTCATCCAGCCCAGCCGCCACGTAAGTGCCACGCCGCTAATCATCACCAGTGGAGCAATAGCCAATAGCGCAACTCCAGAGGTTATCATCCCCAAGATAAATGTCGAAATCCCGGTTAACTACTCAGTCCCTACCGATAATGAGAATTCTATAGAGAACGCCTTGGAGGGTGGGGTTGTGCACTATCCAAGCACGGCGCTGCCGGGCCAGAACGGCAATGCCGCTTTTTTTGGACACAGTTCTAACAATATTTTTAATCCGGGCAAATATAAGTTTGCTTTTGTCCTGCTCCACACACTAGTAAAAGGCGACACGTTTTATTTGACATACAACAGCAAAGTTTACGTTTATCAGGTAATCGATACTAAAATTGTGTCCCCTAACGACGTGGCCGTGCTTAATGATACCAAGGGGCACCAAGCCACAGCCACGCTCATAACCTGTGACCCGCCAGGCACTAGCATTAACCGCTTGGTAGTTACCGGCCTGCAGATCAGCCCGAATCCCAGTGGCAACACGGCCACGCCGAGTTCCACGCCGGTTAGCCAACCCAAAGCCTTGGCCAGCAACGGCCCCAGCCTGTGGAGCCGGCTATGGCATGCCATATTCTAAATTTACTATGGCAAAGAGTGCCAGGGCTCTGTTTCTAAAATTTGTATAAGTATTCGCGCCCACTATTAGCTTCAAGCTTATTGGTCGGCGGGAATACGCAAAGCGGTTTGAGTAAGGGCGAATTGGCCGGACGTACTAGCCGGCGCCAGGTTGTACGCCCATTTATACGGCGCGTCAAAAAAGACCTCAGCGCCATTCACCACGGGCTGTAGTGTTTGCGGATTGGCATGGTCGTAATCGAATATCTCAACTTTCCCGCCACTAGTTAAAACTAACCTGTCGCCGTCCATCCAATCGGCGTGTTGGCCGGGCGCCAGACTTTCCGGCACGGTATAAGCGTAGCCTTTTTGGTTTTCGGCATCGTAAACCGCAAAATCCGACCCGCCTTCCGCCAGAATAAACTGGGCGTTGGTTGAAGATTGAACATAATCGGGGGAGTTAACCTTAAGAATGTATGCCGGCACCAGCGGCTGGCCAGGCTGGCTCTGGACCGCGGCCATAGGGTTTTCATACACGTAAACCTTGTCATCAGTAGTGGCACCCACCACTACATACCAGTTGCCGTTATATTGAGTCAAATCAAGCAGGTATTGGATGCCCGCTGGTTCCTGGCGTACTAACGAGTTGGTCGTGCCCTGCAAAACATCAACATTCACCATGCCTTTTGCCGCACCTTTACTGGTGGCATAAAGTAGCACATTGCTTCCGTAGGACTTATAGGCCAGCACCTGGTCAAGCACCGAAACTGGCTGCGCCACGCTCAGGCTGGCCGTTTGGAGGGTGCCGGCCGCGGGGTCAAATAAATAATATTGGTCGTACTTGTCGTTATTCAACGAAAGCTGAACATTGGGCCCCAAGTTAAGTGTCTTGGTAAGATTGAGCGAGTTAGCGGGCGTGTGCCTGTCGAACAGTATATATTCGCTACCACCCGCATAATCATGTTTCAAAAGCACGTGCCGGTTGTCGTCCGCCCAACCGACCAGTTGCAGAGCGTTCGCGGGCTTATCGTTTGTCAGCAAATTAGCAGGTATACTTACTGTTGTCTTAGCCGTAGCCAATTGCTTGGGTTTTGTCAGGTCGTACTCGGTAAAGTCCGTGCCGCTACCCGGCTGCTGCGCCAGTAACCAGTTTTGATCAGGGCTCTGCAATACAAAGTCCGGCTGCGCTGAGTACTGCTGCACGGCCGTCGTCACCAAATTTGTAGGGAACAAAAAGGGGTAATCAAAGTGCTCGACACTGCCTCCTTCGACGCCCAGTGAGCGCACCCAGGTCCGATAACCGTTCCGTTTAAGCACCATGGTGTATTGGCCAGTCGGCAACTGCAAGCGTTGATTGGTTGCGCCTACCAGCTTGCCGTTAAGATAAATTTGAGCCGGACTAGGCACGGAAGAAACAAACACTAGCCCATTTTGGATGATTTGGCCGTTCTTGCCTAAGCCGTACCCATAAGCCGCGAACAGCAGCACCACCGTCGTGAGCATCACGGCAATAGCTACGAGCACATAGCCCACTATTAGCTGCAATTTGTTTTGACGTTGTTTGCTGTGATTAAGAAAGTCCATATTTAAAGCTCTTTTATATTATGATGCCTCTTGCGGCCAGCCACAAGTTTAGTCTAAGATAGAAAGCATAAGCGGTGGAAACAGTGAGTAATAAAAATACCATTGAATTAAACGGCAAGCAGTATGATGCCTTAACTGGCGCGTTGCTGAGCCAAAAACAGCACATAGATGGTTTTGTTACAGCCAAACCGCGCGCCAGCGTCAGTGCGCAGCCAACGGCTAGGCCCAAGCCGGCTGATCGGCTAGCGAGCAGGCCAACCTCTAAATCTAAAGCAGCACACAGGCCCAATCCGCATCCGGGGCGCCGGGCCGCGCATTCCACGACCCTAATGCGTTCGTCAGTCCAAAAGCCACCGGCTAGTAAGCCGGTTCACCATATCCACGCGCCAAGCGATTCGGCTCCGGCCAAACGCTTAAGCGAAACTCCCGCTGCCGCGCGCGCTTCAATTAACGAACGGCGTTTGGCCCATTCGAGGCTAGTTAACTACAACCCCTCTGTGCAGCGCTTTAAGACGACCATAGGCGATATCCGGCCGGTGGTCAGCGAAAAGATTCAAGCCAAAGTCAATTCGCTCAACGCTGAGCGCTCCCAAGACAAGCCGTCCGCCAAGACTATTAAAACCTCCCAAGACAAACTCGATAAGCTGTTAGCTAGTGGCCTCGAGCAGTCTGCGAGTCACGAGCAGCCCTTGC
>CAZUPM010000065.1:0-3288 GCA_964622365.1 uncultured Candidatus Saccharibacteria bacterium | reverse complement strand
AGCTGGTACCATTCCAACACGAAAGGCTAGAAGAATGGCGCGACGCTTTGCGCCGCGGCGTGCAGCACATTGATTCTGTCACGAATTTGCTGGTTACCGGCGGCATCGACGACGTGTGGGTTGATAAAAAAACCGGCGAGCTGATAGTCGTGGATTATAAGGCGACTTCCAAAGACGGCGAGGTCAACATTGATTCAGACTGGCAAATCAGCTACAAACGCCAGATTGAAGTTTACCAATGGTTGTTTCGCCAAAATGGTTTTGAAGTTAACGATACCGGCTATTTTGTTTACGCCAACGGCCGGGTGGACGTCGATGGCTTTTATGACAAAATTGAATTCCGCACTAAAATTATCCCGTACCAAGGCAATGACAGCTGGATTGAGCCGACGCTTTTGAAGATTAAGGAATGCCTGGAAGGCACGATGCCGCCGGTTGGTAAAAGCTTGATGGACGAGCGCAAGGACTGCGAATTCTGCACTTACGCTCGCAAACGCACCGAACTAACAATTGACGCGCTCAAAAACAAAGCCGTTCTTTAGATTTACCAGGTAATAAATGTTATAATTGTGTAAATTTAAGTGAGTTTGTTATGTCCGAAAATCCCAAGCTTTTGGTTGATACCGACGGCGCGCCACTCGACCGCATCGTCGGGTTCGAGACGGAATACGGCTTTGACATTCAAAAACCGAACGACAATAGCCCTTATGGTCGCACTACGGCAATCTCTGCGCTTAGCGGCAACACTTTTCTCACATCAGAGCAATTTCAAGAAGATGGTGACCGTGCCTATGTTGATACGGGCAATCACCCGGAGGTGTCTACCGCCGAAGAAACATCTTTTATCGGCGCGGCGCACAGGTTGCTTAGAGGGCACGTTAAAGAGGCGGAATTATATGCGGAGAGATACGCAAATCTGTTTAAGAAGGCTACGCTCCTGCCTAACGATTTAGAAGAAGTTATAGGAGCGTTCCGCAATGGCGATGTCTATCTGGTGGCCAATACAATCGATAGATATAACAATTCCTGGGGAAGCCACGAAAATACCTTGACCAGGCGGGAGCTAGAACCGTCAGACTACACCATCCCACTGGCAATACACCATTTAAGCCGGATCGTCTGGTCTGGCGCAGGCCACGTCTTAGGTACAAAAGAAGGGCCGGCCTTTTGTCTTAGCGAAAAGGCCGAACATATTTGGGAGGTCGAAGGCAGTGGAACAACCAGGAGCCGTCCACTTGTCAACACAAGGGACGAGCCATTAGCCGATCCGAAAAGGTTCCGGCGCATCCACAATGTTGCTGGCGAGTCTGTCTTTAGCCCTTTTGTCAACGCGCTCCGGCTGGCCAGCGGTTCTATAATACTCCGAGCCTGCGAATACGGCGTCAGTTTTGATGACCTGCTTCCTCAATCGCCAATAGAAGCCGTGCGCGAAATATCCTACGACCCGACCCTCAGGACCAAGGTGCAGCTAGAAGACATGCGGTTTTTCAGCGGCGTTGATTTGCAAAAGGCCTTGGCCGAAAGAGCCATCCAGGCGGCTGCTGATCAAGATTACCTGACGTCACAAGAACGATATTGGGCCGAAGAGTGGATACAATTGCTGGATGATTTAACGGTCGACCCGAGCGGCTTAGATACTAAGCTGGACTGGGTCGTTAAGCAGCGGCTGGTCGAAAGAGCACTGGCTAAGCGGGACCCGGGAAGTGATCCTTTTGAGGCGATGCAAGCCGCGTCTTTTAGGTATCATTGGCTTTTACCACAGGAAGGTGTTGGTATGAAGCTGGTCCGAAAAGGGCATTTTGAAGGTTCACCCTCGGCGGAAACCCTAGAGAACGACATGCCATTGCCGCAAACCCGGGCCTTGCTACGTGCCAAAGCTATTGCCGTTTTCCGAAGAGCTAATCGGACTTTTACCGCGGATTGGATGCATTTAAATTTAACAGATGCAATTAACGGAGCGCTAATACTTAAGGACCCGTATATTATAGAAGACGAGCGTGTAGATAAAGTGCTGGAGAGAATTAGCAAACCGTTGCGTTAAGCCTTGCTATAATTAAAACCATGCTAGATATTAAGTTTATCCGGGAAAATCCAGAGCTTGTGGCCGAAAAGGCCAAACAAAAAGGCTACGCGGTTGACATCAAACGGTTACTGGAGTTATCCGATAAGAGGCTGCCTATAATAACTCAAGTCGACGAATTAAGGGCAGAAAAGAATACCAACTCGCTAATAAAAGTTACCGGAGAATCTAAAAGTGTAAAGCCGGACGTCGAACAAATCGCCAAGGGTAAGGCAATCAAAGAAAAACTCGAAACCGCCGAGAAAGAATTAGAATTGGTTCAGAAAGAATTGGAAGAACTTCTAAAATCTGTGCCTAATATTTTTCTGGATGATGTCCCGCTTGGCGATGAAGAGGATAGCGTAGAGGTCAAACAATTTGGCGGGCGGCCGAAGGGGGCTGAAGATCATTTAGACTTTGCCGAAAAACGTGATTGGGTAGATTTTGAACGTGGCGCTAAAGTTGCCGGAGCCAAGTTTTATTTCTTAAAGGGCGATTTGGCTCTGCTAGAAAACGCTCTTTTTCAATTTGCACTCAACTTTGTGCTAAAAAAAGGCTTTACATTCATGACTGTTCCGCACATGGTCAACAACCGTGTGACTGATGGCACTGGCTTTGCGCCGCGCGGCAAAGAACAAGAAGAGGAGTACTTTATTAAGGATGAAGATTTAGTGATGATCGGGACAGCCGAAATTCCTCTTACCGGCTATCATGCCGATGAAATTATCGACGAAGATAAACTACCGCTGTTATATGCCGGTTACAGCCCGTCGTATCGAAAAGAAGCTGGCACGTACGGCAAGCACGCCAGAGGACTATTCCGAGTCCATCATTTTAATAAGCTCGAGATGTATGCTTTTACGCTACCCGAAAAAAGCCAGGCAATGCACGAACATTTACTTGGCATAGAGGAAGAACTTTGGCAGACACTGAACATCCCATACCATGTCATCAATATTGCGGCAGGTGACTTAGGCGCGCCGGCTGCTAAAAAATATGACATTGAATATTGGTCACGGGTTGATGGTAGGTACCGCGAACTTACTAGCTGCTCGAACTGCACCGACTTTCAGGCTCGCAACTTAAACATCCGGGTCCGTCGCAAAGATGGCAAAGTCGAGACGCTGCATACGCTCAATGGTACGGCTGTATCACTGGCTCGTTCACTGATTGCCATTATAGAAAATTACCAGACCGAAACCGACAAACTCCACGTGCCTGAAGCGCTT
>CAZUPM010000064.1:0-3396 GCA_964622365.1 uncultured Candidatus Saccharibacteria bacterium | reverse complement strand
GGCTTGGTTACCGGCCGGGGCCTGGCCGGTAATATCCGCCTGCACTTCGGCCGTAAAGTCTTGTATTTCAGCACGCTATTTTTGTTCGCGGCCAATACTTTTAACATTGGGGCCGATATAGGCGCGACGGCCAGCGGCGTGCAACTTATTAGGCCTAACCTTAATTTTTCCCTGCTCACAATAGGGTTTACTGTTTTAATCTTACTTTCACAGATTTTTACACCTTACGTTAAATACGCCCGCTATTTAAAATGGCTGGCGTTAGTACTGCTGGCTTATATACTTTCCTCGGTGTTGGCGCATCCTAACTGGCACACCGTCGCTCGGCATGCCGTGGTGCCTCATATAGCTTTCAACAAAAACGAGCTGCTTCTTGTTTGCGCTGTTCTTGGGACAACGATAACTCCCTATTTGTTTTTTTGGCAGACTTCGCAAGAAATAGAAGAAGAAATCGCAGCCGGCCAAACGACTATTCAGGCGCGCAGTGGTTCATCAAAAAAAGAGATTAAAAGATACGCGTTGATGTGTGGTCGGGCATGTTCTTGTCTAACATCGTCATGTTCTTCATCATAGCCGCTTGCGGGAGCGTACTTTTTCTGCATGGCGTAACCAATATCGGCTCGGCCGCCCAAGCCGCCGAAGCTCTCCGCCCGTTTGCCGGTAACGCTACTTATTGGTTGTTTGCCATTGGCATAGTTGGGGTAGGCTTGCTGGCCATACCGGTTTTGGCCGGATCAAGCGCCTATGCTATCAGCGAAAGTACGGGCAAACGCCAGGTACTCAATAGTAAACTCAAACAAGGCTACCTGTTTTACGGCGTGATTATTATTTCTATGTTTGTTGGGTTGGCGCTTAATTTTGTCGGGCTTAACCCCATCAGGGCTTTAATTTATGCGGCCGTCTTAAACGGCATAGTAGCGCCTATAATTCTGGTTCTAATCCTGCTTATAGCCCGCAACCAAAAAATCATGGGCCAGTGGAAAAACGGCAGGTTATCGGCAGGCTTGGGATGGTTTTTGACCGCGTTGATGGCCGCTTCCGGCTTAGCGGCAATTTACGTTCTGTTTTAATTTTAAAAGCGGATTCGTCTCATCAAGTGGTCTACGGCGTCGGGTTTGTGTTGCGAAACAGGCAATAGCGGGGCGAGTAGGTTAGTTATTTTATCCTCGTCTTTAGGCTCAAAGTAAATAGATAATGCAGGCATAAAGCGTTTTAAGGGCATGAACATAATACTGGAAAACGCGCCTTCATTTACAAGGGCAAAAGATTTAAAATCTCCATAGCCATAAAACTTTGTGCCTATAGAAAGGCCGTAATGGTCTAATTTATAATCCACTACCTTGGGCTTGCGTGAAGCGTAATAACCCATCAGCAAGCCGGCGAATATTATCATCCCAGTTGAAATTTTATCGTGAGTCGAAAAATAAACTGCGTCGGCTATAGCGATCGTGACTAGCCCAAGTATAGCGTACCAGCCAGCAGATTTTTGATGGGCTATAAATTCTGAAGCCGACCAAGCTATAGACTCTGCGGGATTGACTGGCTGTGGTTTTTTTGCCGCTAATTTACCGCCAAGCGCCTCGTCTCCGTCCCCAGCGCCTTCTTGACGAAAGGACCAGGGAGTATCTTGCCCCGATGGTTCTGAAGATTGAGCCACATTTTTATTATCGGCATTGGCAGAATCATCCGCGCGCTCATCCATAAGAGTTATTGTACTACCGAATTTTTCAAAACCAAACGCGTGGCCCGACTATTAGGTATACTTATTATGATAAATGAGCGAAAGTTTTATAAAACTAAAGTGTAGCCTAAACATAGTTTTAAGCACGCGCCCGTGGCGCCAGATAATTCTATTCGCCTTGCCAGTGGCGCTTTTTTTAATCATCTTCATAATCAGCTTCGTTGGGAGACCCAGCCAGCAGTTTTCCGAACTGGCCCAGGCTTTCGTGCACGGCCAAACTAATTTTTTGCATTCTATCGGTACTTACGGACAGGACCCTGTGCTTTGGCACGGTAAAATTTACTGGGACGAAGGGCCTCTGCCGGCTTTGGTATTGGTACCTTTTGTAGCCTTATTTGATTTGTTCCACGCAACCTTTATGCAGGGTTATATAGATTGGTTCTTTATCCTGGGCGTCTTATTTTTCGTATACAAGCTGGCCAGAATTTTAGGTTATTCAAAAGAAGATAGCGCTGTTTTAACATTCGGTTTTGCGCTGGGCAGCGTCTTTATAGGCGTGGCTGTAGTATCCAGCAGCTGGTTATTCGCCCAAGTTATAACTACATTTTTACTTTTTTGGAGCTTGTATGAATATTTTACCCGCAAAAGGTTGTGGTTATTGGGTACTATTTGCGGAATGATATTGCTGACACGCGGAACGGCAGTGCTGATAATCGTTTTCTTTGGTCTAGAGCTTTGGCACAATATAAAAAGCAAGCCGCACAAGCTACCCGGTTTCCTAGCCCTGGGCCTTCCAGTCGCAATAGCAGTCGCCTTAATCGGGCTTTACAATTTTATACGTTTTCATAATCCCTTCGACGGTGGCTACAACCACCAGCTGCTACTTTCCAGTTCCGCTGAGTCGCGCTCGCTAGGTATATTTAGCCCTATCCACATTCCAACCAACTTTTATAGCGCCTTTTTGCGAGCGCCTTTACCAGATTTGCGCACTACTACTTCGTGGACATTGAAGTTCCCCTACATAAAGAACAATCCATACGGTATGAGCATTTTTATAACTTCGCCTTATCTTCTTTACCTTTTTATCAATAAGTGGCGGGAGTTAGATTTAAGATCTAAGCACTTAGCGATCGCCATCCTGATAAGCACGCTGGCGGTATTCAGCTACTACGGGCTAGGCATAGAGCAGTTCGGGTACCGGTATTCACTAGACTTCCTGCCAGAAGTCTTCTTATTGTTCATGATTTTATACCGCAAAAAGCATAAGTCCATATCAAAAGGCATGAAGACCTTGCTGCTTGGGTCGGGTATATTTAACTTTTTGCTCATATGGTCGTTCGTTATCATCTAAAGTATGCTGGCAGGGCAGGCTGGTTAAAACTATGCCCATACAAAAGGGCACTTTAAATAACAGATGTAAACTGTTATAATTTGGGCGTTCAGCGAAAATTATAGGCCGAGCTTAAGTCAGCTCAATCCGCCAGAATAAAAGACTAGCCTGGCGCTAAGCTATATAATTCTTCCTGCTTTTGTCTTAAAAAAGACGGCTGACACGGAGAGGTACCCAAGTGGTTGAAGGGGACGGTTTGCTAAATCGTTAGAGGGGCGCAAGCTCCTGCGAGGGTTCGAATCCCTCCCTCTCCGCCAAGTTTCAGATTGAGTCAGGAAGGGTGACCGAGCGGTTGAAGGTACCGGTCTTGAAAACCGGCATAGGG
>CAZUPM010000063.1:0-3495 GCA_964622365.1 uncultured Candidatus Saccharibacteria bacterium | reverse complement strand
TGCGGGTCCTGGGCCAGCTCCCGGCCCGTTAGCCAGTGTACAAAGCTCTGGATGTCGTGCGGTGTTATGAACAGTAAAAAAATACCGCCGATAATCTCGGACGCGGCGTCCAGGGCTTTTAATATAAGGCTGACGCGAAAGACCGTATCAAACCGCGTATGCATGCTACTACTCTAGCACGACTAAGCTGAAGCTACGCCCTAGTCTAAAGTGTTGCCGAAGGCGATGTGGTCCAGAATGGTTTTGTCCATATCGGCCATAATGGCCGGGATGACGCTGAACTCACCGTAGCGGTCGTTGGCTTCGTCCGCTGCTCTGGCCAGCGCCTGCTTGGCCAGCTGGTCGCTGTCGAACAGGCCGAGCTGCTCCGGGTCGAGCGGACGCAAATCGTAAATCGTGACACTTATGAGCGAGACTTTATCCGGAAAATGGACGGAGTTGAGTAATTTGAGCGCCGCGCCGTAAATATCCTGCGTGGCGTACAGCCGGTATTTTTGCTTAACACTTTGGTGCCAGTAACTATGGCCAACGAAGCGCATCGCCAGGTTCACGCCGGCGGCCGTTAAGCCCAGGCCACGCAGTCGCCGGCCGGTTTTTTCGCACAACTTCATCAAAATCTGGCTCAAAGCTTGCCTGTCGGCGGTTTTATTCTCAATCGCGTACTGGTGGCCGATGCTTTTGCGCCCCCACTGCGCGGCGTCGACCTCCCAGCCGCGTAAGCGCTGGTACCAATAATAACCGACGATGCTTTTAAACACGCTGCTACGCAGATAATCGGCGCCGGCTTCGTAAAACTCCAGCGGGTTGGTGATGCCGGCCGCTAGCAACCGCGCTCGGTAGCGGGTGTTGATGCCCGGCAGGTCCGTTAGCTTAAGCGAGGCTAAGATCTCCGTCAAATTTTCGTGGGTGATCACGTCTAAGCCGTCCGGTTTGTGCAAGCCGGCGGCCAGCTTGGCCAAAAAGCGGTTGGGCGCGATCCCCACATTTACCGTAACGTAGTTGCCCAGCGATTTTTTGATGTCTTCTTTTATCTGGTAGCCGATCTCGGGCATACTCATCCCTGACCTAAGCGCCGGCGAGCCGGCAAAATCCAGCACAAACTCGTCTATCGAGCGCGGTTGCACCAGACTGTTAAAGCGCTGGTGGGCCTCACGGTATTTGGGCGGATCGGGCATCAACACCACGATTTCCGAGCAAATCCGCTTAGCGTCGCCTACGTGCGTGCCGAGTTTTATGCCCAGCGCCTTGGTCTCGTAACTAGCCGCCAGTATTATGGCCGTCGGGACCAAATAAGCCGCTACGGCTACCGGTTTATGCCGGATAAGCGGGTTGGCCTGCTGCTCGAGCATGGCGAAGCACGAGTTTAAATCGATGTGCATGACTTGCGGAGCAGCTTTATTAAGGGGCAGATTCATGCAAATTTCTCGCAATGTGCTATAATATATAAATAGATTGGCAGTATGATGAATGACATCCGCCCTATGTGCCTACGCTCCATAATCGAAATCTCTGATTGCGAAATTATCTCCCAAGTAAGCGCAGACTGGCCCGAAGAGGCAGCAGGCTTAGATAGGGCCAAGACCTCTAGCGGCCTAAGGCTGGTTGGCGATACGGCGGTGCATTTCTTCGTAGACTGCGAAGTAGATGGCTGTAGTGCCAAATGTAAAGTAGTTGAACACGGCAACTGGGCTACATTTTGGTCTGCACAAAGAGATGTCTCGCGAAACGCCCTACCTCCGGACCCCTTATCAGTAGACACCTGCTTTGCCCTGAACAGGTCAATCGGGTAGTCCATCGCTGACTGCCTCCAAAGTCCAATGTAAATTGCCGGTGTCAAAATTCAGCCGCATCCACAACGTTTCTTTTTCATCCACCAGCTCATATATATGATGCAACGTTTTGCCGACCCAGACAGTGTGGTGAAAGCCAACTTCGCCCACCGGATAATCTTTGTTTTGCCAGTGAACCAGGTGCGGCAGCGCCAGCCGCTGCTTGGCGCTAAAGTACATGACAACCGAAACTTCGGCATTAATAGTCTCACGCATGGTAATCCTAAATTATGGTTAATAAAAAGAGAGTTGCCCGATTTTTAGGCTAGATTTGATTTAAGGCGTGAGCGGGCTGAAGTTATCAAGGCCGCTAAAAGTTTATAAGTCTGCATGTAGGAGGGCTCTTCTATCGGGTACGACTCGATAGGTTGCCGGCACATGCACGGCTAATGCTTATTATAAAGGAGTTCCTCCCGTAAAAGCAAAAAAGAGCCTTTTGAGGGGCTCTTTTTTGTTGTAAATGCCATTTCTGACACCCACGATTACCTCTCGGTAACCATCACCTCACGGTGACATCTACTACTTTATACCTGCCCGCCAGTATGCGCAAGTACTTTTTGGGTTTGTGGATTGGCCCTGTGCATAAATCTGTGGCTAACTGTCATTTAACGGGCTGACTCGCCGCGTCGGGCGCCGTAATAAATTGTGGATTATTACGCGTAGCCTGGGAAGAAGTCGGTTTTAACCTGATGCTTAGGCACGCCCAAATTATTCAAAATATGCTGCATGGCCGTGACCATCTCGTGCGTTCCGGAAACATAAAATGTCCTTTCCATATAATCAGGGATTTCAGCCTTGATGAGGCCAGATGTGATGCGGCCCGGCCGGTTGTAGGGGGTGCCGTTCGTCTGGTCGCTTAATACGTATAGTGCCTTTAGGCCGATGCGTTGCCGCGCCGTTTCGAAGATATCTTTATATGCCAGGTCCCGCTCGCTGCCAGTGGCATATAGCAGCGTTACCACCCGGTTTTCGTTTTTATCTATCATATACTTGATCATGCTGCGGAACGGCGTGACCCCTATGCCGCCAGCCAAAAAGGCCAGCTTTTGTCGCGGGTCTTTAGGCAGTGTGAAGTCGCCGGCAACCTGCGAAGCTACTATCGGTGTACGTTCGTTAATGTCTAGCATCGACTCCTTGAAACTGCTGCCGTTTTCGTAAAACTTGACGCCGATGCGGAGGTCCGGCTCGGTTGGCGAACTGGCCAGCGTAAAATAGCGCCGGCTGCCGCGCGAATCGGCCTGCTCGTGCTGCAGCGTCCATTCCATGTATTGGCCGGGCTCATAAGCTAATTTACGCCCGGGGTTAAAGACAAAGTCGACTGTGTCGGTAGCTACCAAAAATTTTTCTTTCAGCACCGGGAACAACTTGGTTTTTGGGCTGACTATGTAAGCGAAGATATTGCCTGCAATCAATGATAACTCGGGCGTTGAGTATACGTTAAAGATGTGGACCTGCGGTGGCAGCAAAACTCCCACCAGCGCGCCGTACCAAACTTGTTTTTTAGCCGTTGCCGGAGAAGTGAGCGGCTCTGTGAGCATCACGAAAGCTAAAAAGAACACTGCCGAGCTTAGGGCGGCATCGTGCAGGCTGGTCGCTACATAGGTTTTTGACAGCAGTGCGTAGACGGCAGTAGCCAAAAAAGTTGATACCAAAAAGCTTAAAACCA
>CAZUPM010000062.1:0-3557 GCA_964622365.1 uncultured Candidatus Saccharibacteria bacterium | reverse complement strand
GATTATACTAACATCCGTTATGCCCCGGTCGTCAACATTGTAGTTACTCATGCCGGCAAAATATTACTGGTTCAGCGCAGTAAGAATATGCGACTTTATCCTGGCTTTTGGAATGGCGTTTCCGGCTTTTTGGATTACGCTAAGAGCATCTGGGAAAAAGTTCGTGAAGAGCTCTCGGTGAAGAGTCAAATCTTGTAGAATCCGACATCAGATCTATACAAATTGGCCACGTGCTACTACAAGAAGCGCCCAAATATAACAAGATCTGGCTGGTCGTGCCTGCTTTAGCTCCCATAAAAACCGATAGATACAAGCTTGACTGGGAAGCGCAAAACGCCAAATGGTTTACCAAATCAGAAATCAAAGGATTAAAACTTTTGCCAGGCTTTAAAGAAGTACTTAACCAGTTTTTCCCATTATCAGATTAAGCAGGTACAATATAGAACGTATCGACCTTCGCCAGGAGTAGCGGCAGAGCTGCTAGCTTTGCTGGCAAGCGGGCCGATACGATTACGAAAGGTTGAAATGAATTACTATGTGACGACGTCTATTCCGTATGTTAATGGCGAGCCGCATCTGGGTCATGCCATGGAATTTATTATGGCCGACGTGCTGGCACGGGCCGCGCGCCAGCGCGGCGACACCGTAATATTTAGCACCGGGACCGACGAACACGGCGGCAAAATCGCCGAAAAAGCCGCCGAGCTCAAACAAACTCCCGACGCGCTGGCCGGGCAGATGAGCCAAAAGTTCCGCGACCTTTTAAAATCGCTCAATGTCAGCAACGACCGTTTTGTACGTACCACCGATCCGGCCCACGAACAACGCGCCCAAATCATCTGGCAGTCGCTGGCTAAATATATTTACAAAGGTAAATACAGCGGCTGGTACTGCACCGGCGACGAAGCCTTTTTTACCGAAGCCGAAGTCAAAGCTAACAACGGCATTTGCCCGAACCACAACCGTCCGTACGAAAAAATCGAGGAAGAGAATTACTTTTTTAAGCTAAGTGCTTTTGGCCAAGCCGTCGGGCAAGCAATCGGCAACGGGGATTTTGAAATTTTGCCTAAAACCAGGCGCAACGAGGTTTTGAGTTTACTTAAATCGGGGCTCGAAGATATAAGTATCAGTCGCCCGAAAGACAAGATTGGCTGGGGAATTCCGGTGCCGGGCGATGCGTCGCAGGTGATGTATGTTTGGTTCGAGGCGCTGATGAATTACATTACGGTACTCGGCTATCCGGAGCACACTGATTTTAAAAACTTTTGGCCGGCCAGCGCGCAGGTCATAGGCAAAGACATCATCCGCTTTCACGCGGCCATTTGGCCGGCCATGTTGCTGGGTCTAGGCGCTGCGTTGCCAAAGCAGCTGTACGTGCACGGGTTTATTAACATCGATAATAAAAAGATGAGCAAAAGCCTGGGCAACTATGTCGCGCCGGCAGAAATTATTACGAAGTTTGGCACCGATGCTTTTCGCTACTTTTTTTTGCGCCATATACCGAGTTATGAAGACGGCGATTTTAGCTGGCAACTTTTTGAAGCGGCTTATAATAACGAGCTGGCCGATGAGTTAGGTAACGCCGTGCAGCGTACCATGGCCATGATTGAGCGTTACCAAAAAGGTTTGATTGGGGAAATGCCGGCGCCGGAACACGACAGCAGCGCTATTACCGAGGATTTGGCAGAATGTCGGTTCGACAGGGCGCTGGACCATATCTGGGAACAAGTCCGTGGGCTTAACCAATATATAGACGAAGAAAAACCGTGGGAGCTGGCTAAAGTTGGTGACGCCGACCACTTGCGCGAAGTCCTGGCTTACCAAGCCGGCTGCTTGCTGCAGGTTGCCGAACTGCTGACACCTTTTTTGCCCGATACGGCCGCCAAAATAAGGGCGATTTTTAAAGACGGTCTCATTCATCCTCCAAAAGGCACGCTCTTCCCCAAACACGAAACAAAACAAGCTTAACCTGTAAAATGGAGTTAACTGATACCCACTGCCATATCCAGTCGGCGGGCAAGGCTGCCGGTGAACAGGTTACGCGCGAGCTGTGGGCCAAAGTGCCGGAGCTTACCGGCGAGCAAATGATAAAAAACGCCAAAGCCGCTGGCGTGACGCGAATGATTTGCGTTAGTTGTGATTTGGACGATAGCGAACTTGCCATTGATTTTGTAAAAAACCGGCCGAATTGCTGGGCCAGCGTAGGCATCCACCCGCACGAGGCAAAAAGTTTTGTCAAGCAAACAGTTTTGCTGGCAGAATTTGCGGAATTGGCCGGATCGCCAAAAGTCGTGGCGATTGGCGAATGTGGGTTAGATTACTTTTACGGACACTCGCCGCGTGAGGCGCAAATCGAGTTGCTAAAATTTCAGATTGAATTGGCGCTTAAAAACGACCTGCCATTGATCTTTCATGTGCGCGAAGCGTTTGATGATTTTTGGCCTATTTTTGAAAGTTACCCGGGCGTCAAAGGCGTGTTGCACAGTTTTACCGACTCGCTCGAAAATATGCAAAAAGCCGTTAAGGCCAGACTTTACATCGGGCTCAACGGCATAGCGACCTTTACCAAAAACGAACGCCAACTGGAAGTTTATAAATCGATCCCCATTAACAAGCTGTTGCTTGAAACCGACTCGCCTTTCTTGACGCCTGTTCCTTACCGTGGTACGTTAAACGAACCGAAGCTAGTGAGGAGTGTCGCTGAATTTTTGTGTGGACTGCGCGGCGAAAGCCCGGATGAGCTGGCCAGAGTAACGACACGCAACGCCCGAAGCCTTTTTAAGATAAAGTAAACGATGATTATAGCACCACTGAAAAACCATAAAAAACAGCAAGGCGAGCAGCGCGCCCGCCAATACCGCGACCTTATGCGCCGCGAAGCTGTCATTGGCGGCCAGCTTTTGGGGCCGGTACCAGTTGGTACGAAGCGGGAATTTTTCTGCTTGGATAAAAACACCTGGATAGAGCACGAAGAATGGAAAGATGCCGTAGGCCACCACAGCACCACAACACGCTATGACATCCGGCCCGAGGGCGTGTTAAAAATTTGCGATGGGCGCGGCCAGGTTTATCTTTGCCTCGAAGAAGCGACTAGTTTTTACAAGGCCGTCAGCCTGTACTCGTCTAGTGTAAAGGCGGCAATTTACGCTCCGACACCAGCCTGATATATGAAAAAGCCGATTTATTTGGATTATGCTGCGGCCACGCCAGTCGATAAAGAAGTATTGGCGGTCATGCGTCCATATTTTGTGGAAAAATTCCATAATCCGTCGGCAAATTACCAGGCTGCGGTTAAGATCAGGCAAGCTTTGGAACTAGCCCGCTCCGAAGTGGCCGGCCGGTTGGGCGCTAAAGCTGGCGAGATCGTTTTCACGGCCGGAGGCACCGAAGCCAACAATCTGGCGATCCAGGGCGTGATGCAAAAACTTCCGGGCTGTAATTTGATAGTCAGCGCCGTGGAACATGAATCGGTTCTGGCGCCAGCCGAAAAGTACGATCAAAAAATTGCCGCTGTCGATAAAGACGGCCGTCTTGACATAGCGAAATTGCTTAAACAT
>CAZUPM010000061.1:0-3638 GCA_964622365.1 uncultured Candidatus Saccharibacteria bacterium | reverse complement strand
CTGTCAGGTGCCGCAGTGCCCACCCGGTACGACGGGAACACCGCCGAACTGTCAGGTGCCGCAGTGCCCACCCGGTACGACGGGAACACCGCCGAACTGTCAGGTGCCGCAGTGCCCACCCGGTACGACGGGAACACCGCCGAACTGTCAGCCGATTCACGGACCGTGCACTATCGGATGCGCGCCCAACCAGCCGGTACAGGACAATCCTGTCCTTGTGTCGGATTTGGCGCCGACGCCCGGAGCTACGACGCCTCCCGCGCCGAACCCACCGGCTCCCCCCGCAACCAGCGGGACGCCACTGCCGCCGGACACCAACCCGGACGGTTCGCCCGGACCTGGCTACAACACCGGTTCCCCAAGCGGATCTAACACCGCAGGTGGTAACACCACAGTGACGAGCCCAGGCGGTACGGTTGTCTCTTCGATTGGTGGAGGACCCACTCCCCCAAGCGGCCCGGTTGGTACTACGGTGTCTGGCGACACCAATGGCGTGACGACTTCCAGTACTGGGCAGACCAGCACTGGTGGTGCAGCGGTTGCGGCTCCGTCCTAAAGAAGTAAACTCGGGTACTGAGCGAGTACCAGCATTGCGGCGAGACGCTGAGTAAAGTCCCTTGCTAGGGGCTGAGACGGTCTCGTCAAAAAAATGCACAAGGAGCTGCCAGAACGGTGGAGTAGGAGCATAGGCTCTGAACATATCCCGTCTGGTAGTGGCGCGTGAAACTCGCTGCTTCTCTAAAATGCATTTGCATCAAAAATTTTTGGGTGACTATGTCACAACGCGATTGAGCCTTATAGGTTCTCGCAAACTCGCTAGGCGGTTGTTGATCTTCGGATCATTAAAACAACTGCCTGGCTTTCCATGAATTGTAATGATTTGACTTAGCTCCCTTTAAGGGGAGAGCCAAAGGACCTTAACAATTAGCATAAACATAATATTGACAACTAGAAATTGTTGTGCTAAAATTGCATTAAACTTAAGGCTAACTGAGGTGGAGCCAACGTTATCCTTATGCCATTTAACAATTTGGCAAACAGTTAAATTGATAAGTTTAATTAGTTAATTTTAAGGAGGTGTGAGATGAAGATATTTTCTCGCCTAAACACTCTTTCCAAGCGGCTTGCTGCTGGCGCTATTTTGGCGTTAGCGATTGCCTTTCCGGCGGCTTCTGTGTTTGCTTCTATGCCAATACAGATCCAAGCTTCTACCGGAATAGCAAATGTAACTGCTGGGGATACGAGCTATAACAGCTCGATAAACGCTAGCTACGACCAAGTAGTTAAAGTCCAAGTACGGTACATAAATACCGAAACCCAGCCAAACTTAGTGGCTAACAATGTACACATCAAAATCAATATGCCAAACGGTGCTGGTTCTATACAGACCATCACTACAGATGTTACTGGTAGTAACACTAACGACGTTACCGGCCAAGTTACAGCCAATTTAGGCAACTCGAACGCTTACCTGCAATACGAACCGGGTACTACTGTTGCGAAAGTGACTAACCCCAATGGTTCTGTTAGCGAGTACAATGTTCCCGATGCCCAGAGCGCTATAACCAGCGCTAATTCTGCCGGATACTTAGTCAACAACGGTAATCCATGCCAAGGTGCTTCCATAACCGCGCTTGCACGCGTTATGATCCCTGGCGTAAAGGTTGTTAAACAAGTTGAAGAGCTTGGCCAAAGCAACGCTTGGGCCCAGACTAATACGGCCAACCCTGATGACACGCTTAAGTACATGATCAGTTACCAAAACACTGGTAACACCGTGGAAGACCAGGTCCTTATCCGCGACAATTTGCCGCCTTTAATGACTTTGGTTCCTAACACGACTTACTTGTACGATGCCAGCCACCCGAGCGGCTATCTTTTTCCTGACAATGACATTACCCAGGGCGGAGAAAACATTGGCGACTTCGGTGCCGGTGCAAATGCCTATGTGGTATTTGAAGTTAAGGTTCCGACTGCTGACCAATTAGCCTGTGGCACTACCAAATTTACAAACGTGGGTGTAGTGCATCCTCAGGGCATGAACGAGTACGAAAACTCTGCTGTCACTAGCGTGAACAAGCAGTGTACTACTCCGACTCCGCCCAGCACGCCTACTACGCCTACGACCCCGACCACACCAACTTCGTTGGTTAACACGGGTCCTGGCGACGTGGCTGCCATATTCGGTGTCACGACTATAGCTGGCGCGGTAGCTCACCGCTTGTTCTGGCGCAAGTTTGCCCGCCGGTAACCCGACGCAAAACACAGAAAATAAGTCCACGAACTGTGGAAAAGCGGTAGCGTAAGCACGAAAAATGTGCTAAGCTTGGCTTAACGAGCAACGACTGACCGCTCAAAAACAAACTCTTAGCATAAAAATCCCCCGGGTTCAAACCGGGGGATTTTTTTAACAACCCTCAGGTCGCGCCACTGCGTTAAAAACTCCAGTGATCACGTACCGTATGTGAAATACGGCTTGCTTCGCGCTTTGCTTTTGCCTTGCAATGCATCCAAGTCTGAAAGTTGTGATTTAGCTTTTGCATCACTCCTGGTAGAAAGTTGTTTGTTGGCCTCTGTTATGTTAGGCTTTTAAAGTCCGAAGCAATTGTTAATTGAAGATTGTAAATTGATAATTGGAGTCCGCCCGTCGGCGGACGACCCGGCCCCATCGTCTAGCGGTTAGGACACCAGGTTTTCATCCTGGCAACAGGGGTTCGATTCCCCTTGGGGTCACCAGCCATAAGCACTTTAGCCTCTTATAACCACACCCCTTGCATTCTAATGAGCAAGTGCTATCATTAAGCCTATAAAGGATATAAAACTAAATTAAACTTTAAAAATTAAAACCATGAAAACCAAAATAACTAAAAACCAAGCTGGCTTTGCCCATATTACTCTAATCCTAGCTGGCGTAGTAGTGATTGGTGCCTTAGGCTTTGCAGGATACCGTACTTTTAGTCTATACCGTACCGCTTCCTACCAAGGCACGCTTATTAAACAAACCTGTACTAAGACCGATACTAGCTGTACTAACTACGCTCTTAAAGCTAACAATAGTAAGACCTATAGCTTGAGCGTGCCCTCAAGCCCGACCGTGGCCAGCGGCACGCCAGTTACAGTCACTGGCAAAGTTACTACCTCCAGCTCTGGACAGAGCACTATAAAAGTAAATACCATTACACCGAGTTCTGCTGCCCAGTCTGGCACTACATCTAGTTCATCCTCGACAACGACCTATCCCAAGGATGTGACATTTACGAATACTATAACGACCTCTACTTGCCCACCTGATGGTGATAACGGAGTCCCGGTTGGAGATGTAGGTTGTTCTATTTCTGCCCAAGGGCTGATAATCACTGTACGGTTTGGCAATGCGGCCTACACTGGTGCCCGTGGACAAGTAATTAACTATCCTACTGATGGAAAAACTCTGATTGGTAGAACCGTACAAGTTTACATTTCTCAAGAAAGTGCTACTACCGCCACCCTAAATGGCAATAGCAATTATTATGTGAAATTCTTAGATTAATTTTTGCCATCTAATAATCTCATTGGCAATTTCTTTATAAACCGAGTGCTCGAGGGTCACCAAGAGAGAATTACAGATAAGATTTTCGTATAAATTTTACTTTCTTTGA
>CAZUPM010000060.1:0-3926 GCA_964622365.1 uncultured Candidatus Saccharibacteria bacterium | reverse complement strand
ACTTCACACCACAGTAGCCTGTCACCTTGCAGAGCTAGCTGCACCGCTACCGTTGCTGACGCACTGCGGCGTCAGCAGCTGCGGTACTCCCTTGCAGTACTCATTTGTACAGCTTCAGTCCGTTTCTCGCCGCTACCTTGCATTGCATCCAGCTGTGAAGCTGTGGTGCTTGATCGCTTTTGTCTCGGACAAGGGCGCCAATTGTCCGGGGCTGCATATGGGCAATCAAAGTCGTAGCCTTCTGATCCAAGTTCATTTCCGCAACTCATGCATAGATCGCTTATTGAATATTGCCTGTTAGGCTCGCCACCAATTTCCTGTAGAAATTCTTCACAAAATTCACTAGCGCCATGTGGGCAGTTAGAATCAAGCCTGCTCGTAAAATCATCCAGTTTAGTCGTCTGAGTTTCCATCGCCTGCTCCCACAACGGCTGACAATGATCGCGGCAAAATTCTGGAATGTCTGCGCCCGACTTTTGCCCTATTAGCGGACAGGATTCAGCTTGATTCATTCTTCCTGGTCTTTTGCCTCAGACTTTTCTTCGGTTCCGTGTTCTTCGATAGCTTCCAGCAGGCTGCTTTCCAGCTGCTCCTTTTTCTTGAGTTTAGGCGCCTTGGGCAGCTCGGTGGTCTCGGGCTGGGCTTCGGCGACCGTTGCGTGCTCAGCCTCTATGTCCAGCTCGTAACCGGTAAGTTTGCTGGCCAGGCGCACATTTTGCCCCCCTTTGCCAATAGCGATGCTCAAATTATCTTCGGGCACCAAAACTTTAGCCTTTTTGGCCTTTTCGTCAAGAATAACTTTGTCTACTTTGGTCGGGCTTAGCGCATTGATTATATAAGTCTCGGCGTCGTCGCTCCATACCACGATATCTATTTTTTCTTGCTCGCCGATTTCGCTCACCACGGCGTTAACACGCGTGCCGTGGCCGCCCACGAACGTACCCACCGGATCAACGCCCGGCACGCTGCTGGCTACCGCGATTTTGGTGCGCACGCCAGCTTCGCGGGCAATGTCTTTGATTTCGACCGCGCCGCTTTCCATCTCTGGCACTTCAGCTCGGAACAACCAGGTGATAAAGTCTGTATTGCCCCGACTCAGAATTAGTTGTGGGCCGCGAAAGCCCCGTTCAACATCCTTTAGCAAAACTTTTACCCGCTGGCCCGGGTAGTAACGTTCTCCCTGGATTTGCTCGCTGCGCGGCATAATGCCTTGGGCGCGGCCCAAGTCTATACGCACGATATTGCCTTCCACTCGAGAAACCAAGCCGTTTATTATCGTGCCAATTTTATCTTCGTACTCGGCCATGACGATTTCGCGTTCTGCCTCGCGCAGACGCTGCAGAATGACCTGCTTGGCGGTTTGGGCAGCCACGCGGCCAAAACTTTCTACCTTTTGGTGGACTTCGATCTGCTCGCCTAGCTTGGCGCTCTTTTTCATCGCCTGGGCGTCGGCCAGGCTAATTTCGTAAGCCGGCTGATCTACATTTTCCACGATGTCTTTCATAACGAAAGCGTCAACCTCGCCGGTGTTAAGGTTCATGCTCACGCGAATTTCTTGCTCGCGGTCGCCGTAATCGCGCCGGTAAGCCGCGGCTAAAGCCTGTTCTACAACTTCCTGCACAGTTTCTTCGGGCAAGTTCTTTTCTTCGGCGATAGCTTTGATAGCCAGCGCCAGTTGCTTTATGTCTAAGTCCATTTCTGTCTCCTTTCAAGAAAAAACCCGGCCACTTTGGCCGGATCAACAGTAAAAGTATAGCACGATTAGACTCGCACCTGCAAGGAATGTAAAATAAAACCAATGAGCAAGAGTGTGCGGAGGTTGTTCGAGCAGTTTAGGCCCGAGCATTACGAGCTGTTTTTAGAGCCGGATCGCGAAACCATGGCGTTTAGCGGCAAGATAAAAATCAGCGGCCAAAAAGTTGGCCGGCCAAGCGAGCGCATTACGTTGCACCAGAAAGGGCTGAAGATTACCAATGTGTCAATATATTGCCACGACAAAAAAGGTGATGAAGAAATAGCAATTAGCCGCGTAAACCTTCACAGGGGCTTCAGCGAAGTACGGTTGCACGCCGGCAAGCCCCTGTACCCGGGCCGCTACACAGTCACAATGGAGTTCAGTGGTCTGATTAGCCAAACCATGCAAGGCATTTACCTATGCCACTTTAAGCATAACGATAAAGAAAAATCCTTGGTCGCAACCCAATTTGAGAGCGACCACGCCCGCAAAGCCTTTCCCTGCATTGACGAACCGGAGGCCAAAGCCACCTTCCAGCTTTCGCTCGTCACACCTAAAGATGAAGTCGTACTTTCCAACACGCCCATCAAAAAAGAGCAAACAGCTGACAGCAAACAGCTGACAGCAAACAGCAAAAAACTACATACTAAAAACTATAAACTAACTACTTTTGAAACAACGCCAAAGATGTCGGCTTATCTGTTGGCATTCGTTTTCGGAGAAATGCATAGCGCCGCTGCTAAAACCAAAGGCGGTATAGAAGTAAATAGTTGGTCGAGCATCGCCCAACCTGTGGGTCATTTAAAATACTCGGCTGATGAGGCTGCCAAAATTCTGGATTTTTTCGCTGATTATTTCGGCCTTCCCTACCCACTGGCGAAGCTGGACCAAGTTGCGCTGCCGGATTTTGATGCCGGCGCCATGGAAAATTGGGGCCTTGTGACATACCGCGAAGTCGCACTGCTTGTCGATACTAAAAATCGTTCGATCTCCAGCGAACAGTACGTAGCTTTAGTGGTCGCCCACGAGTTAAGCCACCAATGGTTCGGCAATCTCGTAACTATGAAATGGTGGGACGATTTGTGGCTCAATGAAAGCTTTGCCGGACTGATGGAGCACATCGCTTCGAACGCGCTGCATCCCGATTGGCAACAGTGGGAGTTATACGCCGCAGGCGACATCCCGCTGATCACCAGCCGCGACGTATATAAAGACATCCAGCCGGTTGGCGTAAAGGGTGTTGACCCAGAGTTAATAGAGGCGCTGTTTGACCCGGCGATTGTTTACGCCAAAGGCGCACGGCTTTTAAAGATGCTGCGTGAATACATTGGTGATGAGGCGTTCGTCAATGGTTTAAACGATTATTTTAAGTCCCATGCTTACGGCAATGCTACGCGTGACGATTTATGGGCAGCGCTTTCTAAGTCCAGCGGAAAAGATATCAAGACCATGATGACTCCTTGGCTAACCCAACCCGGTATGCCAGTGGTGCACGTTACCCAAAAAGGCAGAGATTTAAATCTTTTTCAGGAACGCTTTTTGCTGGACGCTGAGCCGGATAATAGCATTTGGCCGGTACCGCTTTTGGCTAACCAGGCCGTGCAGTCTGATATTTTGACATCTAAAAACAGCTTTTTCGTGCTTGAGTCCGAGGAGCCAGTCTTGCTCAACCAGTACGCCAGCGGCCAGTACCTGGTGCATTATAAAGAGCCTGGGCACCGACAATTTTTGGCTAGCCAGCTTAAGGCTGGCCGATTAGCTACGGAAGCTCGCATAAACTTACTCAACGACATGTACGTGCTGGCCCGGCACGGCGACGAGCCATTGACTGACGCGCTTGACATCGTCCGTGAATGTAAAAACGAGCCGCGCAGCAGCGTGTGGGGGCTGGTGCTCAGAACTATTAGCGCGGCCGGCCAATTAACCGAGGGTGATACAACCTCAGAAGATTTACTTAAAAAATTAAGGGTTGGCATGGGTAAAAGCTGGTACTGTAAGTTAGGCTGGGACGATGGGCCAAAAGATGACGCCAACACCAAGCAGCTCCGGCACGCCATAATAACTTTGATGGCCCGGGGCGAAAACCCTAACACAATAAGAGAAGCAATTAGGCGGTACAGTTCGGCTAAATCTTTGCAGGACTTACCGGCCGAGCTAAGAGATACCATCCTGGCGATAGCAGTCAGGCATG
>CAZUPM010000059.1:0-3928 GCA_964622365.1 uncultured Candidatus Saccharibacteria bacterium | reverse complement strand
ATCGTTGAAGGCAAAATCAAAAGATGGTTGCTGGTCTGGCGATATAGATTCTTGTGACACCCTTACCCCCTATTATAATTCTACTAGATATAGCGGCCTGCAACAAATACAAACACTAAATAAGCTGGTGGGTTTTCAAAGAATTGTCGATAGCCGAGCGGTTGAAGCCGACTATGATGTCGCCGCCGATGTCCAGCACCGGAATACCCATCTGCCCGGACTTGGCTACCGATTCCTGGGCATTCTTTTGGTCGCGCTCCACGTCCTTCTCTTCGTATTTGACGCCGATTTTATCGAGGTATTGTTTGGCGGCGTGGCAGAACGCGCACCAGTTGGCCGAATAAATTGTGACTGCTACTTTATCGCCCATAGTTTAATTGTACCAAACTATACAAAGTAAAGCATTACATTTGTTATACAAAGCCTTGAATTACAGGGGCAGAACTGTTACAATGCGGAGGAATGAGTAAAAGTTCTGCGCCTAAAACGACGCCGACTCCTGCTAAGGGTAAGGTAAAACAGCAAGCCAGCGCCGACCAGCGCCGGATTTTTTTCGCGGCTGTTGTGGATATGAGCTGGCAGCTGGCGATTGTGGTGTTGGTGCCGATAGTCGGCGGCTATGAACTGGACAAACACTTTAAGACGACGCCGACCCTGACGATTATCGGGTTTGTGCTGGCGATGGCGGGAACGTTTATGGTTATGAGGCGCGTGGTAGCCCAGGCTAATGAGCTGCAAACTAAAACCGTCGGTGACCAGAGAGGCCATAAATGACTTTGCCGCTAATGAACGTCGTGGCCAGCTCCGTGCCTAAAACTTACATCGCTCCGAGTACGGTCTTTCATATCGGGCCGGTGGCTATCACGAACTCTATCTTGCTTGGCTGGATCGCGACTGCTGTCATGGTGGTTGTGCTTATTTTGATAGCGCGGCGGATGACAGTCAAACCAAAAGGCGGTCTGACGCAATTCGTGGAAGTTATAGCTGAATTTATGTCTGGCACTGTTATGGACGCTTTTGACGAAAAGGGTCGGGCCCGCAAATACGTGCCGTTTTTCGTAACGGTATTCTTTTTCATACTGGTAAATAATCTGGTGGGCTTGATCCCGGGCGTCGGCGACTCGGTAACCTCGCACGGCAGCCCGTTGCTACGGCCAACTACGGCCGATTTTAACCTGACTCTCGCCATGGCGGTTTTAATGATGGTTCTGGTATACGCGAGCTCTGTCCGCGAAGTGGGGCTAAAGGAATACTTTAAACACTTTTTTATGGGCAGCCTCAAAAACCCGTTCTTCTGGTTTCTGGGTCTAATAGAAATGATTACCGACTTGACCAGGGTTATCAGTCTAAGCCTCCGTCTTTTTCTCAATATCGCTATCGTAGAGACGATTGTTGTAGTGTTTGCCTGGCTGGGGCACATTTTGGCGCCGATTGCTGCGGTCCCGTTTTATTTCTTGGATATGTTTGATGACCTGCTGCAGGCGTACATCTTCGCGCTGCTGGGCGCGATGTATCTGGCCATAGCTGTCAATCATGTGGCCGAACATAGGCAGGGGTTGACCGAAGGCGCCGTTCCTGAAACAATGGACGCAAAACCAGTGCGTAGCGGCGGGAATGTTTGAGTTTGTGTGTAAAAAGCAGTTAATAAATTAAGGAGAGTAAAAATGATAGCACTTGCAGACGTAACCAGTAGCGTAAATATTGCCAAGGGTATAATGATCGGCGGCGGCTTTATCGGGCCGTGTATTGGCATGGGCGTCGTCGGCGGCAGCTATATTCAGGCCACCGGTCGCAACCCGGAAGCCAAGTTGCTTGGCCAGGCGTTGGTCTTCGTGGCGTTAATTGAGCTGTATGCCCTGCTGGCGTTCGCTTCGACATTCTTCATGTTAAGTACTAAGTAGTAGGGATTGATGCTAGGTTTATTAACACAATTTGCGAGTAGTTCGGGCATCGGGGCGTTAGGCCTCAATCTCCAATCGTTTTTGATTCAGCTCGGGACTTTTATTATCGCTTTTCTGGCGCTACGTCAGTGGGCATTCAAGCCAATCCTAAAAGTTTTGCGCGAACGGCGCGAGACCATCGATAAAGGCGTGGAACTTGGCCAGCAGATGCAAAAAGAAAAGGACGAGCTGGAAGCCAAGGTCACGGAAACTCTGCATAAAGCGCGTCAGCAGGCCGATGAGATTGTAAGCGCCGCCAGGTCTGATGCCCGCCAGGCTGCGCAAGCAGCCGAAGAAGATGCCCGCGTCAAAGCCAAGTCGATCGTTGATGAAGCCAGCGCGCGCATTAAGCAAGATACCGAAAGCGCCCGCCGAAAATTGGGGGGCGAGCTGGCTGGGTTAGTGTCCGATGCGACAGAAGCGATTATCCACGAAAAAGTTGATGCCAAAAAGGACGCCGGCCTGATTGAACGGGCGCTGAAGGGACGCGCATGAGCAAGGTATCCCGTCTGGCTGTAGCCGGCATTGTCGGCGCAAAAAGTCTGAAGCCCAAAGGCCTTAAGCGTCTAGCCCAAGAGACAGCAGCCTACCTGCTGGAAACTGGGCGGACTAACGAACTAGCTTCACTGCTGCGTGACGTACAGAATTATTGGGCCGATCACGGCTACGTAGAAGCGATTGCCGCCAGCGCTTTTCCGCTGAGCGCCAAGGCCAAGAATGAAATCCGGCGCGAAATAAGCCATCTTTACCCTAAGGCTAAGAGGATTATTATTACCGAACAGCTTGATCCTGACGTAGTCGGAGGAGTGAGGCTGGAGATGCCGCACCGTCAGCTGGATCTTAGCGTCCGCGCCAAATTAAATACATTCAAGCAACTAACTACGGAGAACACATGAGCATAAACCATTTATCAGATATAAGGTATCCGATGGCAAAAATTTGGCAGGCTTCGGGTGGCAGACTGATAGTGGCCAAAGACTGCATCCTGCTGAATAGTAGCTTTTTGTCACCTGCTTATTGCTCTCCGATAAATGAAGCGACTGAAAGGAGCGACTCGTGAGTGATTTATCGATTGCCGAGCTTTCGGCTGACATCCAACAGGCCATTGCCGAGCTAAAAAAGCGGCCGGAGATTGAAAACGTTGGCATCGTTACTCGAATAGGCGATGGTATTGCCTGGATCTACGGCTTAAGCCAGTGTGGTTATTCTGAGATGGTTGAAATAGACGCCGTGGGCGGAGGCAAAGTTACGGCCTTCGCCTTCAACCTGGGAGAAGATGAAATCGGCACCGTGTTGCTGGGCGAGGACGTAGAAGTGGAAGCTGGCGCCAAGGCTCGGCTGGCCGGTAAAGTTTTGGAAGTTCCGGTGGGGCCGGAATTGGTCGGACGCGTGGTCGACCCGCTGGGCCGGCCGCTGGACGGCGGCGCGCCCATCAAGGCTAAGCAAACCAGCCGCGTAGAGCGAACCGCGCCTGGTGTGCTGGACCGCAAAAGCGTTAACGAGCCGCTGCTGACTGGCATCACGGCCATTGACGCTATGATCCCAATCGGCCGGGGCCAGCGCGAACTTTTAATTGGCGACCGCCAAACCGGTAAAACGGCCATTGCCGTCGATACTATGATCAACCAGCACCGTCAAAAAACCGGCGTCATCAACATTTATGTGGCCATCGGCCAAAAACTTAGCAAAATAGCTCGCCTGGTGGAACGGCTTAAGCGCGAAGGAATGATGGACCAAACCATCGTGGTGGCCACCAGCCCGGCCGATCCGGCCGCCCTGCTCTACTTGGCGCCTTACGCGGCTACCGCCATGGGTGAATATTTCCGTGACAACAAGCAGCATGCCTTAATTATGTATGACGACCTTTCTAAGCATGCTGTGGCTTACCGTCAGATGAGCCTGCTGCTGCGCCGCCCGCCCGGCCGCGAAGCCTATCCCGGCGATGTTTTTTATCTGCACTCACGATTGCTGGAACGCGCGGCCAAACT
>CAZUPM010000058.1:0-3957 GCA_964622365.1 uncultured Candidatus Saccharibacteria bacterium | reverse complement strand
AATAGCTTCGGCCAGGCCTGCCGGCAGGCCTGGCTCGCTCCGGATGGCTGTCGGCTTTTTGATTACTTTTTGCCGACTCAAAAAGTAATGGAACTAGTTGTTTTGGCAAGCTTGACACAGGCCGCGGATTTCTACCTGGTGGTTGGCCCTTTCAAACCCGTGTGCCATCAAAAAGGTTTGCACAGCGTGCTCCAGCGCCGATTTTTCGTTTATTGGCACATCGCGTCCACAATTAGTGCATGTCAGGTGATGGTGGTGATAGCTAAAGGTGCTGGAAAGTTCTAGTTTATATTTAAAACCTATTTGTATTTTTTCTACAATGCCGAGCTTTTCAAACAGCTCAATAGTGCGGTAAACGCTGGCGCGGTTAGCTTTGTCAACCATTCTGCTAATTAGCTCGCGCATGGTTTGCGACTCCTGCGCGCCAAGCGCCTCAAATACCAAGCGTCTGGTTTTTGTCAGGCTCTGCCCCTGCTTTTTAAGGGTTTCCACCAGTTTTTCTTCATTCACATTGCAATTATAAACTAAATTGCGACAAATTTGCAATAATAAGAGCTAGCACTTTATGATTATTTTGATGTTACCACAAGTTTTTGCCTTAAACCTTTGGGACCCGACTCACATAACCGGCTGGCTAACCATTTCAATTACCGCTCTACTGCTTGGCATGATCCATGGTATAACGCCCGATGAACACACCTGGCCGATAACTTTTAGCTATGCCATAGGCAGTTACTCGACCCGTAAAGGTCTTAAGTCAGGGCTGACGTTTTCGCTGTCGTTTACGCTGCAGCGGGCAATTGCCAGTGAGCTAGCGTATTTGGGGCTATCGCGTCTTTATACTTTTGGTTCGCTAAACAATCTAGTATATGTGATTGTTGGCGTGCTGATGGCAGTGGCTGGCGTGATGATTGTTAAGCGTCGCGAAATCTTCCATTTTGAACTACCGTTTTTTAAAACCCACCACACAGAAGACAACCCGGCTGAAGCTTGGCTAAGCGACCCTAAGCCGTGGATGCCGGCTGTGCACGGTTTTGTGGCCGGCTGGGGGTTCGGCGCCTTTGCTATCATCATTTATACAGTTCTGGCACCGGCCACGCACTCGGCCGTTTGGGGTTGGGTGCCAGGCGCTTTATTCGGCCTAGGCACGATGATTATGCAAGCCTTGGCCGGCGGCTTATTCGGTTACATAGCTGTCCGGCGCGGCTTAAGCCAGGCAGCTGTGCGTCGCGTCGCCCTTAAAACCGCTGGCAATACGCTAACATGGGGTGGCCTGGCTTTTGTACTGGCCGGGATTTTGAGTCAACTTTTCCCTGGTGCTGCTAATTTTGCCCTTAATACCGGCCTGCGCGTCCACAACTTGGACCAGCTAGGGCTGGCTTTTGTGCTGGTAATAGTTAGTGTTGTAGGCGTGGGAGCCACAACACTGGTTGCCCAAACCCGTTCCGAGTTGCGCAAACTGCGCGTTCAAAAAGTTCGTGGCTAGATTTTGTATAGCACGGATTTTGGCGTAACGATATAATAAAAGTATGTATCCGCGCCGGCAGCCGCCAGCTCCTGCACCAAAACACAAATTAATTACGGCTCGCAAAATCGTTATAGCCTTAGCGCTAGCCCTGGTGGTTGCGGTCGGTGGTAGTTATGTGCGACACCGCAACGCGGTCGCGCCGGCAGCCTCGGCACCAAGTTCTAAATCTTCAAACTCAGCCCAAACCGAAGTTAAGGCCAACCATTGTGCTAGTAACGCCTTGGCAAATTTTGTATTAGTTAGCATTAGTAGCCAGCATCTTTGGGCTTGTGCCGGCAGTAGCCAGGTTTACGACAGCGCCGTCATCACTGGCATGGAACTTTACCCGGCCGATTTAACGCCGCCCGGTACTTATAAAATTTATGCCAAGCAAACCAACCAAACTTTAATCGGCAGCGATAACACCGGTAGCTGGAGCGACCCGGTAAGTTACTGGATGCCTTTTTTGTATAACCAATACGGCGCTTATGGGTTCCACGATGCCACTTGGCGCGCTCTTAGCGATTTTGGCCACGTCAACATCAATGCGCCGTACACCGCTACGCTCCACGGCAGCCACGGGTGCGTTGAATTGCCGCTAGCTACCGCCAAATGGCTATATAACTGGGCGCCCGTAGGTACAACAGTCACCATAGAAAGCTAAAACTGCTAAAATAAAAGCATGATTATTGCGGTGATTATCTTGGGCGTTTTGGTGCTGGCATTGCTGGGCTTTCTATTTTGGCAGAATTTGCGGCCAAAACGCGATTCAGACTCTGATTTACTTTTAAAGCAAGATTTAACGAAGCTGAGCGACGATATCACTCACCTAAAAGACGGTTTGCAAAAACAGCTGGCCGAGCAGCTCGGCTCGTCTAACAAACAAATGGCGGCACAGCATGCCCAAAGTATTAAGACTATTACCGAGATCACGCGCCAGCTAACCAACATTGAGCGTACCAACAAAAGCGTTGGCGACGTAGCGGCCGAACTCAAAACTCTGCAAAACGTGCTGCAAAATCCCAAGCAGCGCGGCGTGGTTGGCGAATATTATCTAGAACAAATCCTCAAAAACATTTTGCCGCCTGGGGCCTACGAGTTGCAATACAAGCTGGGCGAAGGCCTGGTAGTGGACGCCGTCATTAAGCTGGAAGATAAGGTGCTGCCTATAGACAGCAAATTCAGTTTGGAAAACTACAACCGCCTGCTGGAGGCCAATGAAACCGAGCGTCCAGCGCTGGAACGAGCCTTTAAAGAGGATTTAAAAAAGCGCGTGGACGAAACTGCCAAATACATAAAACCGGGCAAAGGCACGCTCGACCAAGCCCTGATGTTCATCCCATCCGAGGCGATTTATTACGATCTTTTAGCCAACAAAGTCGGTCTGGGAGGAGTAAATGGACGAAACCTGGTGCAATACGCTGCCGCCGAAAAAAAGGTAACGATTGTTGGCCCAAGCACGCTAAGCGCCATGCTGCAAACTATCGTGCAGGGGCTTAAAAGCATCGAAATTCACAAAGACACCGAAAAAATCCGCAAAAACATCGAACAGCTGGGCCGGCATCTGGTGAGCCACAACGTCTACATGAGCAAGCTAGGCAGCAGCTTGGGCACGACCGTTGGCCATTTTAATGCGACTTACAAAGAGCTGGGCAAAATAGATAAAGACATTGTTAAAATTGCCGAAACCAAACCGTCTGTCGAGCCAATGCTACTGGATAGGCCAAACATGGACGAAGATTAACTTGCAAAAAGCTTAAGCTGATGATATGATAATTGTATGAGTAACGGCAATATTTTACCCGGCCCTATCAACGAGGCGGACAGTGCTCGGTTCTGTGAGACTATATACAAGCCAGGGGCACTAGAGGAAGTGGTGGGCCGATTTGCAAGCATACCCGAAGGAGGACGTACGTTTAGCACCCAGTTTGATGGTGTTGTTTGGGATGAAGCACCGAATGAGCCGTCTCAACCCAAATCACCATCGTTTGGTATGGGTCGGGTGGCCTTAGCCTCACTTAATTATTACAAAGATGCCATAGATATGGACGAAGAATACCGAAGAGAAGCTCTCAGGCAAAGTCGCGGCCAAGGTTTCGGCCTTTGGTAGTTAGCTCTTTAGCAAATCAATCGTCAGAGCGGCGGTCCAGCTAAAGTTATCAATGCCGGCGCCAGCGCCTGTTTCTGGGACGAAGTATTCGTAAAAGCCACTTTTTTCTATCATCTCCAGCGTGCTTTCTTTGAGCGCGTCGGCGTGCTGATGAAACCCGTAGCGCCTAAGCCCGTCCATTATCAGCCAGTTCATGTTAACCCAGCTAGGGCCTTGCCAATAACGGCCCGCATCATAAAATGGTGAGTCCAACGGCGCGCTTGGCACTGGATAGGCCGGGCCAAAGCGGTGCGTATTTTCTAAAAGCCGCACGATGGTTTCGGCCCGTTCCTGGCTAATG
>CAZUPM010000057.1:0-4158 GCA_964622365.1 uncultured Candidatus Saccharibacteria bacterium | reverse complement strand
TATTTTACCGTTATTTTCCATTTAGCAAGCTCTAGTCTTTCGCTGCCGACGAAAAACAGGCCCAAAACCAAAAGCTAGGGCTCTTGGACGCCTGCCACCCAACGGGTACCGACGACGGCGGCTAAAAGATGGAGGAGCTAGCAAATTAAACCTGTTTTTCTTTTGGCTTAAATACCCAGAACTTATACCATAGCCAGTTCCAGCACGTAAAGAATGTTGCCGCTACCAGCGCTCCAATGTATACAGTAATCCCAAAAATTTGATGCAGACTCACGACAATTAAATAATCTATCGCAACGTCTGTGGCCGAAACCACAATGTAGCGCGTAGATACGCGACCGGTTTGCTTATAGAGCATAGGGCTGTCAAAAACCCAATAGCGTTGGACAAAATAATTGGTAGTTACAGCCACGAGGTCGCCCAGAAACTTTGACAGCAGCCAGTTTAAATTAAGCACAGAAAAGCATATCGCAAACACCCCGTAGCCACTCCACATTAATCCGCTGCCTATAAAGTATTCCAAAAATTGGACGAACGGTTTATGTCGGCGTATAGATTCGGGCAGTTTTAGCCTTGTTTTATTCATGGGACCACGCGGCTGTTTTTATGGTGCATTAAATATTGCAAACTTAAACGCTTATCCTTTGGATTATAAGCTCTGAGCGGCAAAACCAGCAGCGTTTGGGCCAGGCAAATAAAAAAAGACGCCAGGTAAGTAGCAGCTGCAGCCCCATACATGCCGTGCACGTGGTAGGTTCGGGGCCACTGCAGGCAATAACGTAAAGAGGCGATTGGCGATGACAAAAACCGGCGACCGGAAACTTCGGCCCGCATATCAGGGCAGAATGCAATTTTCTGACCAGCCGAACGTAAGTGTATGGTTATGTCCAGGTCTTCGTTTATCCGGCCAGGCCCACACCTTTTTTTGATTTCTTTTTTAGCAACGGGTACCCGCAAAGCCATATTCGGCCCGTAAAGTTTTGGCGAATCGTGAGCCTTTCTGCTAAAGCCGCCCGTTACCACATCGGTGATTTTTGACGTAAGTCGGTAGAGTGGCAAATCGTAATAATAGGTCATGCCGACCAAGGCAGAGATTTCCGGGTGCCCAGCAAAATACTGCCGAACACTACTCGCCCAGCCCGGCAGAACAAAAGTATCGGCGTCAATCCTGCCCACGATATCTGCGCTAACGACTTTAAAGCCGGCGTTACGCGTCGGCACTAACCCCTGGGTTATTTCGCCCCGCAGTTTTATTTTTTTTGACTTTTGGGCATAGACCTTAGCAATTTTCTCCGAGCCGTCAGTGGAGTTGTTATCAACCACGATTATTTCGGCTATGTCGGCCGATTGCCCGAGCAACCGCTCAAGACACTCCGGCAAACTGTCGACCTCGTTATAAACCGGCACTACCACGCCAAGTGTCGGCAGCTCGTTTTGTTTGGCCTTCATGCTAAGTATTGGGGCTAGGCCTTGAGTCCAGCTTGCGCCTCAGACCATCCAGGGCTAACCAACGCCGGCCATTGTAAAACTGCCGTATTATTTTACAAAAAGGATAAATAACCATAAACACCCATTTGGCGCCTTTGGCCGCCACGCTGGACTGACCGTGTCGCTCATAAGTCTTATCGTAGAATTTTAAAAAGTTATAAAAGGCCTTGGGCGAATCGTCCAATCGGCGAGCCGAAACACCCACGGACAAATTTTTATCATAAGCCATTTGCATGTTTAAGTCTTTAAGATGTATAGATAGATCTATATCTTCAAAAAATTCACCCTCGTCGCATAGGGTCGGCAGGACTTGTCGCCAGGCAGAGCTGCGAAAGGCCATATTGCTGCCGTAAAGCAGCGGATAACTTTGCGTCTGGAACAAAACTCCGCGCAAAAATTTATCCGCGCCAAAACTTAGTTTTCTGGCAGGCATATCGTGATAATAGGCAGGGCCGGTAGCCGCCTCAATTTGTGGGTTTTCGGAAAACAGCCTCCGCACATTAGCCACCCAGTCCGGCGTCAGACGCGTGTCGGCGTCAATCCGCCCCACAATGTCGCTACCGGTTACGGCTACTCCCGTGTTGCGGGCGAACCGTAGGCCCTGGCGCGGTTCGTCAACTAGCTTTACAAACGGGAATGCCTGGGCAATCGCGGCTGTGGCGTCATCTGAGTTGTTATTCACCACAACCACTTCGTCGGGCGGGTCATTTTGGTGTTGGACGGCCATAAGGCACCCGTATAACTGGCTTTCCTCGTTATACGCTGGTATAACTATAGAGACAGACAACCTAGATTTCTTCATACTATCTTTAAAATTATATGCCAAAAACAAGTTTAGCGTACAGACAAAAGCTGCGGTCTGGCTTAAAACAGGGGGCGAAAACCGCTTGGCAGTTTATGATTAACTATTGGCAAAGCAGCCGTTGGCATAAAGCTTTATATCTATTTATCGCTTTTTGTTTATTAGTGACCGGGACGATGTACGGCATCGCCCGCTGGTACATTGCCATAGAAGCAGGCCAGCCTATACAACTGGGCGTTAGCTTCGTGCCTGATTATGCCGAAAGCCTGGGGCTAAACCCAACCCAAACCTTCAGCGCCCTGATTAACGACCTGCATATTAAAAATTTTCGACTGGTTAGCTATTGGAGTGATCTTGAACCGCAACCAGGGCAATACGACTTTAGCCAGTTGGATCAGGAATTCGCCATGGCCGACGCCGCGCACGCGCACATTATGCTAACGGTCGGCTTGCGCCAGCCGGGCTGGCCGGAGTGCCATCCGCCAAACTGGGTTGATACTTCCAAACCAACCGGCCAGTGGCAGCCACAGCTGGAACAATTTATGGCGAAAGTCATCAACCGATACAAAAACAACCCGGCACTAGCAAGCTGGCAACTGGAAAACGAATACTTTCTAAAGGGCTTTGGCACCTGCCAAAACTTTAGCCGACAGCGATTAATCAGCGAAGATAACCTACTCAGAAGGCTTGACCCAAACCGTCCGATAATTATCGCCCGCAGTAATAACGCCATAGGTTTACCGGTCGGCCGACCGCAACCTGACGAATTTAGCATTTGCGTTTACCAACGTGTTTGGACGCCAGTGCTGGGCCGGTATATTGAATACCCGTTTCCGGCGTGGTTTTACGCCTTTTTGGCCGGCACCCAAAAAATCATTACCGGCCACAACATGATGATCGGCGAGCTGCAGGCCGAGCCATGGACGCCGCACGGCAAAACTATTCCCCAAATTAGCCTGGCTGAACAAAATAAGTCCTTCAACCCAACCCGGTTCAAGAACACGGTTAAATTCGCGGAGGCTACCGGTATGAAGACGATTTACCTATGGGGCGCCGAATATTGGTACTACCGCCTAGCTATTGAGCACCAGCCGGATGTCTGGAACACCGCCAAACAAATCTTCGCCCAGGCCAACAGAAGCTAGGCGGCTTGCTTAAGTCCTTGCGATACCATGGCTACGTGCAGATCTATATCGTCAGCGCCGGCGTGATGCATGCCTTCAAGCGCCATCCTGCTCACACGTGAGCCAATTTGAGGGTCCAAATTCCGCAGCGAATCCAAAGCATCTTCCACCGTATCATTAGGCACGAGTTCGCTAACCGTGCCCCAGGCAACAGTGACTTTGAGTTCAGGGTGAGTTGACAGAGCGTCACGGACACGAGTAGCAAAGCCATCATGAGCCAAGGCGTTACCAATCGCTGCGTTGCTGGCCCTAAATAGCCCGGCCGATGTAACGGGCAAACCCGATAAAGTCCTGTAGGCTTTCAGTGGGCTTAGACAGGGGCGTACCGCCGTAAGCCTCGATATAATTATTCAGCTCGGCGCCGGCAGACGTAAAGTCGCCCAGCAGTTTTATCAAGCCGCGCTTAACTACTGCGGCCGGCTCCATCCACACGCCGCGCTTAATGTCTATGCCGTGTTCGTCAGCTGCGCAACCACTGGTGGCAGCTGCTTTATCTGCCCCCCAGGAGTAGCCAATTTGATCAGCTGATTTGATCTTTAAGCTTTCTAGGTAAGCTAGGTGTGGCTCAATCGTCGGCCTTAGATTACCGCGCCAAACTTTTGGAATATCTTTTCGCAGCCGAAGCTTATTATACTTTTAACCGAGAGAGCCCGGATTGCCAATAACTATCAGCCGTGAACTAGG
>CAZUPM010000056.1:3484-4307 GCA_964622365.1 uncultured Candidatus Saccharibacteria bacterium | reverse complement strand
GTCGTACCAGTTATGGACATCGTAAACGGAGAGATCGAAGCCAAGGTGGCACTGTGTGCTTTAGTCGCGGAAGGTATTAACTTAACGCTGGCTAGGTTGTTTTTTTGTTTGCTTTTATTATATGCCACCGTATGGCTGGTTTGGTAAGCGCTGGCGCTGTTCGGTTCGGCTATGTATATGCCATCCAGCGTAGTAACGTTCGGCGCTATGGTTATATTGCCTTTTACAATCAGCTCGAACAAAGATACGTCCTTCAGCGAGGTGGGGTTGAGCGCCGCATAAGTTATGTTATTTTCAATGTTAACGTCGCCATCTACGTACAACACGGTTTGCTGGCCGCTGTTCATGGTTATGGCGCTGGATGGCGCTAGGTCTATATAGGCAGGAGAACTATCGCTGCCAATCGAATATACACCACCTTGGCTTAGGTACGAAGGGCTGGTGTCGGTTGCTGGCAAAGCCGTTATGCCTGTTGTGGGCATGCCACCGTAATAATCCGTGGCGCACGGTGGCAGGGCGCTAAAGTTGCCGCCAAAGCCGCCGCCGGCCGGGTTATTATTTACGGTATTGGCAAATGACAGGCCCGTGCCAGCAGTGCCCAGCCCCTGGGCGCTGGGAAAGCCGTTAATGGGCCCGAGCGCCATAACGGCAAACTGGCCGCCGGCGCCATTGGTATATGCGGGGGATGTACTATTCCAGGCACTTATGTTGGCTAACTGGTTATCGGTACAGCCCTCCCCAAAGCCGCTGCCCACTATGGTATCACCGCCCGTAACTTGCAAATAGGGTTTGTTGGAAGCTGGTGGTGGCTGCTCGCAGTTGG
>CAZUPM010000056.1:0-3384 GCA_964622365.1 uncultured Candidatus Saccharibacteria bacterium | reverse complement strand
GGTAGGTTCCTATCTCGCCCGAGGGGCATGGCGGGGGTACACAATTGGGGTAGGTTCCTATCTCGCCCGAGGGGCATGGCGGGGGTACACAATTGGGGTAGGTGCCGGAATAGCCAGACGGACACGAAGGCACATTAAAATATATATTAAAACTAGCTGGAAACGGAGGGCATGCTGGGTAATCATATGAGTTTGCGACTGGCTGGTCTGTGCTGACACAAAGGTATTGTGTGCCCGGCGGGTTGGCGGGGAAACTATTAATATTGGAAATCCACATTGTAATAGTAGCCGCTATAGACGAAGTGAATTGGCCGCCGGGCGGGTAGTAAGTAAAGGGTATTGTCGAACCTACCCAGTATCTCGTAGACAAGCTGCCATTGACCAGCGTAGTCTGGTCACTTATATTAGAAGAAAGGCTCCCTACCGAAGCGCTTGGCGCCGAGCCACCATCGCAAGAAGCATAGCTGCCATCACATATTTTATAGGCCGAGCTCATATAAGTTTGCCCACTAAATGCCGGGTCGCCATCTGTCGGGAAGAGCGTTTCAGTCGGTGGGTAGCCCGTAAGTAAAGTATATCGAGCAAAAAGCATTGAGTTAAGCTGTAATGATACGGACGTTTGGCCGTACGTCGCATTATAAGTCGTGTCATCAGTCGGATTGCCTGCTGGTGAAACCCATGAACCGGACCAAAGCTGATAGTATTGATCTGTGTGATCGTAAGTATATAAATCCAGGTTTGCTTGGCCGGCATAGCCATACGCCGGGCCATATTCTATATTGTAGGGAATAATGTAATCTGGATTAATTGCATTGGCCTTATGGTTAATGATGGTGTTAAAGGTCATTGAAAGTATTAACCCTAAGGCCATTATTTTAACAGCCGCGTAAAGTAGGCTGGTTGACCGTCGTTTAGGTTTGTGGCCTTTCAGCCGTGGCTTCATATTACTTGTAGCTTTTTGCATGTTCACTTCGCGTAAAGGTTATTAAACAAATGCACATCTATGCGCTGGCTCTTCTGCATAGTCGTTATGTCGTTTTTAAAATCAGTTATGGTCAGCTGATTGGTAAACTCCCGGCTTAGCCCCTGCTTGGGGTTATAGGCTTTCTCAAGAGCCGTTAGATAGGTAGAGGCATCTTTAGAATCGCTTATTTCTATATAGTAGTTAACTATCGGGTATAGGCAGTTTGGGTCTTGTTTATAATATGGTAGCTTTTGGATTTTGCTAACCAGCTGGCTGAATTTTATAATGTCAGGCTTGGCAATTAAATCGTTAGCCTGGCTGAGCAAAGAGGCTTGTGACTGGCTTGAGCAAGCCAGCGCGACAGGCTGAGGCTTTTTTTTAGCTTTAAAGGGATTAAACAGCAGAGCTAAAACGATTAGAACAACTAAGGCCGGCACACCGAATAAAATTAAAAGCCTGGCTATTTTATTTTGCATATTAGCCAGAGTTATTGATCTCGACACCCGCCTGGTTTTGCTCGTACCGCCCACTACAATATTGGGTTCAACCGGTTTTGGGTTTTGATCCATCTTTTTCTATCCAACTATAAAGAAGTATAGTTAACCCGCTTGTGTTTGGCAATAAGAGTTAGTGTTCTAAACTTTTTGTTCGGCCAGTTCGGGTTCTGGCTTTTTGGTCGCTGCGGCTACAGCAATTACCGTATTAGATCTGGCAGGCTTGCTAGACGCCACCGGCAGTTTGGCTTTTTCTAACCTAAAGCCAAAGGTGCTGCCCTTGCCCTCCTGGCTTTTAAATATCAACTCGCCGCCCTGGGCGCTGACTACTTCTTTAGCTAAATACAAGCCGATGCCGGTGCCGTCCGGCCGGGCCTTTTGGGCATTGGGCGCGCGGTAAAATTTGGTAAACAGGTGCTTTTTTTCGGCCTCGGGCACGCCGATGCCGTCATCCACCACCATTAGCTCCACAGCGTCAGCTTGATCAACCAGGTTCACGGTTACGTGTCCACCGGCAGGCGTGTACCAAATAGCGTTGTCTATAAAGTTCATAATCACCTGTCGGGTTTTTAGCTCGTCAACCATTAAGGTCGGGAAATGCTCGGGTTTTTTGTAGGTCAGCGTCAGGTTGCGGCTGGCAGCGATTTCTTGCAGGCGGCCCATTTCTTCGTCCACGGTTTTGCTAAGATCGGTTGCAACCGGTTCAATAATAAATTTGCCGGTCTTTAGCCGCGAAACGTTCAACAGGTCCGATATCAAATCCACCATGCGCTGGGCGCCGCTAAAGGCCTGCCCCAAAAGCTTGCGCTGGGTTTTGGTAATGCCGCCGGCGTCGCCGTCCAGCACCAGGCTCACAAAGCCTTTGACACTGGTCAAGGGCGTGCGCAGTTGGTGCGACGCCATACTGATAAAGTCGTCTTTGGTTTCGTCCAGTGCCTTCAGCCGCTCGTTGGCCTTGCGCAGTTTATGTGTCGCCTCATCAACTTTGCCCTGTAGCGTCAGATTAAAGTTCTGGATCTCCTCAAATCTTAGCGCATTTTGAATAGCTATAGCTAATTCGTTTGCAACTATTGACAGTAAACGACGGTCTATGTAGGCGTAGCCTTCACCGTTACGTTTTTCTCCTATTAAAACGTATCCAACAATTTGTTTTTGGGTGCGAAGCCGCAAACTAAGGGCAACTTGGGCTTCTCTAAGTGGTTCGCGCAAGCGGTTTTGCTCATGCATTTCGTCGGTTACTATAAGTTCCCTACGCTGTTCAGTAATTTGCTGTTCCAGATTTTTTAGATAAGGTTCCAGGTGATGGCGAGTTTCGAAGTACGCCTTGCCTTCTCGCATCAGCACAAATTCTATAAACGAAGATTTAAGGGCTTCCGATAAAACACTACGCGTACTGTTTAAAATATTATTCAGTTCAATATTTGCTACTACAATGTTGCCAGTGCGATCAAGCACTTCTTGGAAGTCATAACTCTCTCGATAAAACAGTCGGTTAGTAACTCTATCGAAGAAGCGTTTAATATATTGGAAAGAAACCGCCAGAGGCGTTAGCAACAATATTGATAAGACCTGCCTAAGCGTTTCATGGCTTGCGCCTTTAAATAGCACGTTGATTACACCGAACAGCCCAATTGCGTATACGAAAGACATTGAGCCTATAATTAGCAGGTATCCCACCGATTTAGCTACAGCCGCCCTTATATCGAACAATTTCTGGGCCACAATCGCGTACGTAGTGGAACCAAGAAAAATTATCGTATATAAAGGTACTAGCGGCACAAATAAACTATTTTTGAATATCGCTACCGGTACAAGTACAGTTGCAAAAAGCAAACCTAACATAATCAAAATGCCAAGAAAAATAAAACGGTATTGTTCCTTAATATACCCTACTGATTTCCTTAATTTTCTGAAGAGCGTCCATAG
>CAZUPM010000055.1:0-4319 GCA_964622365.1 uncultured Candidatus Saccharibacteria bacterium | reverse complement strand
ATAATCTTCTATAACTTCGTCAAAAAAATAACGGCCGGAATAACCCGTAGCTGTACCGCCAACCGTTTGCGCGCCACGCTGAAACCGGCCCAACGCGTATGCCTGGGCAGACTTGATGTCCTGGCTTTCCAGCCGGCCGGCAAAAACTTTGCTTAGCTCTTCGACCATTATTTCAAACAAAGCCTGCGCGTTTTCAGCCATCACCTGCGCCCCAAACCACCAGTTACTAGCTTCGCGCAATTGGGCGTAACCGGAACTCATGCCATAAAGCAGTCCGCGCTCACGGGCTGTGCCAAGTATTTTTGAATATAGTGTTTCGGTCAGGATTATATTTAATAGGTCCAGAGCGTCGGACTCCGGATCGCTCATCCGGCGTTTCAAAAATGTGTCTATATAAAAGTAGAAGTTATCGACCGTGCGGTTACGGATATATAGGGGCTCCCGGAGCCCATGAGGCTGCTCATTTGGCAACGCCCGACGAGCCCGACCTCGAGGCAGCTCTACATCGGCAAAAAGTTTCTTGATAGTTTCTTCGCGCTTAGGAGTAATGTTGCCTGCGATACAAAAGCGCATATTAGAGCTGGTGTGAGTATCTTGATAGTGTTTACGTACATCATCTATCGTGACGTTACGCATCAGTTGCAACCGTTCTTTATCCGTTTTTGCCTTAAGTCCATATTGGGAGCGCAAAGCTAGGCTTAAATGACGAAAATGATTGTTGGCCCGGCCGGTCAGCTCTTCGCGGACGTTACCAAATTCGGCTTTGAACTCTTCTTCTAAAAACAGTGGCTGCGTAATCGCTACCAACATCAGGCTAAAGATACGTTCCCACTCGAAATCGGCGCATTCGGCCTCGTAAGTTATTTCATAAACGTTAGTCGTAGCGTTGTTGTAAGCTCCATTTTTTTCAAATTCCGCCTGAAAATCGCGCGCTCGTGGTATGAGTTTGTTGGCGCCGAAAAGTATGTGTTCCATCAAGTGCGGCGCTTCCCACTTGCTGGGCTTTACCAGGTATTCGCCGGCCCGAAAGTTAATGTCAAGCGTCATGACCGTAGCCTCCGGCACATGCACCAGCAGCCCGCGAGCGCCGTTTTTTAAAACCAGTTCCGAAACCGAATGCTTCATGCCTATTTTCTTTTGCGACCTTTGGCCTTGCGTTGGCGTTCTGCCTTATGCGCCTTTTTGCGCTTTTGGGCTGTCTGCACTTTTTTGGTAGGCGCTTCGGCCGTTATAGCCTGGTCCTCATTAGTGCTTGGCGGTTTAAAATCGGAAGTCTCGAACTCTTCCTGATTTTCGATAATCTGGCCGGCGTTGCTGATAGATTGCCGCGCGGCGCGTGTTAGTTCGGTTTCTACAGGCCGCTCTAAATCCTCAGCCGGTACCGGTTCGGCGTGGAATAACGCCTGTATTACAGTGTGGCGCAAATTAACTTGCAGCTCATCGAATAAAATCTGCGCTTGGCGCCGGTATTCTACCAATGGGTCCCGCTGGCCGACGCTCATCCAGTGGATCCCGTTGCGTAAGTGATCCATATTTTCCAAATGTTGCATCCATAAGTTATCCAGTATCTGCAGGTAAACGTCACGCTCCACTTTGCGCATAATTTCTGGGGTAAAGGCTGCTTCTTTGGCGTTGTAATACTCTTTAGCTTCGGTAACTAACTTGGCTTTAAACTGGTCAGCTTCGCTATCAAAAAGCCTATCTAGCGTCGCTTCGTCAAACGGAAAGACCTCGCGCAAGACATCTTCAAACTCATCGGTCGTAAGCAGCGGCGAAGCTGCCAGGGCGGCCGCTTCCTCTTCGATAAAAATATTAATTCGCTTTTTAATGTCAATCGCTTCTAAGATTTCCCGGCGCATGGTATATGTAGCCTTGCGGTGGCGGTTCATGACATTGTCGTATTGCACAACGTTTTTGCGTTGGTCAAAATGAAAGCCTTCGACTTTTTTTTGCGCACCTTCAAGGCTTTTAGAAATCAGGCGGTTTTCTATGGGTGTTTCTTCGTCCACGTTTAACCTGCCCATCAGACTGGCGATTTTTTCACCACCAAAGATGCGCATCAAATCATCTTCTGTGCTGACAAAAAACTGGGTCACGCCCGGATCGCCCTGACGACCACTGCGGCCACGCAGCTGGTTGTCGATACGCCTCGATTCGTGTCGTTCGCTGCCCAGCACAAACAAGCCGCCCAGCTCTTTCATCCCCTCGCCCAGCACAATGTCAGTGCCACGACCGGCGATGTTTGTGGCTAACGTTACTGCGCCTTTTTCGCCGGCTTTGGCAACGATAGCCGCTTCGCGCTCATTGTTCTTAGCATTTAAGACCTGGTGCGGGATGCCAGCTTTTTTTAGCAGACTGCCTAGCAGTTCGTTCTTTTCGATCGAAACCGTGCCGATCAGCACCGGCTGGCCTTTGGCATGCAGCATCTGCACTTCGCGGATGATGGCTCTAAACTTGCCGGTTTCGGTTTTATAAATCCTGTCTGAACGGTCATCACGAACCATCGGACGATTGGTTGGTGCTTCTACTACATCTAGTTTGTAAATCTGGTGGAACTCCTCGGCTTCGGTCATGGCGGTGCCGGTCATGCCAGCCAGTTTGTCATACAAACGGAAGTAGTTCTGGAAAGAGATGGTGGCTAATGTCATGGATTCTTGCTGGACTTCCACGCCTTCTTTAGCTTCGATTGCCTGGTGAAGACCCTCGTTGTAGCGGCGGCCCGGCAGCAGTCGGCCGGTAAACTCATCAACGATGATGATTTCGCCGTCTTTAGTCACCACGTAATCTTTATCACGCTTAAAGAGAGTCTGGGCCCGCAGCGCTTGTTCCAAATGATAAATCGTGCGAATATTTTCAGTGCCATACAGGCTTTCTATACCCAAGATTTTTTCTATAGCTTCCACGCCGGCGTCGGTGAGCACCACGGTTTTACGCTTTTCGTCTGTCTCGTAGTGTTCTGGTTTGAGCTGGCGAGTAACCTTGGCGAACTGGTCATAAGAGCTGCCGGTGGTAACACTGGGCGCGCTGATTATTAACGGCGTGCGGGCTTCGTCTATCAGGATTGAGTCAACCTCGTCGACTATGGCGTAATGAAGCTCCCGTTGACGCAGTTGGTCAACTTCCCGCACCATGTTGTCGCGCAGATAATCAAAACCAAACTCGTTATTGGTGCCGTAAGTTATATCCGCGGCATAGGCGTCCTGCCGGCTGCATGGCTTAAGATGGCGAAAACGTTCATCTTCATGCTCTTCATTATCGAATTCTTTATCGTACTTAAAGGACTGCTCGGCAACGATTACGCCAACGGTAAGCCCCAAAAAATCATAAATCTGGCCCATCCAGCCGGCGTCGCGCTGGGCCAAATATTCGTTGACTGTCACCACGTGCACCCCTTTGCCCGTCAGCCCGTTCAGATACACCGCCAAAGTAGCCACTAGCGTCTTGCCTTCGCCGGTCTTCATTTCGGTGACGTTGCCTTCGTGTAGGATCATGCCGCCGATTAACTGAACATCAAAGTGCCGCTGGCCCAAGGTACGGGTAGCCGCCTCGCGCACCACCGCGAAGGCATCTGGCAAAATAGCATCCAGCGATTCTATCTCGAGCCGCTTTTTAAGAGAAGCGGTCTGGCTTTGAAGCTGTTTGTTGGTCATTTTTTTATACTTATCAGCCAGCGCGTTGACTTCTTTAACGCGCTTCTTGAGCCGCTTTATGGTTTTGGCCTGCGGATTACCAAGCAGTTTTTTAGGGTTAACTTTAAGCACTAAATATATATCTCCCGGTTGAAATTACCGTTTGCTAAGGATTAATTGTACTCGTTTTAAACCTAAATTTAAACTGTTTTTAGGTCGGATCTTCAGGTTTTGCGACCAAGGCGGGCGGAAAGGCGGCGGTAGAATTTGGGGTTAGAATGCTTGTCTTTATATTTTTTGAGTTGGAGCTTCAACTTGGCTTCGGCCAAGTCAATCGCCGCTAAGAAATTTTCGCCAGGCTCTTTAACCACCAGCTCCTGATGCGGCAGGTACAGGACAACTTCGCACGTGTAGGTTTGGCGAGCCTTGATTTTGCCGCCGATTAATTTGATTTCGGCATGCAAGCCAGGCCGGTGGCGGCGTGCCACGAATTTATCCAAATTGCCGATTTTTCGTTGAGCATAATCTTCTGCCTTTTTATCAAGCTTGGTGTGAACGCCGCTGATCTCTAGCTTTTCAATCAACTCTAGCCTCCATACTCTCCACTCTAAACTCTTCACTCTTCACTCTTAAATCTCCTCTTTCCCGCCCATAAACGGCCGAAGCGCTTCAGGCACTTGGAGTTTGCCG
>CAZUPM010000054.1:0-4637 GCA_964622365.1 uncultured Candidatus Saccharibacteria bacterium | reverse complement strand
TAAAACTGTTGAAAAGTGGTGTTATAAACACCACTTTTCTTTTAAAATCTGCTTGTAAGTGGGTAAGAGTGGGTAGTATTATGCATGTTAGTGGGTAGTCGTGGGTAGCCCAAAACAGACTACCTCGATCAAAAACAAAAACCACTCGCAAATTAAAGTACAACGATGGCCACGGTAGACTACTTTCAGCGTAAGCTCGATGATAAACGGCGGTTAACCATACCAGCCGAACTTCGCGCGGAATTTGCTGGGGGAGTAGTAGTAACCCGTGGTTTTAAAAAGTATCTGCACCTATATCCGTTAGCGGTATGGAACGACGAAGTAGAGCCGCAGCTTAAAGGATCCATCCTTGACGAGCAGACGGCTGACCTCAACATCCAGTTTAGGACCGGCAAAACGGAAGGCGAGATTGACGCCAAGCAGGGACGGATAACCTTGGAACAGCATTTACTGGATTACGCCGGCATAAAGCGCGACGTAGTAGCGGTACGGGCAGGCAAATACTGGCGGTTGATGGCCGCCGAAAGCCCGTAACCAGCTGGTTCGTTAACAACCAAAACAAAACGCAGCAAAAACCTTAGAATAACGACTCGAGGTTAGCTAATCGGTAGTCAACAAGTGGTAGAGGGTAACCACTAAAACACCCTTGCACATCTCAAAAACACCTCCCAAAACTCCACCTCACACATAAGTCTCTCAAAACTTAAGGTCTTAGCCAGCGTAGAAATCTCAAGATCCTTGAATCTCGTAAGACTTCTACACAAACACGGCTAAAACCAACAAAAACAAAAACACTCATAAAAACAAAAAGTTGGCTGCTGATTAGGTGACCTTGCAAAAACAAAAACAAAAAGCATAAATGCGATCTAAAAACACAAATGACTATCACCAGCCGGTACTGCCAGGTAAAGTGCTGGAGCTTCTGGCGCCGCAGCCGGGCGAAAGCTATCTAGACCTGACCGCCGGTTATGGCGGCCATGCAGCAGCAGTATTAGAAAAGACCAAGAACCCCGGAGGGGCAATTTTGGTTGACCGCGATGTTGAAGCGGCTCGGGCTCTTAAAAAACGTTTTGCCGGCCAGGCAATAAATATAATCCATAGTGATTTTTATTCGGGCAGCAAGCGGTTGTCCAAGGCAGGCAAAAGCTTTGATATGATTTTGGCGGATTTAGGCGCGTCGTCACCGCACTTTGACAAAGCGAGTCGTGGTTTTAGCTTCAATAAATCCGGGCCGTTGGATATGCGTATGGACCAAGCGCAAAAACTAACGGCTGAAGAAGTGATCAATGGCTATGGCGAACGGCAACTAGCCGACGTTATACGCCGTTACGGCGAAGATCCGAAAGCCGCCCGTATTGCGCGGCTGATTGTTCAGAACCGGCCAATCCAAACCACGGACCAACTCGCGCAAATCGTCGCCAAGGCTTGGCCGGGGCAGCGCCGGGTACACCCGGTAACCCGTACCTTTCAGGCGTTAAGGCTGGAGGTTAATGACGAGCTAGGGCAGCTAGAATCAAGCCTGCCTTTATGGCTCGCGCTACTTAAACCGGGTGGCCGTATTGCTATCATCAGCTTCCACAGCTTGGAAGACCGATTAGTTAAGCAAGCATTCAAGACTGCTGCTGAGGATAGATACGATTCGGATCTGCAGATACTGACCAAACGGCCGATAATAGCAGGCGACAAACAAGAAATAGTTTTTAATCCGCGAGCCAGGAGCGCTAAGCTTAGGGCCGCAGCGAAAATAAAAAGTAAAGGAAGCTAAAAGTGCCAATTCAGGTAAAAAGTAGCTCCCGGACCTACAAGGTAAGAGTCAAAGTAGTTTGACGAAACTCATGTAGATAAAGGTGAAGGCTGGTGCCGAAAGTCTAACGACCAGAGGCACCGCTCACCAAAAACAAAGGGCAAAATAAAATGACATACGCAAATTCAATCGCACTGGGAAGACGGCAGAATGCTTTTGCCGGGCGCCATCGCAACGCTGTTAGCTTTGTGTCTAACGCCAGGCGGCTGGGGCCGATCAGCAGCACTCTAACACTGGTGGTTTTGGCTTGCCTGCTAGGCCTGCTGTATCTTACGCAGGTTACCAAAACCAACGCATTCGGCTATCAAATTAATGGATTGCAGCAACAGCAGGCTAAACTGCAAAGCGAAAACGATCAGCTGGAAGTAACATCCGCACGGTTGCAATCTGTTACCCGCGTGCAATCGAGCAATGTAGCCAAAAACATGGTGGCGGTCACGCCAAGCGCTACAGTCCAAAATTAGTTATACTGGTTTTATATGGGCCATTTGAATTATTCTTCGGTAGCGCGGGCTATCCAGCGCATGCGCTTGCTATACGTGATTTTAATTGTTGTTGTGTTGGTTTTTGGGGCCCGGTTGTTTTATCTTCAGGTAATACGTTACAGCCATTATCACGCGGCGGCTTTGAGCGACCAGCTTAAGCAGTACCAGATTCCGGCTACCCGCGGCATTATCGAGGCTTACGAAGGCGGTAACGTTGTCCCGATCGTGCTCAATCAAACCCTTTATACGCTTTATGCTGATCCAACTCTAGTTAAGGGAACGGCGCATGACGCAGATGTTATAGCTAGCGTTGTTGGCGGTTCCGCAAGCACTTACCAGCAGGCGATGCAAACCAAAGGGACTCGTTACGTTGTGCTGGCTAAACAACTCACGAAAAGCCAATCCGACAAAATACTCGCCAATAAGGTCCCGGGTATCGGAACCCAACAACAAGATTACAGGACATATCCGGAAGGTTCTTTAGCCGCGCAGGTTTTGGGATTTGCTAATAGTAATGGGCAAGGGGAGTACGGAGTCGAGCAGGCGCTAAACAAGGAACTGGCAGGGACGCCAGGCAGGCTTAAGGCCATTACTGACGCGGAAGGCGTGCCTTTGGTGGCTACGCCGGGCAACATAGATACCCAGCCGACCCCGGGCAAAAACGTGGTTTTAACCCTGGACATGGGTATGCAGGCCCAAATGGAGCAGATCTTGCAACAAGAGTATCAAAAAACTCACTCCCAAGGGCTTAGTGCCATAATTATGGACCCTTATAACGGTCAGATTAAAGCCATGGCTAATTATCCTACTTACAATCCAGCTAAGTATTATGATGTTACCAACCCGTCGGTTTTTCAGAATGCGGCGGTCGACTACCCAATCGAGCCAGGTTCCATTATGAAAACTCTTACTACCTCGGCAGCATTAAACTTGGGCGCTATTCAGCCAAACGAGACTTTTTATGATCCCGCCCATTGGGTAATAAACGGTTTTGACATCCATGACATCTCGATAGATGGGGGGGCAAGGCAGCAAAGCATTGCCAGTATATTAGCGCTATCTCTTAACACCGGGGCTACCTGGATGTTAATGCAGATGAGCCAGCCTGGGGGCACGCAAATTACATCCCATGGCATAGAGGCCTGGCACGACTACATGGTGAACCATTTCAGACTAGGGCAGCCAACCGGCATCCAGCAGGGATACGAGGCCTCCGGCTCTGTGCCGCCGGCTAACCTTGGAGACCCAAGCATTGACCTACGATATGCTAATACTTCTTTTGGCCAAGGCGTGTCGGTAACCGCCATGCAAATGGCGGCAGCGCTAAGTAGCGTGCTGAACGGCGGCACCTATTACCAGCCTAGCCTTGTTAGCCAAACTATATCACCTAGCGGCAAAATCACGGTACAGCAGCCTAAAGTGCTGGAAAAGAACGTGGTCAAGCCTAACATCGGTCAAGAGCTCGTTCCTTTAATGGAGGGCGTAGTTAAATCGTATCTTCAAGGCGGCTTTAGTTTTATGAATTTTAGCCCGAATTACATGGTCGGCGGCAAAACTGGCACCGCCCAAATCGCACAGCCTTCGGGAGGCTATTATTCGAATCTATTTAATGGCACCTACATAGGGTTCGTTGGGGGCAATCAGCCTAAGTACGTAATTGTTGTATACAACATTAAACCCAATGTGCCAGGTTACGCAGGCTCTTATGGTGCCCAACCAGTGTTTGCGGATCTGGCGCACATGCTGATTAACGAAGGCTATGTACCACCAAAAAACTGATAAAACGTGTATAATTAGAGCATCGATTCTATAACAAATAGCAAATGAGCCACATTTTACATCTAAGCATCGGCATTAACACCTTGGTTCGCATTGTAACGCTAGGGTTTGTCAGCTTCATTTTGAGCATGCTTATAACCCCGCTTTATACAACTATGGCCTATAAGTGGAAGTGGTGGAAGAAACCCAGGACTGCCGCGATGGGAGGTGCCAGCTCGGCTGTTTATAACAAGCTACACGCAGAGAAGCATAAACGCCATATACCGACTATGGCCGGTTTGATTTTTATAGTTTCCACTATGCTCGTAACGCTATTCGCCAATTTAGAGCGCGGGCAAACCTGGCTAGCGCTGGCTGGTATGCTGGGTGCGGGTGCCATAGGCCTGGCTGACGACATACTAAATATCAACAGCAACGGCGGCATAGCCGGCATGCGTAGCAAACTGAAGTTTTTACTTTATAGCATCGTCGCGCTGGCTGGCGGTTGGTGGTTCTACGCTAAATTAGATGTCACATCGATCCAGCTGCCGGGCGTGCATGCCTTGCACCTCGGCTGGTTTATAATCATA
>CAZUPM010000053.1:0-4699 GCA_964622365.1 uncultured Candidatus Saccharibacteria bacterium | reverse complement strand
AGCAAATTGCACCCTTACTTCATGCTTATGACCTGGGACAGGCGATAGAACTTCGCCGACTGGCGGTTGTTGCCCTGCTGGTACTCTGGCACCATTTGGGCTAGCTTCAGCATAAAGTGGATTTAGTGGATGCTTCAGCTCATTAGCTAAGCTAGGTCCTGCTGGTGAATTATTGCTTGAGCCATGTTCAGCAACTACAATGCCGCCGCTTAAACCCGCGGCTAGTGCTACAGCGCCAGCCAATTTTAGGGGTCTTGAGATTCTTTTGGGTCTTTTTTCTGACATAATTTTAGTTTAGCATAAGTCTAATGATTTGTCAATTCACGATATGCTAGAGTGTTTGGTTTGGAATTTTCTAAATAATAGTCTAGCTTAGTAGTTGTAATCTAAGTTGGTAGGAATATATAAGCATGAGCGGTTTGTCGTGTGGGATTGTGGGACTGCCGAACGTTGGCAAGTCTACCCTCTTTAACGCGTTGACGAACAACAACGTGCTGGCAGCTAATTATCCTTTTGCCACGATCGAACCTAACACCGGTGTGGTACCAGTGCCCGATGAGCGCTTGCAGAAGTTGGCGGAGATTTATAAAACAGATAAAATCGTGCCGGCCACTGTGACTTTTGTTGATATTGCCGGTTTGGTAGCCGGCGCCAGTAAAGGCGAAGGTTTGGGCAACCAATTTTTAAGCCACATCCGCACCACCAGCGCCATCGTGCAGGTCGTGAGGGCATTTGAAGATCCGAACGTTCAGCATGTTGCTACGGAACCTAGTCCCGAAAAAGATATCGAAACCATTAATACGGAGCTGATACTAGCCGATTTGCAAACCGTGGAGCGCCGTTTGCCAGTGCTTGAGAAAGAGGCTAAGGCTGATCCCAAGCTGCTCCCGCTTTTAGAAATCACTCAAATGCTCAAAGCAGGTTTAGATGATGGTAAGCTAGCCGGTTCTTTTTTAACCCCAGAAGGGCTGGAAGCCATCCGCGATTTGCAACTTTTGACCGCTAAGCCATTTATAATCGTTTATAACGTCAGTGAAGCCCAGCTGGGCGATAGCGGTCTTAAAGAAAAGCTTGAAGCTATTGTGGCGCCGGCGCAATCAATTTTTATTTGCGCCAAGCTAGAAGCCGAACTGGCCGGATTGGACACATCTGACCAGCAAGAGCTTTTAGAAAGTTATGGCCAGTCTGAGTCCGGCCTCATACAGTTAATTAAGGCGGCCTACCGGGCGTTAGGTTTACAAAGTTTCCTTACGGCTGGCGAAAAAGAAGTCCGGGCCTGGACCATACCCAAAGGCGCCACAGCTCCACAAGCGGCCGGCGCAATACACGGCGACTTTGAGCGCGGCTTTATCGCAGCTGAGGTTGTTGGCTATCAGGACTTGCTATCCGCCGGTTCGTTGCCGGCCGCCAAATTGGCCGGCAAGGTCCGCACCGAAGGCAAAACCTATACTATGCGGCCAGATGACGTAGTTGAGTTCCGGTTTAACGTTTAGGGCTATTCTTCTTGCGCAGCGTTGGCAAAGTACCGCCGCCTGGAAAACGGTAGGCTGCTGGCCCTGTAAGGACCGGCTTGGTAGTGTGGTCGCTGGTTGTCTGCTTCACCCACCACTAAGCGGGCGGCCCTGGTAGCGGGGACCTGCACGGACTGGGTCCCCCTATCCCGCAAGCTTGTATCACTCATGGCTATAGCCGAACTGGCTGTAGATTGTACCGGCACCGTTGAGCCACGGAAACGCCAGTTGTTGTGCTGCGGTTGCGGCGCGGACTGCACGTTGGGCCTGTTGGACTCCGCCATTTTTTCCTGGGTGTAAAGCAACAGTTCGCGCAAGTGCAAGTTGTTATAGCTGTTAAACGTCAGGTCTTTGTTGGGCGTCGATATGCAGATTGTAGCGTTTAGCAGGCGGTGGTTGTAGTCAATTTGGCCGATTTTGTCGTACCAAATTACTTCAAGCGTTAAAAACAGTGGTTTTCGGTCTATGAGTATCAGTCTGTGGTTAGTGGCCGTTAAAACCGCGAAGCCCCCTTGATAGCGACCGTTGACGCATTGCTTGACGGTTTCTTCGCTATCTAAAACTTTGCTAAGCTCAATGATTTCGCGCCGCATCCAAAAGTTAAAATGATAGCCTATTTGTTTGAGTTGTGTGTTTACTTCTCTTAAGCTTACCATCTCAACTCCTTCCCTAAACCTCACAAGTTTAGTATCTACATAGTAGCGTCATCAGCCTTTTTTTGCGGTTAGCTAATTAACGTAAGTCGTGAGATTTTTGTCACACGCAATCCGTCTACAGCCCTCTGGTTTATTGCAGGTAAGGCCGTACTAGGCTAAAATTTATATATGTTGGCCACCAAAGCCCAATATAAGAAACTGGTGGACTTCTTTCATACTGGTAATAGGTTGCTGTACGGCAAAGGTGAGTTTATTATTCGCCCCGGCGAAACTCCGCCGGGTGTTTTTTATGTGGAAACTGGGCTCGTTAAAGCTTACGATATCACAAAGTACGGCGAAGAAAACTTGTTGATAATCAGACGTGCTGGCGAGTTTTTGGGCTTAACGCTGGCCGTAACCGGCGAAGACCGGCATATTATCTACAGCACGCTGGCACCCACAACGGTTTGGGTGGTTAGCCGGAAAAACTTTATACATTATTTGCAAAAAGAATCAGACGCGGCCCTGCCTTTGTTTGAATTGGTCACAGACATGTACCGCCAGCACTCGGCACGCATTTTAAATTTGGAATACCGCACCGTCCGGGAGCGCTTGATTTCTTATTTGCTCGGCATGAGCCAACGTTTTGGACAAAAAACTAAAGACGGGCTTAAGATAGTAGTGCCTTTAAAGCATCAGGACATAGCCAGTTCTATAAACTCCAGCCGCGAAACAACCAGTCGCGAGATGGCCTATTTGGAACGTAAAGGCTTGGTTTATACAAAGCAATCGTACGTGTTTTTGCGCGACCCTAAAAAGCTGCGTGAGTACTTGTAGCGTCTAACGCCAAAGCTCGATTACTTTCTGAACCAGTTTTACGGTCGCTTCGTGGTTTGGCACGTCATTGGTTTCGTAATAGTGGTCTGTGCTGATGTAATCAGAAAGGGCGTCAAGACAGTAGATCTCGTCCGCCAAAAGGTGCATGCGATCAATAACCGGCACACTGGCAAGCGGCGTGGCTATAATTAGTTTGTCTATTTTAACGGGTTTAATATAACTGGCCGCCGCGTCCAGTGGGAACGCACTGCTTAGGCCATCGGAAACTAAAATCACGCTACGGTTACGCAGCAGCTTTTTGCTAATTACCGAACCTTCCTGGCTGGTCATTTTAAGAAGGTTTTGTTGCCTTTCCTGGTCGATATAATTACGGTATTCGCCCTCCATTTCTTTGACTTCACTATCCGAAAACATGCCATTGTAAGTCATACCGCCTTCTTGGTCGACCGACGCCAGAGCGTTATTTTCGCGTGGCAAAACTATGGGCGCTGTTATAAGCATCGTAAGGACGGCACGCAGGCGTAGGGCGATTTGAGCAGCCACCATTACCGAACCGTCGCTAAGGGCGATGACAGCGCAATTGGTGTGGTGATATCGGGCTTCTATTTGATCTGCCAGCATCTCACCGGCCGCCGAACGACTCTTAAAGTATTGCATCCAGCAATAAGTATATTAGCCTACCGCTTAGCTGGCAAACTTCTTAAGCTATAAAAACGCTCGATGTTGCCTTTGCGCCCCGGAACGCTGGAATCAGCTTTGTCGACTACCGCAAACCAACGACGCAAAAAAACTTCAACGTTCTTGAGTATTTCCCGACGGACGGTGTCGTTTTTGATAACGCCTTTGTGCTTGGAAGCTGTGACATAATCGGCCTCAAAGTGCGGCTTGGCCATTGCTACCACGACTGTTTTTTCGTCTATCAGACCGACGACGGTCGGCATAATACGCTCCAGCGAAATAAAAGACACATCAATAACCACGTAGCCAGGCTTATCCGGCAGCTCCTTAATGTCACGGATGTCGGTCCGCTCCATTACCATCACGCGCTTGTCGTTTCTAAGCCTGTAATCCAGCTGGCCAGTACCGACATCGACAGCGTAAACTTTTTTGGCGCCATGTTGCAGCGCGTAATCGGTAAAGCCGCCCGTTGAAGAGCCGACATCTAAAACAACCTTACCTTTAAAATTAAGTTTGAGCTTACCTGACACCGAAGCTAGCTTTTCGCCACCGCGCGAGACATACCGGGGCAACGGTTTGACCGAGATTTCGGCTTCGGGCTTTATAAAATAGCCGGCCTTGTCTATAAGTTTACCGTCTACCTTCACCAGACCGGCCATAATCAGACCTTCGGCTTTACGCTTTGTTTCTACCAATCCGCGCGCTACCAGTTCTGTATCAAGCCGCTGTCTATTCATTTAAAGTAACCTCGCCGACCAATTCCTTGTATTCACCTTTTTGCTCAACTATAAACAATCGGTCACAAAAAAGTTGACTGCTTTCAGTTAAATGTTCACCGTCCTGAAAAGTCACATGCGGCACAAACAGCCTGGGCTTTTTAGTGGTTTCGTCTACCAGCCAAGCCCGCTTTTGATGCAGATAGTTGCGCACTCGCCGCTCTAGCTCTAAAAACTCGGCCGGCTCCAGCAGATGCGCCGGCCGGTTGCGTTTAGGTCCAAACTCAGCTTTACCTACGACCGATACCATAAAAGGTCTGAT
>CAZUPM010000052.1:0-4713 GCA_964622365.1 uncultured Candidatus Saccharibacteria bacterium | reverse complement strand
TTGCTTAAACATATTGATGACAAAACCGTGTTGGTGAGCGTGATGTACGCCAACAACGAAGTTGGCACGATCCAGCCAATCCCCGAGCTGGCTCGGGCGCTCGATTTAATTAAAAAAGATCGTCGCCGGGCGGGGCTTGACCGGCCGCTGTACCTGCACACCGATGCCGCCCAAGCCGGCAATTATCTTGACCTACATGCGGCGCGGCTTGACGTGGATTTAATGACTGTTAACGGCGGCAAAATCTATGGGCCAAAACAATCCGGCGTGTTGTTTGCTAAAGCCGGCGTATTACTGGAGCCTCAGATTTTAGGTGGCGGCCAGGAGCGAGGCTTAAGGTCCGGCACCGAAAACATAGCCGGAGTTATCGGCCTGGCAGCAGCCTTAAAAAGGTCCCAAAGCCTGCGCCAAGCCGAATCGTTACGCCTAGCCGGCCTGCAGAAACTCTTTTTAGACTTAGTAAAACGGCAATTGCCTGCCGCTATAATAAACGGCTCGCTAACGCACCGGCTACCCAATAACGTCCATATAACATTGCCAGGCCAAGACAACGAGAGATTACTTTTTAAGCTGGACGAGGCGGGTATTATGGCGGCGGCTGGTTCAGCCTGCAGTGCCAGCAGCGAAGAACCATCGCACGTGCTTAAAGCCATGGGTATAAGCCGTAGCGACGCCCAAGCCAGCCTGCGCTTTACTATGGGCTGCACTACCAGCGAAAGCGATGTAAGAGAAACCGTCCGAACGCTGGCCGGGCTTTTGTAAAACCATTAGCGCTACTCTGGTATACTGTTGGTGATGCACCGATTTAGCCGGTTTCGCGGCGCAGTATTAATCACTATAATAACCTCTGTTTTTTTTAGCGGCGCTGCTGCGGCCCAGTCGGTATTGCAAAGCTACACGACCACCGCGCCTCTGCAACTAGGAGTAATTGTCCAACAAACGCCCAAGAATCCAGGTCAGGTCGAACCGCTTACCCAAAACAATGCCACCAAAATGTTCGGAGTCGTGGTTAGCCCGAACTCGAGCCCGGTTAGCCTGTCGTCTACCAGCGGCGGACACCAGGCGTATGTTGCGACATCCGGTGTGGCTGACGTGCTGGTAAGTGACCAAGACGGAGCCATTGGGATCGGCGATTACATCACCATATCATCCGTCAGCGGCATTGGCATGAAGGCTGGCAGTAGCGATAGCACCATCTTAGGCAAGGCAACCAGCACCTTTGACGGCAGCAACGCGCTGGGCACCACCACCCTTAAAAATTCGGCTGGCCATCAACAAACTGTCCAACTGGGAGAGGTGGCCGTCAGTATAAGCGTAGGCCGCAACCCGCTAGAAAAAGGCAGCGCTTCGAGCCTTCCGGGATTTCTACAGCGGGCCAGTCAAAACATATCGGGTAAACCTGTCAGCGCGACCCGCGTCTATATAGGCTTAGTGATACTTCTTATAAGCGCGGTTATATCGGGTAGCTTGCTCTACGCGGGCGTTCGCAGCGGCATAATCGCCATAGGCCGCAACCCGCTTTCTAAAAAATCAATATTCCGCAGCCTCGTGCAAGTGACCCTAACCAGCTTAATTGTTTTTATAATCGGTTTGTTTGGAGTATATTTATTACTAAGGTTTTAAAAAAAATAAAGGCTATGGTGGGATAACATGAACGTTTGGTGGTTGGCAGCGATAATCGTTTCTATCTGCGCCAGTGGCGCGGCTTTCGTCTGGCTGGCCATCAAGCTTGGCGGCAAGTCTGGCAAATCCGGCCAGCCGGGACACCCCTACGAAGATGCCGCTTCAAAAGATGTGGAGCAGATTTTTAATGATGAGTTCCGTGAAGAACTGCGCAACCGCGGGCGGCTGCACTTCGAAAAAATAATCGGCGACAATGCCATGTTTTTGCAACAGGACCTGCGGTTGACGACCAGTCAGCTGAACGATTACATGAAGCAAGAAATAACCTCCAAGCTCAAAGAAGAGTTTGCCAAGTATGAGCAGTCGATTATGGACGCCAAGCAACTGGCGCTTAATTCCATCAATAAAACCAATCAAGCCATTGACGAAGAGCGGCGGATTTTGAGCTCCCAGATTGAAAAGGAACTGACCGAAGAAAAAGAACGTATTGTTAAGCAGTTTGAAATCAACATGGCCGATGTTATCAACCACTATGTCATGACAGCCATAGGCAACCAGATCGATCTGACCGACCAGTTGGAATTCATTTTGAATGAGCTGGAGGCTAACAAAAAGGCGATAGCCGAGGACGTCACGCATGGCTCATGAGCAGGCGAAACAAGAATTTAGTTTACCGTTTATGATCGTTAGCCCGGCGGACGTAGCGAAGCTGCTGCGTGAGCTGGAAGATGTTGACGACTTTTTGCTGCAGGCCGCCTCCCGTCAGCCGGGCGCCAAAAGTCCGGATCTGCCGCGTTCCAGCCAGCTGCTGGATAGTTTCGTAACCTTAAATAAAATCGATCTTCATAAGCCTGGCGAGCGCCGGGACGCGGCTAAATTCCTAACCGGACTTAAACAAAACGGCCCGACCATACATATCAGTTTCGCTAACGACCCCTCGGCCGCTTTTTTGGAAAAGATAGTTGGCTGGTTTAGGGGCAATATCCATCCGCTGCTGCTGGTTCGCATTGGCCTTGAGCCCATGGTAGGCGCCGGTTGTGTGCTACGGACACCTAACCGCTTGTTTGATTTAAGTCTTCGGCGCAAGTTTATTGCCCACCAGTCTGATTTAATAGAGCTTTTAAAGGCCAGCTCTGCCAGGGGTGAGCATGTCGGATAACCGGCACCTGGACCAGCTAGTTAATGCCGGCAAGCCGATCGGCGAGGTTGTTGCGGTTAACCGTTTTTTAGTCCACGTCAAGGGTTTGCAGCCGGTTAATAGCCGGGCCCTAGTTTTGTTCGAAGACGGCAGCAAAGGTTACGTGCACCATATTTTGGATGACTACGTCGTTGTGCTGCATATGGGTTCCAGCCCGATCAAAACCGGCATGACGGTGGTCGAACAATACGGCGAATTAGTCACCAAAGTCGGCAAGGATTTTATAGGCCGGGTGGTTTCGGTGACAGGTGAACCCTTAGACGGCAAAGGCCCGATTGCCACGGCCGGTGTTTGGCCGGTATTCGCTCCGGCACCGATGCTATACAAGCGTGAGCTACTAGATACCCAGCTGGAAACCGGAGTGACTTCAATCGACGCCTTGTTCCCTATAGCCCGCGGTCAGCGCCTGGCTATTTTGGGCGACAACAAAGTTGGCAAAAGCACTCTAGCCACCCAGATTGCCATCAACCAACAAAACACCGATATAGCGGTGGTGTACGTATTGATTGCCAAACGTCGCAGTGACGTCGACCAATTAATAACCCAGCTGGAAACCAGCGGCGCGCTTAAAAATACCGTAGTGGTCGTATCTATGATGTCGGAATCGCTGGTGTTAAGCTACCTGGCGCCTTATGTTGGTTGCGCTATAGCCGAGTTTCTTTGGCAAAAGGCCGGCCAGGATGCCTTGATAGTTTATGATGACCTGACCAGCCACGCGCAGATTTACCGCGAAATCGCCCTTTTAAGCGAAGTCAGCCCAGGCCGGGATAGTTATCCGGGGGATATGTTTTACGCGCATTCGAGTCTTCTGGAGAGAGCTGGTAAGCTGGCCGCAAACCACAAAACTCTTACTGCGCTGCCTCTTGTTCTAACACCAGGCGGCGATATCACCGCCTACTTACCAACTAACATCATGTCGATTACTGACGGCCAATGGATTTTAGACATGATAGTTTTCCGAGACACGGTGCGGCCGGCGCTTAACGTTGGCTTGAGCGTTACGCGTGTTGGCGGCCGCGGGCAAAACCAACGCCAAAAAACGCAGAATGCCGATTTGCTCAAAACTTTGGCGGCTTACGAACAAGCCGCCCAATACGCCCATTTTGGTTCAGAAATGGGCATCGCCGCCCAGAACGACCTCGTGCGAGGCAAACATCTTTATGAGCTCTTTAACCAAAAACCGGGTGAAACATATACATTGTTACAGCAGCAGCTGGTGCTTGATGTCATACTCCATCTGGCCTCTACCGAAGCCCCCGATATTACGACACTTAAATCCCAGGTCGCCGCGCTCGGCTCTAAGATCAAAACAGATGATGACTTCAACAGGGCCAGCAGTGAACTTAAAGCCCAAAGCCTGCTTAAGTCGGCAGCGACGACCGAACCGGCCCGAAAGGCGGAAACCAAATGAACCTGGTCTACCGTCTACGGATGCCAGTTAACGGTATCAGGCAGACACTCACTGCCTACCGTCTACTACCTGCCACCAAACGAGAGGTTTGGCTATGAGGCAATTGCAAGATATAGCCCGCGAACAAGCCGACATGTCTACTATCGTGCATTTGACCAATGCTTTCGAAGGCCTGGCCAGCATGCGTATAGCCCAAATCAAGAACCAGGTGCTTCAGGCTCAAAAATTCTTTGACGAACTTTGGAATATTTACAGGCAGCTGCGTGCCGACAGCCTATTTAGGTTTGGTCGCACGAAAAGCGAAACCGTCATAGACAAAGAGCTATACATAATTATATCGGCGACCGGCGGCTTTAGCGGAGACATCGACCAGCGGCTAATCAGTACAATGCTAAAATGTTACGATAAATACAAAAACGACATCGTAGTTATAGGCCGGCACGGTTCGCTATTGCTGATGCAGGCCAGGATCCCCATCAAA
>CAZUPM010000051.1:0-4763 GCA_964622365.1 uncultured Candidatus Saccharibacteria bacterium | reverse complement strand
AGAGGCACGTAAAGCCAGCACTAGCTTGTTGCAAAGACGCTTGCGCATAGGTTACGGCCGGGCAGCGCGTCTTATTGAAACTATGGAAGAACAAGGCATCATAAGCCCGGCTGATGGCAGTCGTCCGCGGGAGGTGCTGGTAAGCAATATGGATGATGTTTTTGGCGGAGAGTACCCAGTAGGTGAAGGACCTGCCGCCAGCACCTTGGCCGAAAACGAATAAGCAGCTTAACTCAGCCGTGTAATAGATTGACTATTATCCCTTAAAGCCGTATCTTAAAGTTAAGTTCAAACCATAAGAAAAGCGAATGGACTTAAAAAAACAGACACAACCAAAAAGGACATCAATAAGCGACACTGTGCTTAATAAATTGCGCTGGCATCATGCGCTTGCCGGGCTTTTAATAGCAGCTCTTGCTATATCATGCGGCCTGTTGTGGCGTATACAGTCGCCCTCTACGGCCTCCGCCCAAACTCCGCCTGTAGATACCTATGTTTACATAACCGTCTCCGCCCCCGGGTTGAGTGGCAGCGTAGAATTAACCTCTTTATATAATCAGTTCGGTTATTGTAATGGTGGCGCGGCCCAGCCGTTCTATGCCACCTATAACGGGACGACGACTTGTGATGGCTACCAATTTGGTAACCCGCCCAATAACCCGGTGGGCCTTGAAATTGATCAAAGCGTCCCTAGCGGCTATACGTACGGTGGGTGGTCGCTCACAGGCGGTAGTTATTCCGGGACAGCCACGTGCTATTCATCGGAATGCGAGTTTGAAGTTACTTCTGGCTCAGTCTATGTAACGCTAACAATTAATCCTCCATCGGGTGGCTCTGGCGGTAGCAGCGGGACAAGCGGAGGCAGTACATGTTCTTCCCACACGCCGTCGGCACCCGTATTAAGCGTCTCTTCTTCTGGCCAGACCGCCGTGGACCTTTCCTGGTCCGCTTCGACTCCTGGCTGTAATTCGGACTATATAAGTTCTTATGCTTGGCAGTATTCTTCTAATAACTTCGGATCCTATACCAGCGGCTCCACTACGGGAACCAGCGCAAGCTTATCTGGCCTTGCTTGTGGCACGACTTATGAAGCTAAAGTAGTCGCAGTGGAAGGCGATTCCGGCACGTCTTTTGCGGGCACCTCAACCTCAAATACTGCTACAACCCAAACCAGTTCCTGCCCAAGCTCAGGTGGTTCGGGTAGCTCCGGCGGCGCCAGCTCAGGCTCGAACGGCAGCGTCCCAACCGGTAATACAGGGGGGTCTTCTGGCGGTGGCTCTTCCTTTTCGCCAGCTGGTAACACCGGATCTAGCTCCGGCTCTAGCTCGGCTGGCCAAAACTTAAATAACGTAGGCGCCGCCGCCGCGGGCAATACTGGCAATAGCCAATTGTTGTTGTCGCCTCAGGGTAATCAATCTACCTCCACTCCGCCGAACACGCCTACGGGCTTTACGGCCAGTACCGACCAAAATAGCGTTGTGGTTAACCTGACATGGGACTCGCCACAGAGCGGATCGGCTGTTAGCTCGTATGAGCTGGACCGTTCTTCTGACAATGGCGGTAGCTGGCAGATTTTAAGTAAAGATATACAAAACACATTCTTTACCGACCTTTACGCGAACTTTAGCACCCACTATTTATATCGTTTGACCGCTAAAAATAGTAGCGGTACCTCTGGGTACGCTTATGCCGATATCACAACTTCCGGCTTTACAGCCAATGCCGGTCCGCTTGAAAGCACAACGCTTAAGGCGCCCGGCGGTATAGCTACGGCCGTGATACCGAAAGGTGCGCTAGACCAGACAGCCGCCTGTGCCCTGGCTATCAACCCCATCCTGGCCAGCCCGGATGTCAAAAATTACATACCGGTTGCCGGGCCTTACACGGTTAGCTGCAAGACTCAAAGCGGCTCTATAGTCCAAAGTTATGCAAAACCCTTACAAATAACAATTAACACGGCTAACCCAACCTTCAATAAGTACAAAAACCTTGCCTATTATGGTCAGGTAACCGTGTCTCAACACTGGAGCGCTATGACGGCAACAACCAACGCAGCTAACCGCACGGCCAGCTTTAGCCTTACCAATGGCTATAGCTTTATTGCGATGGGTGAAACGGCTCACGCGCCTTGGTGGATAGGCCTTTTGGTAGTTTTGCTAATAATAGGCGCTATAGTCGTGACAGCCATATTCGGCCTAAGGTTTATAGCTAAAAAAAGGCAAGAGGCGGCTTACGATATTTCTTACCGCAAGGAATGGGGCTTGTAAAATACACCGGTTAAAGCTATAATTAAACCGAAATAAACCCTTAGCTCACGATTTCTTTAGATGCGCGGGCTTTTAACCGATGGAGGTTTAAGTGAACCAATACGAACTTGCTATTTTATATGATCCGGATTTGGAAATTGATCTGGAAAAAGCTAGCGGCCGGGTCGAAAAAATACTGGCGGATAATGGTGGCAAAATCACTAAGACGGACAATTGGGGTAAGCGCAAGCTGGCTTATCCGATTAAAAAGCACGAAGCCGCTGTGTACGTTTTCTACGCAGTTGAGTTACCTGGCGAGAATGTTAAAAAGGTAGAAGCTGCGCTGAATATAACTGATGAAGTAATCCGTTTTTTGATAGTACGGCCCGATCTTAAAGCCATCGCCAAAGCTGAAGCGGCTAAAGCCGCTCGCGCCAAGCGGGTGGCCGAACGGGGAGAGACTGCTGAAACCGATGAATCAACTGAAGAATAGTAAAGGAGCCAGCAGTTTATAGCAAACTATAAGTGGGCGACAGTACCATGTCTTTTAACTGTCAGCTGTCAGTTGTAAACTAGTAACTAGCGACTAAGGAGCGAGAATATGGCAAGGAGTGTAAACCAAGTAATTTTAATGGGCAATCTCACGCGAGATCCGGAACTGCGCCAAACCCCCAATGGGCAAAGCGTCTGCAGTTTTAGCCTGGCGCTGAACCGGGCTTACAAAGGCCAGAACGACGAGTGGCAGGAAGCCACCGATTATATCGATATCGTAGCTTGGGGCAATTTAGCCGAACGAGTCAGCCAATATTTAACCAAAGGCCGGCGCTGCTTGGTGCAAGGCCGTTTGCAAAGCCGCAGCTGGGAGCAGGATGGCAACAAGCGCAGCAAGGTGGAAGTTGTCGCTAGCGACGTGACATTTTTGGATAGCCGTGGCGGCGGCGGAGATGACGGTAGCGGTATGAGCAGCCGCTCTCCAGGCGATGCGTCTTCCAAGCCCAAACCCAGCAAAAAGGCTGACGAGGACGACGTGACGATTGAAGACGTCGACGAACCAATTAACTTGGATGACATTCCATTCTAGTTTTTAGTGAGTAGTTGATAGTGAAGTAAACATAAGCTGACTATAAACTACAAACTGTAAACTAATCACTGAAAGGAGTTATTATGGTGAAGATTTTTAGACAGAGAGAAGACGTAGCGTATTTTGACTACAAAGACGTTAAAACATTGCAACGTTTCGTTAATGTTTACGGGCAAATCGAAACACGCAAAAAGACTGGCTTAACCGAGAGTCAGCAACGGCAATTAGCTCGTGCTATCAAACGAGCCCGCCACATCGCGCTGCTGCCATTTGTAGCAAACAATTAAATAAGAATGATAGAGCTAGCTTTAGTTTTACCGCGCTACCTAGATGGAACGTATGCGTTTCAAAGAAGAGACGGGGAAGCACCCACAAGCCGTTTGCAAATAGGTATGTTTGGTGGTCACTGCGAAGCTGGCGAGAGTGCAGAAGAAACAGCACGACGTGAATTGGCCGAAGAGACTTCTTTAGCATTAGGGGGTTTAACGTTTAGGTTGCTCTTGAAAAGTGAAGTTCCTGAAGGTCATGGCGGCCATAATGTAGCTGTGTCAGCTAGCGTATTTGGTACGGATATTCCGGAATCAGAGTTTGCTGTTTATGAAGGAATTGGTACGGAGCGTTACGCATTAGTGGAGTTATTGCGGCGAGATGATGTAGTAAAGACCGCTAGATTCTTGCTTGAAAGGTTGCCGGAGGATTCAATAGTATGACTTTGAGTATCACGGAACTTAAAAAAGGTACGCTTTTCCAATGGAATGGTGAGCCGTTCCGCGTGATTGATTACAAGCAAAAAGTCATGGGCCGCGGCGGCTCGATCGTAAACGTGCGTATCAAAAGTTTGCTCGATGGCAAGGTGCTGGAAAAAACCTTCAAAGGCAATGAACAACTTTATAGCGCGGACGTTACCAATCAAACCGTGCAATATTTATACAATGACGGTACGATGTTTTACTTTATGAATGAGCAAAGCTTTGAGCAATTCGCAGTACAGTCTAATTTAGTCGAAGAGTTAACAGATTACATTAAGGAAGGTGATCGAGTTACGTTGCAGTTTTTTAGCGGCCGACCGACTAATGTAGAGCTGCCCAAAAATGTGCCGCTAAAAGTTACTTATACAGAGAATGTGGTGAGGGGTGATACTACCAGCAGCGTGCTGAAAGACGCCGAACTAGAAACTGGCCTGCACATCAAAGTGCCAGCGTTTATCAAAACCGGCGATGTGGTCAAAGTCGATACCCGCACTGGCGAATACCTGGAACGATCTAGGGACTAGCCATGATGCCAGGCGACCGGCTGGTTTGTGCTTTCGTGAATCCGCAAAAAGTAGGCAAGCAATTTTCAAAATGGCCCCTGCACGTGACTATAGTGCCGTGGTTTAGGCTAAAAGATAATTCCGAACAAGTTGCTGAGGGCTTGGCAAAGGCAACCGCGCCAAT
>CAZUPM010000050.1:0-4995 GCA_964622365.1 uncultured Candidatus Saccharibacteria bacterium | reverse complement strand
ATTACCAGGTTCCCAAGCGCATCCAGGCGGTCACCAAAGAGGCTATGGTGGATGTTGCCAGGGCTATGTTTAGCGAAGGGTTGTGGGGTCTCGGCATACTGGGCAACTGTGGCATCGACTTTGCCCGCGACCTGCAAGCGCAGCTGGCTCCACTTTGGCAAAAGCATTGAACTGCAACGGGTATAATTGAGTTATGGACCAACTCTTAGCTGAAGCACTAGAGTTGCAAAAACAGATCGGTAAGGCCGTCGATCGTCTTGGTATTGATAAACTGGAGCGTCGCAAATCGGCATTGGATAAGCAATCAAATGATCCTGCTCTCTGGCAAAATAATAATAAAGCTCAAAACATTCTTCGCGAACGAGCTGGCCTTGAAGCTAGGCTTGAACCTTGGCGTCAAAATCAATCTGACATTAAAGAAATAATAGAATTGATAAAGCTAGGCGATCCCACCCTAAAGGAAGAGCTCACAAAAAAACTAGAAAGCAGGAGGGAAGTTTTCGAAGCTGAAAAGTTTGTGTTGAAGTTTTCTGAGCCATACGACGACCACGATGCCATACTGAGCTTATACGCCGGTGCCGGCGGAACTGACGCCCAGGATTGGACACAAATGTTACTCAGGATGTACGTGCGCTGGGCCGAAAAATCCGGCCTAAAAGTTACAACCCTAGAAGAGTCTACTGGCGATGAAGCCGGCCTTAAAAGCGTTACAATTGAGATTGATGGACCTTTTGCTTACGGCAAGTTAAGGGGGGAACACGGTGTTCATCGGTTAGTGCGACTGAGCCCGTTCAACGCCGATCACTTACGCCAGACCAGCTTTGCCAAAGTGGAGGCAATGCCAAAGGTCAGCCGGCCGGACGAGCTGGAACTGGACTATAAAGACTTGCGCGTAGACGTCTTTCGCAGTGGCGGCCACGGCGGCCAGAGCGTTAACACGACCGACAGCGCTGTACGGGTCACGCACATTCCAACGGGCATCAGCGTGGCAATCCAAAATGAACGCAGCCAACTGCAAAACAAAGAAACCGCGTTAACTGTTTTACGTTCCCGCTTGGCGGGGCTCCAGCTGGAGCAGCATAAAGAAAAACTAAGCGGCCTCAAAGGGCCAAACCAGTCGGCGGAGTGGGGCAACCAAATCCGCAGCTACGTGCTTCATCCGTACAAGCAGGTCAAAGATCTGCGAACCAAATATGAAACCAGCGACGTCGACGGCCTCCTCAACGGCAACCTCGATGACTTGATCTCCGCCTATCTCGATTCCATAATAACTTAACGGTTTTTATCGGGCTGGTGGTACAATAACGGTTATGCTGGCACTGGAATTTTTCTCTTGGTGGTACACGCGCGGCTGGGCCGGCCTGGTAGATGCAATAAAACGCCGGCTAGCGAAAACAGCCCATGCTTTTTCGGTGCCGAGCTTGTTAGCGACTTTATTCGCGCCCTGGAAACGGATTACCAGCAGCGCCGGCACAGGTATAGACGCACACTTCCAGGCCTTGATTGATAATCTTATTAGTCGGCTGGTTGGTTTTGCGGTCAGGATTTTGGTGCTGGTAGCTGCCGGCTTAATGATGCTGGTTGTCGCCATCAGCGGCATCGTCGGGCTGGTTTTATGGCCGCTGGTGCCGCCAGCCGCCCTCATCTTGCTGGTCTGGGGCGTAGTGTGATGGACGGTAAGGTTGATCTTAATTCGCTACGTGCCCGCAAAGCTAGGTTGGCTAAAGCGCTTAGCCCAATAGGTAGTAAGTTTTTGATTGGCTTAATCATAGTATTGATACTGATCGGCCTTACTCTTATATATATAGGACCTGCCCGGGCCGGCTTACTGGTTACAGCGCTGGGGCTTTTTTGTCTGATGTTCGCTGCTTGGTATCTGCAAAATCTTAAACCTTTGCCGCCGGAAAGCGAAGCGCTTACCGGTCAACTGGACCGTGAGGTTTTAGCTAGGCTAAAAAAGGACCAGGTCCTGACTCCCAAGTCCGTTTGGCAGGCCATGGGTGGGCATTGGCAAGCCGCTTTTATTACTAATCGCCTGCTTTTGCTGCTGGAGACGGTTGAATCAACCTTGAGTGATAACGAAGCCGATGTGACCGCCGTTTGGTCCAAGGCAGGAGAGCTGGCCCATAAAGCTGGCTGCGCTACGATCGAACCCGGCCATGTGGCGGCCTCGCTACTGTGTTCGCCATCTATCCAACCACTGCTGACCAAGCTAAAACTCGGCGCTGATGACGTCGAAGAAGTAGCCCAATGGCTAGGCCGCGCGCTTAAACGTATGCGGGCCGAAAAACCGTACTTTGGCGGTATCGGCCGCGACTGGGCGCACGGCTTCACGCCAAGGCTTAACCAGTTTGGCATTAATATCAGCCTTGCGATCGAACAAGGCGGCGGGCATTTTGGCTCTTTGACCAAGTCGCCGGGCGTGGCGGCCATGAAAGAAGCCTTTACCCAAGGCTCAACAGCTGTAGCGCTGGTAGGCGAAACCGGCATCGGCAAAACCAGCCACGTTTACGCGCTGGCCCAGCTGCTGCTTGCCGAAAACCGCAACCCCAACTTGGAACATCGGCAGCTAATATCGCTAAACCCTGCGGCCATAATTTCCAGCGCCCGGCGTCCGGGCGAATTAGAAGCTATCGTGATGGCCTTGATGCGCGAGGCCAACCATGCCGGCCACATAATTTTGTTTTTGGACGACGCCCAGCTGTTTTTTGAAAACGGTCCGGGCGAGTTTGACATCACCCAGATCTTGCTTTCCATAGTCCAATCCCATGCCGTGCAGCTGATAATGGCCTTAACTCCCAACGATTTCCAAAAACTCAAATCCGAGCGCTCGGCCTTCGCGGCGCTATTGACGCCGGTGGTTTTAAGCGAGCCGGCCGAGCCCGACGTCATGCGGGTGTTGGAAGACACGGCGCTCAATTTTGAAGGGCAACATAAGGTTTTGATATCTTACGATGCGCTCAAAGCCGCTTACAGTTTGAGCGGCCGCTACGAGCAGGAAACTGCTTACCCCGGCAGAGCAATAACGCTTTTGGAGCAAGCCTTGTCGCATGGCGAGCAGGGTGTGGTCACTGCCACTTCCGTAGACCAGGCGATCGAACAAACCCACGGCGTCAAGGTAGGCAGCGCCGAGCCGGTGGAGGCAGACATGCTAATACATTTAGAAGATAAGATCCACGAGCGCATGATCAACCAAACGCATGCAGTTAGCGTGGTGGCCGCGGCGCTAAAACGTAACCGCGCCGGAGTGGCCAATCCTAAGCGGCCAATCGGCAGTTTTTTGTTTTTAGGCCCGACGGGCGTCGGCAAGACCGAGCTCGCCAAAAGCCTGGCGGCGTCTTACTTTAAATCCGAATCCAACATGGTACGTATAGATATGAGCGAATACCAGCAGGCCGATGACGTCAAGCGCCTGCTGAGCGATGGTAGCGGCGAGTCGAAGAGCCTCATCATGGCCGTGCGCGAACAGCCTTTTAACGTGCTGCTGCTAGACGAGGTGGAAAAAGCGCATCCGAATGTCCTAAACCTGCTACTGCAGTTGTTGGACGAGGGCCAGCTGACCGATACGGCTGGTCGGGCAGCCTCGTTTAAAGACTGCATCGTAATCGCCACTTCCAATGCCGGCGCCGATACCATCCGCCAGCGTATAGAAAAAGGCGAAAGCCTGGAAAGTTTCGGAGAAGCCTTTACCGACGAGCTGATTAGCAGCAACCAGTTCAAGCCAGAGCTTTTAAACCGCTTTGACGAAATCGTGCTGTTCCGCCCACTTAAACCAGAGGAATTACTGCAAGTCGTAGCCATCATGATGAAAGAAGTCAACGGCAATCTGGCCGATAAAAAGATTGCAGTAGAACTGACGCCGGCGGCCGCCCAGAAAATCGTGCAGGCCGGTTACGATCCGCGTCTTGGCGCCCGGCCGATGCGCCGCGTTTTGCAGCGGGCAGTGGAAGACGTCGTGGCCGACAAAATTTTAAAGGAAGAAGTCAAACCCGGTGACAAAATTACCATGGACGCCCCCGACCTGAAAATATAGCTATCTAACTACGTAACGCTTTTGCTATAATATCCATAATGATTCTGCTTGATAGGGTAACTAAGACCTATAACAAAAGCATGGGGTCGGTGCTGGATCGGATTAACTTACATGTTGAGCCCAAGGAGTTCGTTATTGTTGTCGGCCAAAGCGGCGCCGGTAAAACCACGTTGCTGCGCCTGCTAACCCGGGAAGAAAAACCGACCAGCGGCAAAATTATCGTCGGCGGTATTGATTACGACAAGCTGGATGAAAAAGACATACCAACGCTGCGCCGCAAAATCGGCGTGGTTTTCCAGGACTTCAAGCTGCTGCCTAACCGCACGGTTTTCGAAAACGTCGCTTTCGCTTTGGAAATCGTCGGCCTTTCTGGCCACGAAATCGAACACACCGTGCCAAAAGTTCTGGACATAGTTAATCTAAAGGGTAAAGAGAATAACATGCCGCTGGAACTTTCGGGCGGTGAGCGCCAGCGCGTAGCCATTGCCAGGGCTGTGGTTCGCCAGCCGAAGATTTTGATTGCCGATGAGCCGACTGGCAACCTGGATCCTAAACATGCCTGGGACGTAATCAAAGTATTGGAAAAAATCAACCGCTTCGGTACCACCGTGCTTTTGACCACGCACAATCAGGATATAGTTAATAAACTTAAGCGGCGCGTCGTGACCATCAGCCATGGCAAGATTACCAGCGACCGCGCCAACGCCGAATACAAACTTTAATCTATGAAGCGCCACAAGTTGTTAACGTTTTTTAGAGTTTGCCGAACCGGTGCGGTCAACTTTACGCGCAACCTGTCATTGGCTGCAGCGGCCATAGCCGTGATGGTAGTGACGCTGACCATCATTTTGTTCTCGGTCGTGGCTAATGCTACCTTTAATAACACCATCAACCAGATAACGGATAAAATTAACATTTCGGTTTACTTAAGTGATGCCGATTCGCAGCCTCAGATCAACAAT
>CAZUPM010000049.1:0-5169 GCA_964622365.1 uncultured Candidatus Saccharibacteria bacterium | reverse complement strand
AAATCCAATTGCGTATGTTTTCACACTCCCATGCTCTGGATTGCTTTTTGAGGCTGTCTTGTGAGCTTCATTTTTCATTTTATTGTACTCCCATCAAGTAGACGATAGTAAAAATAAATATCCAGATGACATCTAAAAAATGCCAAAACAAACCTAGCATCGTTAACCTCCTGATCAAGCCTTGCGTTAAACCACGCCTGGCTATTTGGGCCATCATAACAGCCATCCAGACCAACCCGCTGGTTATGTGCAGGCCATGAGTGCCGACTAGCGTAAAGAACGACGATAAAAATCCACTGCGTCGCCAACTGTCACCACTCAGTATCAGGTTACGGAATTCGTGTAGTTCCATACCCAAAAAAGTCAGGCCAAGCAAAAAAGTCACTGCAAAGAATGCCAGCACCAATCGCTGGTTGCGCCGCCGATCCGCTAAAAGTCCCAAGCCACAGGTGAAGCTACTCGTAAGCAGCACTAGAGTTTCAACCAGCGCGTACGAAGGGCTAAACAATTGTTTGCCGCCTGGGTCGCCAAATGTATTATTGCGAAGCACCGCGTAAGTCGCGAACAGGCTGGCGAACAACACGCAATCCGTCATTATATAGACCCAAAAGCCCAGGAATTTTTTATTATTGGACTCTTTACGCTCGCTAACGCGCGTTATTTTACCGGCGGTAGCCACGACGTCGCTCATGCGAACTGTCTCCTGGCAGCGATGGCTGCCTCTGTCTGCTCAATCTCCCTTACTGTAACTAGCCGCTCATCATGGTCATTATTAAGATGAATTATGAGCGTCACCAGCACACCCGCCAATCCAACGGCGAATAGCGCCCATATATGCCAGACTGCGGCAAATCCAAAAACCAAAGCAAAGCCAGCTAAGATTATAGCCGCGCCTGTATTCTTTTTTTCATAAAATGGTTCAGCTGGCGTAATCGAGCGGTTTTTGGACGATCGCTTCATTGCCCAAAAAGCATCACGTTCGTGCACCACCGGAATACGAGCGAAGTTATAAAATGGCGGCGGTGAGGCGGTCGACCATTCCAGCGTCCGCGCATCCCAAGGATCGCCGGTATTGTCGCGGTACTGCTCGCGCCGGACTATGCTGACCACAAGCTGCAAAATTTGAGTCGCTACAGCCACGGCAATTATGGCGGCGCCTATACCGGCCACAATAAATAGCGGCTGCCAACCAAGGTTGGCGGCGTAATGGTCGAGTCGGCGCGTCGCTCCCATCAAACCAAGTATGTACAGAGGGAAGAAAGCCAAGCTGAAACCAGTTATCCAAAGCCAGGCGGCATATTTGCCAAGCCGCTCGTTAAGCCGGAACCCAAAAATCTTAGGGAACCAGTAAGTAAGGCCGGCAAAGTATCCGAACAGCACGCCGCTGACAATCATGGTATGAAAATGCGCTACCAAAAACAGACTGTTATGCACTTGAAAATCAATCGGTGGCACAGCCATCAGCACACCGGCCACTCCGCCAATCGTGAATAAGAAGATGAAACCCATGAACCAAATCATCGGGCTGGCAAAACGAATACGGCCACGGTACATCGTAAACAACCAGTTAAAAATCTTAACTCCGGTTGGCACCGCTATTATCATAGTCATGATGCCAAAAAAGGCGTTAACGTTCGCGCCCGCGCCCATCGTAAAGAAGTGGTGCAACCAGACGGTAAAACTTAGGGTAACTATAGCCCAGATGGCCCAAACCATCGATTTGTAACCAAACAGTCGCTTACGACTAAAAGTCGGCACAATTTCGCTAAACACGCCAAAGGCCGGCAAGACTAAAATATAAACTTCAGGATGGCCCCAGGCCCAGATTAAATTAACGTACATCATGGCGTTGCCGCCGCCGCCAGCCGTAAAAAAGTGTGTTCCAATGGTCCTATCCAAAAATAGCAGCCCTAAAGTCGCAGTCAAAATCGGAAAGGCAAAGGCGACTAAAGACATGGCTCCGAACACGCTCCAGGCGAACATGGGCATTTTCATAAGCGTCATGCCGGGTGCACGCATCTTTAAGATCGTCACGATAAAATTAATGCCGCTCATCAGCGAACCGATGCCGGCAATCTGCAGGCTCCATATCCAATAATCCACGCCCACCCCCGGGCTATACTTAGCCTCGGAAAGCGGGGGATAAGCCAGCCAGCCAGCCGCGGAAAAATCTCCAATTATCAATGACAGGTTAACTAAGACCATGCCGGCTGTAAACATCCAAAAGCTGGTAGCATTCATAAACGGAAAAGCGACATCGCGCGCGCCCAGCATTTGAGGCAATACTAAGTTAATAATGCCGAACATAAAGCCCATGGCTACGAAAAATATCATTATAGTGCCGTGCGCCGAGAACACTTGCTGAAATGTACTGGCCGATAGCACGCCTTGATGGACCCCGACCGACGTGGCCTGCTGGGCGCGCATCATCAGCGCGTCGGTGCCACCACGGACCAGCATAAGCGTAGCTACAATAATGTACATCACGCCGATCCGCTTATGGTTTGTGGTAGTTAGCCATTCGCGCCATAGCCACGGCCACTTTTTGTAAAAGGTGGTGAGGCCTAGCACTACCAGCACTCCCGCGACCATACCTATGCCGGCGAAAAGCGTAACTTTGTCGTGCGGGAACACATGTATATTCAACCGCCCCAACCATCCTGCGAACGTTATCATCACATGTACATCCCCTGTAATCTAGTTGTTGCCGGTTGGTTAAGCGGGGCTGATTTGGTAGAGCCCCCTCCAGACGCCGGGGTCATGTAACTCATAATCAGCTGGTCATATAGGCCAGACGGCGCATTGGAGTAGTACGTTACGGGATTGGACTCGCTCGGCGCGGCTAATTTTTTATAGGCGGACATAGTCAGTTGGGCTGTTGAATAGCCAGCGTCTCTGACCCAACTGCTAAAATTGGCACCAGCCACCGACTTGGCTGTAAAAGTCATACTCGCGAATCCTCTACCAGAAATATTGGCGGACGAACCGTAAAAGCTCCCCGTCTTATCCGCTATCAGGTGCAGCTGCGTGCTCATGCCGGGCATCGCGTATATTTGACCGCCAAGTTGCGGCACCCAAAATGAATTCATGACGGTATCGGAAGTTATCAAAAAATTCAATGGGGTATTTTTTGGAAACTCCACCAAATTGACGCTAGCTATGTGCTGGGCTGGATAGATAAACAGCCACTTCCAGTCCAGTGCCACGACTTGTATGGTCAAAGGCTCGGTTGTAGAACTTAGAGCCCTATAAGGGTCCAAGGCATGCGAGCTTTGCCAGGTAATTATCGAAAGTACAAGTATGATGGCTGCCGGAACGCCCCACCACAATCCTTCAAACAGCCGGCTATGGTCCCAGTCCGGGCTGTACTTTTTGGCCTTATGGTTGCTCTCACGATATTTGTAGGCAATGCCGATTGCCATAGCAAAGACAGGTATGACCACTATGGCCGAAAGCAGCAGGCCAATAAAAAGCAGCTGGCGCTCTTTAAAACCGACTTGACCGGCCGGTTCCAGCACGGGGATGTTAGTCCGGCTCAGATACCAAGTTATAATGGCCAAAGCTACTAGCAAAAAAAATGCTGCCGCAACAAACCTTTGTTTTTTACTCATCTTTCTATTCAAAGACTCAGATACTCCCTAAGTAATCTTTGCTTCTACTATAACACTTATGGCAATCGGCGACTACTGCTAACTAGGCTAAAAGTGCTAGAGTGTTAATGGTTATGCTCAATGACTTACGAATAAAAATCACCCGGCGCAATATTCAGGTAGCACTGGGGATTTTATGGCTGCTGGACGGTGCGCTACAGCTTCAACCCCAAATGTTTACAGCCAACTTCATGGATAAAGTAATAGCGCCGGCCGCCCAAGGACAGCCAGAGTTTGTGCATGGGCCTATACACTTAGCCATTCGCATTTTTTTGACACACCCGGCAATCTTTGATGCGCTGATAGCCTTGGCTCAGCTTAGTATTGGCGCCCTAATATTATGGAAGAGGACAGTCAAATTAGGCCTGGCCGCCTCAATCGTATGGGGCTTATTGGTCTGGTACTTTGGCGAAGCGTTAGGTGGGTTGGCTAGCGGTCAGGCTATGTTGCTCATGGGAGCGCCGGGCGCCGCCGCGCTTTATTCTATAATTTCCGGCGGGGTTTGGCCGGCGAAATCGCAAGAAAGAAGCCCGGCTCGCTGGCTGGCGTTCGTGTGGGCAGCGATTTGGCTGGGCGGGGCAGTGCTGCAACTTAACGGCGGCCAAAACGCCACTTACGAACTATCCTCGATGATCGGCGGCATGGCGGCCGGAGCGCCGGGCTGGTTGGCTTCGCTCAATCTCCATGTCGCCAATTTTCTTCAGCACACCGGCAACTGGCTTATTGCGGTATTAGTAATCGTCCAATCTGTTATTGGCGTGCTCGCGCTGGCACCCAGATGGTTCAGGACAGCAGCTATTTGCTTTGGGGTAATCGTCTCATTAATATTCTGGTTGATTGGCCAAGGACTTGGCGGATTTTATACCGGACTAGCTACCGACCCGAACACCGCGCCGCTCATCATCTTGCTCGGCCTGGCTATTTTAAATACCGAGCACTTCGAGCTCGGCCTAACTTAGTGGTGATTCTGTAGCCCTTCTATAACAGCTAATATACCGACGGCTGCTATAGCTCCAGCGATTACCTTACTTACTAACGACAATTCTCTAAAACGTATTGGCTCGTCTAATGGGTATTCTTCTAACGACAGACCGAGTGCCGCTTTTTCTTCTTTGTCTACTTTAGTCAGCTCGCCTCGGTTAATTTGTTCTGTCAATTCGAAAAATTCGTCACTTTGCGCAAAGGGATTCTTGCACGTATTCATGCCAGCTCTTATACTATCGTCGCCGAGGTAAGCTCCTGCGATGCGATGGCCACGGAAAGTTCTTTTCTTAATTCCCGGGCAAGTTGGTCTGCCGCTTACTAATCCCTGAAAAATTGCCGAACTGACTCTACGATTTTGCATCTTTGTATTTTTTGTGGCATTCGGTGCGATAGTGTCCGTTAGCTTATCAAGTTCATGCGGGTGCTCATTTCTGGACCTATACTCAATAAATAAAGGACAGTCTTCGCAGCCGATAACCTTAGTCATGTCATAGAAAATTATACTATAATCTTTTTAAAAATGGTCGCGGACGTG
>CAZUPM010000048.1:0-5190 GCA_964622365.1 uncultured Candidatus Saccharibacteria bacterium | reverse complement strand
TGGACTAAAGTCAACCAATGTATAGATGGGTGTACTCCTGCTCCGGTACGTTCTCTTATTAAAGCGGTTCCGAGCGGATCTCTTTCAACAATAAGAACCAGCCCCGCATAAACAAGCCTATGCTCTATAACTTTTTGCCAGCCTTCTATTTTTGTGTCACCACCAATGGCTGTATCATCAATTGAAAGAGTTAATTCGCCCTCATCATAATCGCTAATTATGTCTCCCAGTTGCCGTTTACCATCAGCATGGTCGATTTTTTCTTGCTCTAGCTGAGTTAAGTCAATTCCGAGTTCTAGGCTTGCCAAACGAACAAACGCTTTTGCAATCGGAGTGCCTGCCTTAGGATAGCCAAGCACGTACCTAACCCTGTCAAGTCTGCTCACCTCTCCAGCTTGTAATACGGAAGGCAGAGTAAATCGGTCGTAATAGGCAGAGTCAGTGTCTACTCCCGGAGCTTCTCGTGTCATTAGCTTGAATTGGGCTTTTGGGGCATCCGGATGTTTTTCATGAAGCTTAAAATCCCAACTCTCGGTCTTATACTGGACCATGCCAGCTTCAATAAGGGCATCCATAGCATCTAAAGTTACGTTGTCAACTTCATCTGTCCTGGGCGCAGTTTGTGTCCAACCCTCCAAATATGTGCCCAATTTTTCAATACCCGCGTCAGACATCAGAAACCCTTTCTATAAATAGCTCGTACACTTCTTCGGGCATTTCGTGGGGGCCGAGGGTTTTGTAGCTGTAATCTTCGGGCAGTTCAAATTCATATTTGCTAAGTTCCGGATACTGCTGCTGGGCCTGGCGCATGGCGGCACGCGATTCTTTGATTTCGCCGACACATTCCAGCGGTTTATCACCCTCAATGCCAAGCAGTTGCCGGTAAATCGGCTCCAGTGCCGGATCAAGCAACAGGTTTTTACTACCAAACAAGGTCTCAAGCTTTTCGTGCCCTACAAATGGAGTCAGCGCCAAAAAAACAAAGGCGCACTTAGGGCAGGTGCCATCCCAAAAAATATGATCCCGGTCATGGGTAAATGCCCGGTTGCACGAGCTGAAAACGTCGTGGTACTTATCAAAGCCAGTCTTGGCAAACAGCTCGGCAATTCTAACTTCGCTCAGTGGCCGGAGCAGGGAATAGTAACGTACTTGCTCGCCAAACAAATGCCGCAAAATTGCTTGAAAATCCTGCTCAAACTCTTGCGATTTGGAGTATTGGTGATTGATGGCCATGCCCTGGTAATGCAATGTCGGCTCGTTGGCAGACTGTTCGTTGCTGACTACCACGTCGCGTTTACCGGCCAAAATAGCAGTGACGGTGCCGGCACAAGCCAAAATCGCCGAAATCGGAATGTGGCCATTAAGCGCATCTTGCTTATTGAGTTCGAGCAATTGCGGGTCCCAGGCCCGCTCTACCCAAAAATGAGGCAATCCGATTCTTTCGACCAAAGTCGAAAGCTGCGGGCAGTGACCAACGCTCCAGGTAGATAGATCTGCGACTTTGTCGCGCAAAAGCTCTACCGACACCAGTGAATCTTTGCCACCGCCGATGCCGACCTGCATTCCTTCTCTGTTAACACCTTGGGGCAGGGCAGCCAGGGCAGGGCCTGCCGGAAATTCAATTTTTGTGTGCGGATCCAATTTATTTACAAAAAAGAATTCGCCAAGCCCGTGCCGGTAAGTTTTGGTCAAAAAACCGGCCAATTTTTCATCGCACTTCCCTTTCCTGATTTCAATTTTTGGCGGCAGGTAAGCTTTGTAATAAGATACGCCGGCCATAAAAAACAACAGCTGCAAGGCACGATCAAACACTGCTCGGTCGTAATCCGCATACTCAAAATCAAATTTGTAAACCTCGTTCAAATCCAGCTCGTCATCAAAGCTGTAGGTAAAGGTCAGGCTTTTGCTATCCGGTTCAAAGATATAGTCCTTAAAGATAAAAGTTTGATACTTGCTCATAGCGCATTTACCGCTTCTTTGAACTTTAAGCCGCGTTCTTCAAAATTTTTGAACATGTCAAAGCTCGGGAAACCTGGAGATAGCACTATAGAATTCCCAGCCTGAGTTTCCGCTTTGGCTGCCGTAACGATTTCCGTCATATTTTTTTTGTCACACGATGTGTAGTTTTTATAGCCAACGCCAGCAAGGGCTTTGGCTAAGCGACCGGCGCTGGCACCGATTAAAACAACCTTAGCGACTTGGTCCATGCTATTGTTAATGGCTTCCACCAGATGATCTATCGGCAGGTTTCTGTCAAAACCACCAATAATCATTACCTTTGGTCCTGAGATAGCTTTCATGGCGGCGATGGCTGCGTCGGGCGTGGCCGCGAACGAGTCGTTATAGAACTTCACGGCATTTACTTCGCGGACAAATTCCAAGCGATGCTCAAGCCCGACAAAATTAACGATAACTTTTCGTATGGATTCTATATCTTGGCTGATTTGCCAAACCGTCGTAATAGCCGCGCAGACGTTTTCTAGGTTATGTTTGCCCAGTAGCTTGACCTCATCTACGCCACAAACATTTTGACCGTCAATCTGCACCTTGCCTTCTGCTACCACAGCGCCAGGCTCGGCAAAATACGGCACTTTTTGACCGCGGCCAGCGCCAGCTATTTTTTTAGAAGCTCCATTGTTGGCATAAAAAATTGCGATATCGTCGCTTTTTTGATACACGAACAGTTGTTTTTTGGCATCTATGTATTCTTCCATATCGGCGTGCCAGTCTAAATGCTCCGGCACCACCATCAGGCAAACAGCAATTTTTGGCGAATACTTTAGATCAATCAGCTGAAAGTTGGCCAACTCTAGCACCACCCAATCATCCGGCCTTATGTTATCTTTTAGCATGTCAAGAGGGGGCGTGCCGATATTGCCACCAAGGTGCACGCGCTTGCCAGCCGCCCCCAGCATCTTAGCGATCAGCGTACTGGTTGTGCCCTTGCCCTTGGTGCCGGTCACGCCGATGATATTCCGGCTCGGACAAACTCTAAAGAATTCGTTGGTATTGGTGGTAACTTTCTTTAAGGTTTCCGGCGAATTAACGGCTACGATGTCCCGCGGGTGCAGCCGTGGCGAACGAATCAAGAGGTCAAAACGTGCTAAATCGTGAAGATAATCCGAATCTAGCCTGGCGTCCACGCCGGGTGGTAGATGTAAATTTTCGTCCTGGTCGCAAATCGTTATTTGGTTTTCTGGGGTATTCCAATATTCATAAGCCGAACGGCCTTGCAACCCAAAGCCTAAAATTGCGATCTTCATGCCAAATTTTAAGCGGCCAGTTGCCGCTCGATAACCTCCGCTACATGCTTTGGCGTCATGTTGGCCTTGACGATTATTTCTTTGACACCTAGATCTTTAACGGCCTGGCTGACCTCTTGCTCGCTTTTATTGGTCAGAATAATTACCTTTACGTTTTTGCCCCAGCTGGTTTGCCTAAGCTGGGCTAGCACTTGGTCGCCTTCCATATCGGGCATAACCATATCAAGCAAAACAATATCCGGCCTTTGGTCGTTAGCCAAATCAAGCCCGGTCTTGCCGTTGCCGGCGGTTTCTACCTGGTGGCCGGCTTCTTCGAATTTCATCCGGTACATTTGCGCGATGGCCGGGTCATCCTCGATAATTGCGATTTTAGCCATAAGGCTATTATAACTCACGCCAAGAACGTAACCATAAGCAAAATATATTGCACTAGCGCATTGACAAAACAACTAGTTTGTGGTAAATTGAAAACATCCTTGCTCGCGGGTGTGAGGCAGTAAGCCCGTCATGGACGTTGATTAAGAGGTGGAACAGTAGGCAGCTACAGAGATAGCTCTCTGTTAAGGCTGCCTTTTTGCTTCTTAAAAGACGCACCGGAGTCCGCAAGACTAAGGGCACGTTAACAAGCCAAATCATTACAGTCCATAACTACAACTTAATGCCGTAGCACTGAATTTTGGCGAAGCCAAAAATTTGCGTGCTACTCTTTGTGCCTTGCGTTGTTGCTCTACTGCGGTGCGTTCTCGGCGTACGCTAAGTACGCCTGCGAGCGCTCCTCGTGAGCGCCTAGCAATGCACTAAAGCATTAAGTTGTAGCGTTCTGCTCTATGTTAGAGGGCAGGCCGGATCATGCCAACAGGGGTAAGCCTCTCCCTGGTACTATTCGGCCTGCCCTTGTTGATAGGTGTTGAGGTAATAGCCTTATAGGCGTAGCCTCCGCCGGTCCGAGAGCAGATTATGTGACTATCATCCAAACCTTTCGCAAATGCATTCCTGCCTTTCCACAGGAGACAGCAGCCAGTAATTAAATGTTTGATTGTTGACTGCTGTGCTCCTGAAACCTGGGGGATAACAGCCGTGTGTGGGAAATTCCCACTCATGTACGACTTTCCCCGAGGGGAAAGGAGGAAACAGAAGCAATGCAAACCTACAAGCAAAAGAGAGGAGGTGGTATTGTGCGTCGGTTTATGCGAAAACTACTGTTGGCCATACCGGTCGCTTTGGTTTTCGTTCTCTTTACAGCAGCGGGCCCCGGGAACACCGGAGGAACAGCTCTTGCTGCCGCGAAGAACAAGAGCACAACCACCACCACAGCGCCGGCAAGCAGCTCGGGCAACAGTTCGTCTTCGACAAGCTCCAGCTCAACGAGTGCACCACCGACTGTGTCACCCAACACCCTGGGCCCCATCAACAATGGGGCCTGCTGGCCACAGTATAGCTTTGCTACTGCTAACGGACAGTTTCAAGCTGTCAGCTGGCTGCAGAGCAGTGCAGGTCAGGGACTAGCCGGGGAATACGCGAACTTCATGTCCGCGAACGACCCTAGTTGGTTCGGGTTCAATGGTGGCTCGGCTGCTACATGGGTACAAGGGTTGCACTGGGTTCTTTTGAGTTCACCAGTTGAAGTGATGGATACCTACTGTAACGGTGGGACCGTCGCGCAATGGGAGCCTCAAACCCTGCAGTCTGGAGAGTGGGTGGCATACAACGCCGCTGGCAACCCCGTAATCCGGGCCCGCTGCGGCAATTTGCTGCTGCCCTACGTGCCTCCGCCGCCACAGCAGACGGTGGTGTACGTGCCACAGCCACAACTGCCGGTGACGACAATCGTTACGACTGTCATCATCTGCTCCAATGTGGCTAACGGCAACGGTAGCACGGTGACGCAAGGTGGCAACTGCAATAGCACTCCGCCGCCACAGCAGTG
>CAZUPM010000047.1:0-5420 GCA_964622365.1 uncultured Candidatus Saccharibacteria bacterium | reverse complement strand
TACGCTTTTATCGGTCGGCCTGATGGCCGGCGTGGCGGCGGCTGATCCGTCCAGTTGTACAATCAGCAATACCGGTGCTAACTCTGTTAACACCTGCACCAGCAATCAGGCAAGTAACGTGAGCGTGACTTGCACCAACAACGTTTACTCTTTGGATGTAAACGGCCAGGTTGCCAATTCCGGCAACGCTAACAACAACGGCAATACTAACAGTGGCAACGCTACTACTGGCTCGGTCGTCAATTATAACGGCACCAACTATACGCTAGGTGCCAGCTGCAATACTGCTGCGGCTCCAGCCAGCACGCCTTCGGTTGCACCTTCGGGTGGACAGGGCGGCGCTGCTCCGGCAGCAACCACGACACCACAGGTCAAGGCTCCGGCCGGTGCGGTACACGCCGGCGGTGGAGCGGGCGCCAAAGGGACTTCCGGTCTGGCAATCGCCGGCCTGGTAGTTTCCAGCGTCGTAGCTGGTGGCGGCCTTTTACTACGCAAGTTCGCGGTATCTGGACGCTAAGAAAGCAAATTTGGGGAAAACAAAGCAGGTTGGCCGCTAATTTAGCGGCCAACCACTTTGGCGTTTTGGATAGGAGCCTAGGTGAACCAGTGGCGAGCAAAAAATTATAACTTAACTATAGGCAGCTCTAAAGAGCTGCTAATAACTGTACGCCGCTTCCGTACCGCTAAACAAAACCGCTCAAAAAAGTTCAAGCAAATCATTATACCTTTCGACGCGGGTGGCGTGCGCGAATTCGCGCTCAGGATAAAAGTTAAACGTCGTCCTGGCCGGCCTGCGTCAAAACCTAACCGCCCACGTTACCTTTCGGCCATAGCGCCAGCGAGCATGGTAATATTGGGTGTCGCTGGCATTATCTTCTTCTCTCAACACGTTAACACTCTGCACAGTGTTGACCTACCTAAGAGTGTCTCTTCTGGCTCTGTTGCCCCGGTGCCTAGCGCCCCCAGCATCAAACCGTTACCTTATTCGGTACCGACCCATATATCAATCCCTTCGCAATACATCGACGCTAGCGTAACACCGGTTGGCCAGGCGCCAGACGGTTCCATCCAAATGCCACCGATACTAGACTGGACCACCGGTTGGTACGAGTACAGCCCGACACCCGGACAAATCGGCCCGGCAATCATAGTTGGCCATGTGGATACCTATAAAAGCATCTGGGTATTTTGGCGACTGCGCTACTTAGGGCCAGGGGACATGATTTACGTTACTAGGGCAGATGGCAGCACGGCCGACTTTCAGGTTACGGCCATAAAGCAGTTCAGCCAGGCGGCTTTTCCGGCCAGTGAGGTTTATGGCAATATAAATTATCCCGGCCTAAGGCTAATTACCTGCGGCGGCACATTTAGCACACAAACCGGCAACTACAACGAGAACACTGTGGTATATGCCAAGATGGTCGGTTCCAGCTAAACTTAGCCGCCGATATAGCCGCCGGCGTATTGTAATAAGAAATAACTCCAGCCAACGGCGAAAACGACTAAAGCCAAAGCGTACGCTGTTTTTTTGTTGCGGCAGTAATCATAAATCATCAGCTGGGCCGGAAACGCCATTAAGCTATAGCGCGGGAAGCCGCCTAAATTACCCAGTAGGGGAATGCCGGCAAACAGTAAGGAATAAACTGTGAAACTCTTACGTTTTCGCCACCAATAAAACGCCGTCGCCAAAACCAGCAACACAAATAAGCCGTCAATCGAGACCAGCTGCGCCCAGACTGTTGAGCGTCCGTACCTAAGCCAACCATGGTTCCTCTGGCTAGCGATAAAAGCTAAAGGTTCATGGAACCTGACGCCCAAGTAAGCCATGTAGCCAACAAGCCCAAGGGCCCCGATAGCTAGAGCGGCCAATGCCTTGACTAATTTCTCTTCCTGTTCCAGCAAAAGCAAAAATACCAACACCAGAACAAACGGACCGGTCACGTGCGTGGCTGTCGCCAACGCAGCCAAGGCGCCGGCTAAAAGATACCTTTTGCCAAGCGCAAAATAAATCGCGCCCAGCGCAAAAAAAGCGAACAGGCTTTCGGTGTAGGTAGCCAGTAAAAAGACCGCCGCAGGAAAGAGCGCAAAGAAAAGCGCGCCGCGCAGCGCCTCAAAGTTCTCCTTGACGTTAAACAAGCGCTTAACAATCTTTATGTAAAAATAGATTGCCCCCACCAAACTGACCCACGACAACAATAAGGCGCTGCCTAGCAACGAACCGATTACCTGGCGCACAACCCGTATCGCCAAAGGGTAAAGCGGGAAGTAGTTAGTTTGGTTGACGTCCGTGTAGCCATGCTGAACAATACTGAGATAATCCGGCCCATCCCAATTAGATAGGAAGCTCAAAGGATTGCCCGGCTCCAACCGGTAATGGACAAAGGCCGGCGGGTTAGTTGGTACTATTTTGTTGTTTTCGTAGCCCAGGCCAGCACCAACAGCAATAACCACGACAGCCACCACCAACGCCAACAACAGCGTGTTAGTTTGGAGCAGCCACTTTAACCTACCGGCAACTGGTCGTATTTTTTGTGTCACACTTACCAACTGAATAGCTCTGTATAGATATTATACCCCAACCTCGGCAGGCCTCGATAAGTGTTTTGAAAAAAGCTATAATAAACATATGGGCAAACGGCGGGCGTGGTATGTTGTTGCCACGGCGATCATTATAGGCGGCTTGATTTACGGGTTTTTCGCCCTTAACGGCAACGGTAAAAAGTCTGCTTCTCCGGTTACCGTTAAACCTCCGTCGGCTTCTAGCCCAGCCCAGCCTGAAAAGACCACCAAGCTGGCACACATCTTCTTAATCGTCGAGGAAAACCAAACATACGGCAGCATAGTTGGTAACCCATCAGCCCCATACATCAATTCTTTAATTAAAAGCTACTCTCTGGCGACCAATTACCAGGCAGTTGCCCACCCGAGCCTGCCCAACTACATAGCCATGACCAGCGGCTCTACCGATGGCATTACGACCGACTGCAACCCACCTAGCGCGGGGTGCATAGTCAATGTAAATAACTTAGCCGACGAGCTGGAAAAGGTCGGGCTGAGCTGGAAAGAATACGCCGAAAGCATGCCGTCCGCGTGTTACGCATTTAACGCTGGCAACTACGCCACCAAACATAACCCTTTCGTGTATTATGCCGACATTATCAATAACCAAGCCCGCTGCGACGCGCACGTAGAACCTTTGAGCCAGCTGGCGAGCGATTTAAAATCAGCCACCACCACGCCGAACTTTGCCTTTATAACTCCCAACCTATGCGACGATATGCACGACTGCGGCATCGCGCCGGGCGATTCCTGGCTGGCCAATAATGTGCCCGCTATACTGAATTCGCCGGCTTTTACCAAACAGAACTCGCTGTTGGTGATAACCTGGGACGAGGGCAACGCCAGCGATAATCACATCGCTACAATATTCGCCGGACCGGGTGCCAAAAACGGCTACCAGTCAGCTACCGCCTACAACCATTACTCGCTGCTACACACTATCGAAGCCAATTGGAGTTTGTCCGGATTAACTACCAACGACAAAGGTGCGCCACTTATGAATGATATGCTTAAGTGACAGCTTTTGGTTTTCAGCTAATTAACAGCTAAACCTGTTTTAATCATTTTGTAATGAGAACTAGTACTATTGGCAAAAAGTTACTGGCCGGTGGCGGCATCTTTTTGGTGTTCGCCATTTATAGCCTGGGCATCCGCCACAAGAGGCCGGTCATCGCTAAACCGAAGTCACTGGCCCAAGCCGGCACGAGCACGCCGTCCAGCGCCACTAGCCCAGTGGCAAGCGGTAGCAGCACTGGCTCGGCAAGCGGCAGCGCCACCGGTAATGTTTCTTCTGGTGGCTCAAACTCTGGCGGGCAGTATAAAGACGGCACCTACACCGGCAGCGTGGCCGACGCTTTTTACGGCAACGTCCAGGTCAGGCTTACAGTCAGCGGCGGCAAGATAACCGATGTGAAGTTTTTGCAATATCCCAACTCGCATTCAACTTCCGTATATATAAACCAACAAGCCATGCCTTACTTAAAACAGGAAGCCGTGCAAGCCCAAAGCTCTAATGTCCAGATAATTTCCGGAGCCACCTTTACATCGCAGGCGTTCGCGCAATCATTATCCTCAGCTTTATCGGGAGCCCATGCCTAACATAATTACCGACATGTCAGCCAAAGAAACCAAAATCATCATGGGTATGCCTGTGACTATCGAGTTAGCCGGTCGTGCTCCCGCTGGAGCCGTCAAGGCCGCCTTTGATTATTTCAGGAGCGTTGATAAAAGGTTCAGCACCTATAAACCTAACAGCGAGATCTCCAAAATTAACCGCGGGCTGCCAAAAGAGCAGTGGAGCGCTGAGATGGAGCAGGTGATGGCCTTGTGCGATAAGACCAAAAGCCAGACCGGCGGCTATTTTGATATCCGACACAAAGGCCGGATGGACCCTTCCGGATTAGTTAAAGGCTGGGCCATACAAAATGCCGCCATCCTTTTGCGCAAACAGGGCGTTGAGGATTTTTATATTGAAGCCGGTGGCGATATAGCGGCTTACGGCGCCAATAACCAAGGTGAGGCCTGGCTGGTCGGCATTCGCAGCCCGTTCAATATTAGCGACATTGTGAAGGTCATCAAGGTCGCCGACAAAGGCGTGGCCACTTCGGGGACTTACATTCGTGGCCAGCATATATACAACCCCTTAAGCAGCCGCGAAGTCACTAAAATTAAGAGCCTGACTGTTATCGGGCCGGATATTTACGAAGCTGACCGTTTTGCCACGGCAGCTTTTGCTATGGGCGAACGGGGCATTGATTTTATTGAGGCATTGCCCGGCTTTGAGGGCTACTTGATCGACGGCTCAAAAACCGCCACCTACACCAGCGGCTTCGAAAGGTATGTGGCATAAGATGCTAGGGGTGATAGATAAAATTATCGACCGCGTAACCATGTACCGGCTATTGCTTTACTACTTGCTAATGCTGGTGGCAGCCGCCATAGGCCTCGCGGCTTTTGGCGATCTTCAGTTCAACGCCGTTTACATCGCTATCTCAGCCGGCGTTTTAGTTACGGCCTGCTGGGTGATCAATCACGTGCTGGCTTATTTTTTTGAGGCGCCGGTTAACAGGGAATCATCTATCATTACCGGTCTGATTTTGGCGCTGATTATAACTCCCACGCCCACCGGCTATAACTTATTGTTTATGCTGGCGGCCGCCGGGTTGGCAATGGCTTCCAAATATTTATTGGCTATCCGTGAAAAGCATATCTTTAATCCGGCAGCTGTGGCTGTGGCCTTGACCGCTTTAGGCCCCAGACAATCTGCCAGCTGGTGGGTTGGCACCGCCGTGCTGTTGCCGTTTGTTATCGCGGGCGGGGTTCTGCTTGTTCGCAAACTGCGGCGGGGAAAAATGGTTTTA
>CAZUPM010000046.1:779-5544 GCA_964622365.1 uncultured Candidatus Saccharibacteria bacterium | reverse complement strand
TAGTGGCGTTAAAAGGCTTGGCCGGTAGTACTAATGGCATCTTGCCAGAGTCAACTCCCGAGTTTTTAGCTGCAGATCGAGCATATCAAGAAGCTTTGGAAGTGCTAGACAAGCTCACTCGTTTTTAATTTTAATTTGTGGGAGGCCTTAAAAGCCGTTCGCACCACGAAAGGAGCATAAATGGCTAAGAAAGCCGAACTACTAGAACAAGCCAAGAAACTTAGGCTCGGCTTGTCGAGTAAAAACACTGTAGCCGAAATCGAAACGGCTATTAAGTCAGCGCTAGAAGTACCAAAACCAACAAAGCCTCAGGCCGAAGCCGAAGATGGTAATGCCTCGACAAGCTCAGCACAACCTGCTAAAGCGGGGCGCCGCAGCGCCAAAGCACTGAAAGAAGCAGAAGAAAAAGCAGCCAAGGAACAGCGAAAAACGGAGGGTGGAGAGAGTGAAGCTTCTGCCGAAGCAAAGCCCAAAAAGGTTCAAAGGCCAGCGCGTTCCCGCATGGAAAGGCGTGGCAAAAAGTATCGCGAAGCCGCCAAGCTGATTGTAAAAGGCAAAACCTACACCCTAGGTGAAGCAGTGGAGCTGGCGACAAAAACCAGCCCCGCTAAATTTGACGCCACAGTGGAGCTACATATTAGACTCAACATTGACCCTAAGCAGGCCGACCAAAACGTCCGCGATAGCATCGTGCTGCCAGCTGGCACCGGAAAAACCACCAAGGTAGCCGTTTTTGCTGACGAACCGGCCAAAGGCGCGGACATCAACGGCACGGAAGCTATTACCAAACTACTCGATAAAGAACAGCTGGACTTTGATGTTTTAATTAGCACGCCAACCAATATGCCAAGGCTTGGCAAATACGCCCGCATACTTGGCCCCAGAGGTTTGATGCCCAACCCTAAAAGCGGAACGGTCACTACCGACGTCAACAAAGCCGTCACCGAAGCCAAGGCCGGACGGGTGGAATATAGGGTAGACAGCACCGGCATTGTTCATATTGGTATCGGCAAGGTCAGCTTTGGCAAAGAAAAGCTAGCGGGCAACGCTGCTGCCGTAGCGGCAAGCCTCAAAAGCAACAAGCCGGCCAGCGTTAAGGGCGCTTTTGTCCAAACTTGCTTCGTGACTACCAGCATGGGCCCGAGCATATCAACTTCTCTAGAGTAACTTGGTTTTGACTTTCATAGCACCGTTTAGCGCATTGACCGTACGCGTAAAGCCGCTGATGCCGCCACGGTGCACTATGTATCTGGCGCTCCACTGTGGTTCGTACTTTGCTTTAAAACGATGAAGCCCGCTAAAAGAATAAAGTTTATCGCCATTGGCGTAAGCAAACCTTAGGGCATTGTCAACCAAAGAGTATGTCTCGTCTTTCTTATCAAGTCCCACTAGTGGCGTAAAACCTAAGTTTAACTTTTCGTAGCCCTGAGCCAAGACGTAGTTTATAAAGTTCATTAGCAAAAAGTCATTGATATTGCCGGGCGCATGGCTAGCGTGGCGGAACATATCAAAGTTGGCTTCAGTTTTATCGAAAGAGGGAATTTGGTTCAAAAAAGCCTGAGGCGTACCGCCAGCGTCGCGCACAACCACAAGATTGCACTGGCTTAAGTAATCCTTGAAAAAATACCCCATCATCAAACCGCGCTCGACCCGGCCCGGCTGTGAAGCCCAATCGGCGGATATTTGCCGCAACCGGTCTATTAGTTCATCACTGTACGGCGGCGCCAGTAACTCGGCCGTATAGCCCAACTTGTCGAACTTGTTATTTATATGCCGGAAGTATTTATTCCCCGCGACTTCAGCCTTAAAGTGGGATAGTCCAAGCACGGCTTCTTCGCCAATTTTTTGAACGCTAAACCCCTGCGCCAGATACAGCTTATTATATTTGGGCTCGGTATGTATAAAAGCCGCCCGCCAATCGTTGCCGTAACAGAATTGATCGAACGACCTCACGAGTGACGCAAATTGCTCTGGCTGCCCCGCCGGATCGCCAACTACCAACGCCACGCCTCGCCGGACGTGCAAAGCCAGGGCAGCTTGTCGGTCGGGCGTGAAAAAATACTGCTTATCTTTTGGCCAAAGCTTAAAAAAATCTTCGCTGGTTGCTGGATATCGTTCCAACAAGTGCTTTATGTCTTCTAAATCCTTTTGGTGGCCGCCAAAACGACTTTTTAAAGGTTGGAAAAGCGAAATCAACGCGTAGCCCACCGCGCCGATGCTGACGACCGATAGCGAATCCGTAAAAACCCGCGCCCTTCCGGTGTAGGCAGTTAAAGCGGTAGTGGTTGTGAGGCCGGCCTGGTCGACGGTACGATGCACAGCCTCGCCAAAACTAATTTCGTGGCCGAAGTCATGTTCGTCCATAAGCATAAAACCCGTAACGCCATAAATAAAAGCTATCGCCAACACCAAAACGCTAAAGAATGTGGCCTGCCTAAAACTATCCAGGTCGCTCTTGACCGTAAATTCTTTGCGGTAGTAGATCAATGCTACGACTATCACTAGTGGTAACACGAAGTTACGTAGCGTGCCGGCCACCGCAAAACGGCGCTCCGGCTCAAACAAAAGCGCCTGCATGGCGTTGATGCCGAAGATAAAGCTGTAAACCGGAATGGTGAGCATCCAGGCTGTGCGCTTGCGCCGGGCTAGAAGTGAACTAAGATAAAGCAAAGTCAGGCCGGCCAGAATCGGCAGCGAAAAAATAGCGCTGCTGATATGCATCAGCCCTGTGCCGCGGTGCCTGATAATAAAATCATCCGCCAGCGTACCGATAATCAATGTCAACCCGTTAAAAGCCACGCCTAGAATAGCGGCCTGCAACCCAAAGGCCGTCTTCTCACTCTTGCTTGGGGTCTTTATCTTAACGGACTCACTCATAAAACGCCTAATATTGTAGCACCTTAATGGACACTCTATGGAAAATTGTGAAATTTACTCTTATGCTTGCATCATTGATTTGACAGCCCGTACAATATAGCCTAATTGGAGGATCAGTTGGCAGTCTTAAGCAACACACAAATAAGACAATTCATTGACGAAGGGCGCATACTTTGCACGCCGTTCGAACCCAAACATATCCGCCATGCCAGCCTGGACGTCACGCTTGGCTATCATTATTACCGCATCGAGCGCATGAACGAAAGAATCATATATAATCCTTTTGACCGAGAAGACGTCGAGCGATATTTTGATGGGCCGTACACTGCCTTACCGCACGGCGTCTGGTGCAAGCTAAACGGGTTTACGTCGCTGGCCAATATTCCGCTGGACCATCCAGTTATCGCGCTAAAGCCAAGAGAACGGATCCTGGCGCACACGCATGAATTTTTTGGCATCAAGCCACCAGGCGCGTACGAACTTAAATCCAGATCAAGCTGGGGCCGTAACGGCGTGGCTGTCTGTTTTGATGCCGGATGGGTGGACCCCGGTTATATAAACCGCCTAACACTTGAAATATATAACCTCAACGAGCGCGAAACTGTGCTACTGCCAGTAGGCGAGCGTATCGCCCAGGCTGTCTTCCACGAAACTGGACCAGTTAAAGGCAGTTACGGCGAAGTAGGCGATTTATTCAGCAGCAAGTACCAACAGGGTACGGATCTCGAAGCTATCATCAAAACCTGGGCGCCGGACGCCATGCTGCCCAGGGCCTATAAAGACCAGCGAAGCCTACCTCCCAAAGTTGAAGGCGCCAATTATGAATAGCGGCAAATATATTGTTATTGAAGGGCCGGAGGGCGTAGGCAAGACCACACAAGTACTAGAGCTGGTGCGCCGACTACAGGCGGCGGGATTACCGGTTCGGCAACTACGCGAGCCCGATAGCCAAAGCGACCTGACTGCCAGGGCCATTCGGCAACTCACCCAGGATCCGAATTATCCTATGAACACATCCACCGAGGTTTTGCTTTATAACGCCGCTCGCTCCCAGTCATTGCAAGTAATAAAACGATCCGTAGAGCGTGGCATAATTTGCCTGGTTGACCGCAATTACCTTACCACACTAGCGGTTCAATATTACGGCCGTGGCGACGTGCCGGATTACGAAACTATTACAAAGATAATAAATTTTGCGGTCAACGGGGTGGAGCCCGACTTATGCATTGTGCTCGACGCGCCGGCGGTGTCACTCAAGGAACGGCTCCAGGGCCGGGGCAGAGGCGAACGTTTTGACAGTCTGGACGAAGCCTTTCTAGAACGGGTCAGGGCCGGTTATTTGTGGGAGGCGAACCAGCGCGGGCTCCCAGTAGTTTTTGCCACCGAAAGTCCGGAAGCCGTGGCTGATTCCATCTGGCAATTGGTCGCAAAAACTTTAGCCATCCGGGAACCGAGCCGCGCTACCCAAACCGCTGAGCCCACGGCTATACGCCAAATCCTTGCCAAAAAGCAGCAGGTTAGGCCAGCCCAACAGGTGGTAGGCGGTGAGCTGGCCGAAGAGCCGGATTTACTTACCAAAAATGACTCAGGCTACTTTAATATCACTAAGGCCGGCAAAGAATACTTAAACTTGGTTGTTACTAACACCGATAAAGACGTTTACGCTTTTACTGACAAACTGAGCCCTATAACAATTGCCGCCGCTATGGCACGCTTAAGCCGGAGGGGTGACGATATGAGGATAACCATACTAGACGAGTTTGCCAAACAGCTCGGTAAAGACGAAAGACTTCTACAGCGGGTAATTACGGCCTTCGGCGACGATTCGGTCCAACAGTTGTCCGGTCTGCACGTAGTTGTCGAAAACGCCTCAAACATGCTGACCAAA
>CAZUPM010000046.1:0-769 GCA_964622365.1 uncultured Candidatus Saccharibacteria bacterium | reverse complement strand
CCTGGGGGCCTACCTGGAACAATCCACCCGCTATATATTTTTTGATAAAAAAGACAATCAAGGCCACTACAGGTATTACGAGCCTGCCAACTTGCCGCCCAAGCTAGCCAAACTTTATAAAAATCGGCTCGACGCCATATTCGACACTTACTCTGAACTGGTCCATAAACTTACGGATTATGTACAACAAAATTCCGACGTCCCAAAAGTCGAGCAAGATGGAGTCTGGCGATCCGCTACCAGAGCCCAGGCCTGCGACGCCGCCCGCCCAGTTCTTCCTGTGGCCACAAAGGCTACGGTTGGCATTTTTGCCTCCGGCCAGGCGCTGGAAAGCCTTGTTATGCATCTACTGGGTGATGAGCTGATGGAAGCCCGCCAAACCGGTAAGAACATACTGGAAGAAGCCCGTAAAGTAGCGCCGGTTTTTTTGGAGCGTGCCGATAAGCCCGACCGCGGCGGCGCCACAACAATGTACCAGACCAAAACCAAGCAGCTAGTCGATAAGTTAGCAAAAAAGTACCTGAAAGAATCTTATGCGGAGTCAGTCGAGCCAGTTACCTTAACGGACGTGTGGCCACGGAACGAACTGGACGTGGTAGCCGATATATTATACGAACACAGCAGCTTGCCGCTGAATAAGCTACGTCAAGAAGTAGTAGAATGGACTTACCGCCAAAAGCTGGCGGTGCTAGAAGCCTATATGGGTGAACGCCTTAACCGGCGGCACCGCCCAGGCAGGGCGCTGGAAAAAATTCATTACGGTTGGGAT
>CAZUPM010000045.1:0-5577 GCA_964622365.1 uncultured Candidatus Saccharibacteria bacterium | reverse complement strand
TTAACTTTCTGCTTTTCTCGAAGTTGCAAAGAGTATTGGCTATTTTTACGCCGCATGTTTTGCCCATGTTGGCCCGGCGGAGACGCGCGCTTAACCAAAGCCTTGTGGGCCTTAGGGTGAAGAGCGTAGCCTTCACGACGGCTCATCTTGACTATAGATTGGGTATCTCGTGCCATGATTTAAACCCTTCTGGCCTTTCTGGGGCGGACTCCGCCATGAGGGACGCCCGTCATATCTTGGATTGAATCGATCTGCAAATTTAAGCCCCCGATAGTACGTATAGCAGCGTCACGGCCAAGACCAATACCTTTTACATAAATGTCGACTTTGCTAAGGCCGTACTGTTGCCTGGCGGCCTGACCGGCTTTTTCGGTCGCGACCTGCGCGGCGTAAGCCGTGCCTTTTTTTGAGCCTCTAAAACCGCAAGCCCCCGCGCTAGAAACGGTCAGCACATTACCTTTGCCGTCCGTAAAACTCACTATGGTGTTGTTGAAAGTCGCCAGCACGTGCGCTTGGCCGTTTGGAACGCTGCGCTTGGCCTTTTTGCGTTTTGGCGCAGATTTTGCAGCCGCCTCTGCTTTTGCTGAGTTTTGGGACTCAGATGTAGCGATAGCTGTCGGCTTGTGGTCCTCTCGCTCTTCGGTAGATTTGATTGCTTCTTCTGCCATATTAAATCCTAAGTTTTGGAGGCTACCTTCTTAGCGGTTCCACCTACCGTGACTTTCTTGCCTCGCTTTGTACGGGCGTTAGTTTTAGTGCGCTGACCACGCACCGGTAAATTGGCCTGATGTCGCAAGCCACGATAAGCTTTAATATCTTTAAGGCGCTTAATGTTTCCGGTCACGACTCGCTGCAGTTCTCCCTCTACCGTGTAGCTTTCATTTATAACTTCTTGGATCCTTGCGACTTCTGCATCTGTCAGGTTCTTGACACGGACTGTCGGCTCTATCTTAGCGGAAGTTAAGATATCTTTGCTAACTTTAGGGCCAACACCGTATATGTAAGTCAAGGCTATCTGGACCTGCTTTTCACTTGGTATAGTTATTCCGGAAATCCTGGCCATAATTAACCCTGCCTTTGCTTGTGCTTAGGCTTTGACTTATTGATTATATAAACCCGCCCTTTGCGTCGTACGATTTTATCGTCTGGGCTGATCTTTTTAACACTGGCACGCACTTTCATGCGGATCATACCTCCTTAAAGCTATGACTCACTGCTTAGATTTATGACTGGCGGTAGGTGATTCTGCCCTTTGTGAGATCGTAAGGGGTCAACTCGACCGTAACGCTGTCGCCAGGAACGATGCGGATGTAATGCTTGCGCATCTTGCCGGCCACATGAGCTATAATCTGATGGCCGTTTTCAAGCTCTACTTTAAATTGGGTGCCCGGAAGAGTTTCTATAATAATTCCGGTTAACTCAATTACTTCTTTACTCGTGGCCATACTTATAACTAGTAAATTATTGTATCAAGCCTAAAGAAGTTTGTAAAGTGTTTTATAGGGAGTTTACTTAGCTTTCCGTTTATGTTAAAATATAGCTATGCGACAAACCTTGGAATTTGCGCCTAGAATAAACTTGCCACAACACGTAGCCCTGCCACTTTTAACGAAGTTATTTCGTCTTGCTCCGGCAAAAGATGGCGAGCAGTTGCCAGCAAACGCCATGCGTATCATAGACAGACACAGTTCTATGTATTTGGTGCCTACTGACGAAACCAAGGAAAAGCATATTCTAGTTGATGGCGGGATGAACCAAGAAGCCAAAAACTTACGAAAGTTTTTGGGAGCCAAAAGCTTGGGGCTAGAGGCTATCCAAGCTGTTTTTGTAACGCACGCGCATATCGATCACGTGGGCGCCTTGCATGCGCTGAAAGGCATGAAAATACCCGTGTTTATTGGTCAGCGAGACGCTGATGTTATAAGGGGCGAAGCTGAAACTGAAGGACCTATCCCAAGCTTCTTAGAGAGTCTGCCGACAGCTAGGTTTAAAGCGGTAATTCCAGGTTTGGATTTAGAGGCTTTAACGGATGGTGATTGCCTAGAATTCGGGAACTTAAAAATAGGGGCTTTAGAGCTCCCAGGCCACACAGGCGGTAGTACCGGCTACTACATAGAAAATAGTGGTGAGCCTGGTTGTTTGTTTGTAGGTGACGCCTTAGATTTTGACAAGAATGGGGAAACGGTTAACGCCGCCAGGCCCTTTACGCATGACCGTAGGCAAAGTGCCTACACGATAGCTCATTTAACAGAGCGTTTAGTCGGTTTTGACGTTGGCGCTATTGTCCCTGCCCACTCCGGTAGCGGTACTCTTAACTCGCTGCAAAAGTTCAGCCAAGATGCTTAAAGAGCTGCTGGTTAACCCTTGGCTTTGCGGTGGCCGAAGCGGAGACGGCGGGCGCCAAGTGCGCCGGTACCGGCGTTTTCTGCTTCGTAAAAGAAGTCTGGCTCAGAATACTGATCGTAAGTAACCATTAACGCACGCGATTCCACAGCCCTCAAGGTTTCCAGCGAAACGGCTACCAAAATCAATATGCTGGTGCCGCCGATACCTATATTGGCGTTAATAAACACCTGGGCGATAACTGGGACTATAGCCAATACGCCTAAGCTAAACGCGCCGAAGAGGGTTACACGGTTAACTAGCCTGCTTAAGTACTTTTCGGTTTGCTTGCCGCTGCGTACGCCTTCAATAAAGCCACCTTGCTTTTGCAGGTTTTCGGCAATGTCTTTGGCGTTAAAGGTCACACTCGTGTAAAAGAATGTAAATACGAACACAAGCAAAAAGTAGACAATCGGATATAAATAGGGCTGCCAGCCCCCCGCCGCAAAGCTAGCTTTGGTAGGCTGCTGGAACCATGTGACTAAAAAAGTGCCTATGTGCTGTAGGTGCAGGCTGTGAGAGCCGCTAAGCAACTGGCCGGCAAAGCTAGGCACGCTCAGAAAGGCTACGGCAAATATTATTGGTATAACGCCGGCCGTGATTAGTTTAACAGGTAGTACTGTGGTGACCCCTCCATAGGTTCGGTTACCCTGGACGCGTTTGGCATAGTGTATGGTTACACGCCTTGAGGCTTCGTTTAAAAGCACAACGAGCCAGGTTATCACTAGCACTATGGCAGCAATAACCGATCCAAACACTACCCCTCGTTCGCTTACGGGCAGCGTTACGCCTAAAACATGCCAGTGTGGAGCGTTGCCGACCAGTGATTTATAGATACTGCTTATGGTGCTGGGCAACCGGCTGACGATACCAACGGTAATAATTAGCGAAATTCCATTGCCGATGCCCTGTTCGGTCACTAACTCGCCAAGCCACATCAAAAGCATCGAACCACCAGTTAGGGCCGCAATCATTAGTACCCACTGCAGTATCGAGGTGTTGGCGGTAATGTCGCCTATGCCGCCGATGGATTGCGCGGCCTGCCGAATCAAGTAAATTGACCCTATAGATTGGATGATGGCCAGCGGAAAAGTCAAGATTCGGGTGTATTGGTTAATTTTTTTCTGGCCGAATTCGCCTTCTTTTTGTAGCGCCTCCAGCTTTGGTATGGCCTTGGTAAGCAGCTGCATAATAATTGAAGCGTTAATGTAAGGGCCAAGTCCCGCCAGCATAATCGAAAAGTTTGCCAACGCCCCGCCGGAAAGCACGTTTATAAAGTTAAAAAACTGTGGGGTATTAGCGGAGTTAAAGACGTTAGTTAGGATTTGCTTGAGTGTTTCGGGATGGGCCAGTGGCACCGGAATGTGGGCCATAAGCCTGAAGACCAGCAGAATACCTAGCACCGCCAATATGCGTTTGCGCATATCGCTGCTTGAAAGTGACTTCCAAATAGTTTTCCAGCTCATGCCTTACCCTCTTTAGATGGTTGATTCAAGTATACTACGCCTTAGCGGGCCTTTTAGCTTTATCGTTTGTGGGACTTTCGGACTTTTGAGCTTTTGGCCTAGCCGGCCGAGCAACTTGCTCGAATCTGCCGCCAGTCTTTTCTATCTGCTTGATGGCAGAAGCGCTTGCAGACTGAAGTTTAACTACTAGTTTTTTGGTAACTTCGCCTTTGCCGATAAGTTTGACGCTGGCGTACGAATCGGCAATTATCCCAGCCTCGCCAAGCATTTGGTTGTCGACAGTTTTGCCACCGAACCTATCGAGCTGGCCGGTAAAAACTATGGCACTTGGGCTCGCTGGCGCACTAAACCCGCGTAGCTTAGGTAAACGTTGCATTAGAGGGTTCTGGCCACCTTCAAAGCCCGGGCGCTTGCTGTAACCAGCGCGCGACTTCTGTCCTTTGGTCCCACGGCCGGCAGTCTTGCCCTGGCCGCTAGCAATGCCGCGTCCAACACGCCGTTTCAAACGTCTAGAGGCAGTTGATAACTCGTGATACTTCATGATTTCGCCCCTTTGGTTGGCCCGGCAGTCTTGGTAGTATTTTTAGACCTGGCCGGCCGGCCGCTTTTGTCGCTGGCAGACTTATTAGCTTTATCTTTAACGCCCGACTTGTTTGTTTGCCGAACCCAATCTTTAGCTGGCACAATGGACTGCAGCGCGGCGATAGTAGCGTACGCCGTGTTTGTCTTGTTAGAAGACCCCAACGATTTGCTTAAGGCGTTATGAACCCCGGCCGCTTCTAAAACGGTGCGCACCGTACCTCCGGCTATCAATCCGGTTCCGGGCGCGGCCGGCTTGAGTAATATGTGTGCGCCACTGACTTTAGCTTCTGCTTCGTGCGGTAAAGTGCCTTTGTACAAGTTAATCCGGACTAATTGCTTTTTGGCAACCTCAGTGGCTTTGGTAACGGCCGCAGTAACGTCAGCACCCTTTGCTATACCTATGCCGACTTGGCCTTTGCGGTCGCCTACGACAACCAAGGCCCGAAACCGGAACCGCCTGCCGCCCTTAACAACTCGGGCTACACGATCAACATGTACCACTTGTTCTTCAAACTGTTTTTCTTCAGCCGGAAAACCAGCCCGTGGTAACCTGGCGGTTGATGGCGGTCTTTTAGTTTGATTTGCTTCCATATTAAAACTCCAGTCCTTCTTTGCGTGCGGCCTCGGCAAGGGCCCGAACCCGACCGTGGTATAACTTACTGCCCCGGTCAAATACTACTTTATGAATTTTTGCGGTCTTGGCGCGCTTACCAATTTCGGAACCTATAGCGGAAGCCTTATCTGTCAGGGTTTGACCATTTTCTTTTTCGCCGGCAGTGGATACATAAGCTATTGTCTTCCCGCTGGTGTCATCAATCAGCTGGGCCGTGACGTGCTTAAGACTTACGTGCACACTTAACCTGGGCCTTTCGGCCGTGCCGCTAAAGCGTGAGCGTGACCGATGGCTCCTTAACGATTTATTGATAGATTTATGGGCTAGCCTATTCATTATGCCTTTTCCTTGCCAGATTTGCCGCTTTTACGGATAATCCTTTCATCAGAGTACTTAATACCCTTGCCTTTATAAGGCTCCGGTTTCTTAAGCGCGCGGATTTCAGCTGCCACCTGGCCTACTTGCTGCTTGTTGATACCGCTTATAGTGATGATGTTTTGCTCTACACCGGCCGTTACACCTTCCGGAAGATGA
>CAZUPM010000044.1:5075-5626 GCA_964622365.1 uncultured Candidatus Saccharibacteria bacterium | reverse complement strand
TCGTGATGCGCCACATTACCTCTCGCTGTTACCATATTAGCTCGCCACCGCCATGGCCTAAAACCGGCCCGGCCGGCCAAAGCTAGAGTTTGGGCCGTGCGCCGTCGCCGCTGGGTTAAGGCGCTGTCTCCCGTAATTGACCTGTCTTCTCTGGCTCTTTGTAATAAATTGCCTGCCTGCCTCCGGCCTAAACCTCTCAAAGCGCCATTCGCGCGGCCAACCAAATTGCCTACCTGGCCCTGGATAGCCCCGATTGCGCCACCGGATATTCTAAAGGCAAAAGGAATCAAAAACAACGGGGCGATCATAGCTAATGCCCCCATAGCCTGACCTAGCCATTGTAGGTTCCCGTTGCCTGAAGGTCCGCTTAGATTACCTAGCGGTCCGCTTAAAATAACCGCTGTTATATTAGCCATAGCAAATACTAAGGAAACGATCGGGTACACCATAAGAGTCTGAGCTAGTAATTTCCACCACCGTTTAAAATATTGTTCTGTGTTTGGCAGTACATATAAGGCAAAGGCAATCGGTGACACCAAAATCAGGAAGCT
>CAZUPM010000044.1:0-5065 GCA_964622365.1 uncultured Candidatus Saccharibacteria bacterium | reverse complement strand
AATTAAAACAATAACTACGCCCAGGGCTGCAAGCAGAGCAGGAAGCACTACCATCAACGCTATGATGGCTACGAATAATCCGCCGCCAGCCCAAAGCCCAAGCAATAAACCTCCCACTCCTAAAAGGCCTAAAGTAAAACCGCCGGTGCCCGTTACCCCACCCACGGAGAGTTGCCATACCGGCTGGCCGTTAGGAAGTTTTAGGTGCTGGAAGGGTTGGGCTATCAGTGCCTCGATTCCCTTGCCCAATATGTTAAAAACGTCCTCAAGGCCAGCAACTATATATATGGAAAGATTAATCAAAATAGCAGCTACCAATATTCGTGGTAGCATCTTTTTGGCCGTGTAGGCGTCTATCAAACCACCGCCTGCTGCCTCGGCAAAAACTACGGCTAGCAGCGCAATAACCAGTACTATATCTCCGTAAATCCTAAACTGGGACCATACACTATATATGCAGGCGTTTGGGTTTGTAGTAGAGCACTGAGAATTGTCAAACTTAAAAGGATTTGTCTGCAATATATTATCAATTACTTTTTCTATGTTTTGTTCGGCGTCGGCAATGTAGCCTATAGCTGCACAAAAGATCCAAGAAAAAGGCCCGCCGGTGCTTTCGCATTTTGGTATAATGCTTGCCGCAGAACCGGCGTTTTGGCAAACACTATTCTGGCTGTTGGCGTTGTTAGTGCAATCTACGGGCGTGCTGCCATCTGCGCATTTTCCGTTAGTGGGCGTGCTTCCGTCCCCACAAGTACCCGTTGTTCCATTGGTACTGCTTGTTTGACTTGGAGGGCAGTTTGTGCTTGTACTGGACTGGCTATTGGCACTACACCCTGCCGGTAAACTAGTGGATGGATTTGTGGCCTGGCCTTCTGTATAAGTTCCTTGTATGGCTAAGTTTAAGGTGCTATTAGGATTTTGTAAGTCCGCAGTTGAAACATTTATAGCTGTACATTTATCGGCTACTTGCGAACAAACCTCAAAAGCCCCGTTGCTATAGTCGTTATATTCAGTGCTGCTGAGCGATACTGGTGTAAATGTAGCTTTATATTGTGCTCCCGTAGGAGATACCGAGCTACGTTTGGCGGTAGTGCTAACAATAACCTTGGCACTACCGCTAGATTGTTCATTAGTATCCCTTATTGTAAACACATCGGATGCGGGGGCAATATTAGCGCCAGAACCTGTAGACACTATGTCTGTTCCCGGACTGGTGCTGGTGCTTGCAGTAGCAAAATCTACAGTAACTGTAACACTTAAAGGATTGGTAGAACCGGTGGCCGCTAAAGTAATTACTGGCTTTAAAAGTAAAAGCACCCCACTTAGGGCGAATAAGCATGTGACCACCAGTACAGAAAATCGTTTCATTTTTCTATTTCATAAGCATCGTAATGTATAAACTATAACATAAGAAGCACTAGCGTTTAAGGCGTATAACCTCTTTTGACAAAATAAGCGTTTCTATTTATGATTTAAGTGGTATTAACAAAATGCACAAACTACTAAAGCACAAAATAAAAAGCACAGTACTAATTGCCGCTATTTTTACACTTAGCCTTAGTTTTTTGCCCGGGCTCGCTATGCCAGCTTATGCGAATAAAGTATGCGGCGGCCCACCTGTTTCAAACCAAGTTACGACCAGTATTGATCTTGGCTGTTCGACTCAGGGTAATCCAATTCTAGACTTACTTTTCGGCATAGTTAAATTTTTATCTGATGGCGTAGGCATAGTCGTTGTGGCGTCTGTTGTACTTGCTGGTGTTCAATATACAACCGCCCGTAGCGATCCGCAGGCTGTTAACGCAGCCGTCACCAGATTACAGAGCTCATTGATAGCCCTAGCCATATTTATATTCGGCTGGGCTTTATTGCAATGGCTAATACCCGGAGGTTTATTTAACGCGAAATGATGATCTGGCAACTATTTTCGAGATTTGCTGCTGCATGTTCGTTAAATAACAGTATTTTTGGTATACCATCTTGGGATATGTATCTTAAGGGTACTACTGATGCCAGCGGTAATTGCATCCCCCAATTTAACGCTCTTTCCGATGTTTGGCTGATAGTAGCAGCAATAGTTGACATATTATTGCGAGTAGCGGCCATAGCTGCTTTTGCCATGGTCATTTACGGCGGCATAGAATTTATAACCAGCCAAGGTAGTCCGGATCAAGCCGCTAAAGCCCGGACAACTTTAATAAACGCTGGCATAGGACTAGCTATATCTGTCTTGGCGGCAACTTTAGTAACGTTTATTGCGGGGCAGTTTAAAGGATGATGGACTTTGTCGCTATTTTTTACAAAAATTTTGCTAGTGCCAGCATATCCGTGGGTGGTAATTCGTATCCTACTGGATTGCCGACAGCATCAGCCAACAATTCTACTCTACAACCTATTTTACAAATAGTATTTGGCGTTATTGGCGCGTTGGCTCTGCTATTTATTGTCATTGCGGCTTTGCAGTTTATAACTTCTGGTGGCGATCCGCAAAACGTGGCTAAGGCAAGACAAACAATTTTATATGCCGCAATAGGATTAATAGTAGCCGTAATGGCGGAAGTGCTGGTAACCTATGTACTACATAATGTTTAAAAAAACTAGAATGATCCTAATAACCCTATCGCTACTAGTTACATTTTTAGTACCTATACTTGCCGTCAGTCATGTATCAGCTGTTGATGTGCTGAATAGCCCATGCAGTAATGGTGCCGGTGCATCTTCTATATGCCACAGCACCGGAGCTAGTGGCACTCCTGCCGATAACGCAATTATTGGCTCTAATGGTGTTATAACCAGGGTAATCAAAATTCTATCGATAGTGATAGGCGTGTTAGCCATAATCATGATTATAGTAAGCGGCTTTAAGATTATGTTTTCGGGCGGAGACTCTAGCGCAGTGGCTGGCGCACGCAGCACACTGATTTATGCATTGGTAGGTTTGGCGGTTGCAGCTTTAGGAACGGTGATAGTAGAATTTGTGCTAAGTAAATTATAATGATTAAGGCTACGACACTAACGAGGAAGTTTAAAAAAAATTTATTAATTCCTGTTTTGTTGCTTATCTTGTTCTTTTTACCTTGGCAGGCAAAAGCGGCGAATTGTACGACCAACGGACAGCCAACTTCTAGCTGCCAGTCGCAGCAACCTGGTGGCGCTACAGATAATACCGGCGGTGCAGCTAGCGCGGCCTGTCAGGGGCTGACAGGCATAGACTCAAATGCTAACTGTACCAACACGAGTACTAGTGGGAAAACTATAGGCAGCTTACTCAACACCGTAATTAACATAATGAGCATAGTAATAGGCGCTGTAGCAATAATAATGATTATCGTAGGGGCCTTTAAATTCTTAACTGCTGCCGGCGATTCTAATAATGTCGCCTCCGCACGGAATACGATAATTTACGCCTTGGTTGGGCTGGTAATCGCGGCGTTAGCCCAAATTCTTGTACACTTCGTACTAACAAACATAAATAAATAGAGCTTGAAATCATAAGCACTAACGTGGTATAAAAAACTAAGACCAAAAAGAAAGGTAATATAATAGTAATGTCACAAAAAATAAAGAGACTTTTGATTTCGCTGATTGGCGCCTTAACTCTATTGACGCCCGCCTTGGTACCAGCCGTGGCCCATGCCAGCCTAAACAATGCTATTACCGGCAACGCTTGCAGTGGCGTTAATAATGCTGCGGGCGGCAGCAGCATCTCTTTAAATGCACCAACTGGTGGCGGTAATGCCCAGGCTTGTACTGGCGACAGCGCGGCTGGAAACACGCTTGGCCATTTGCTGAACGAAGTTATTAATATCTTCTCTATCGTCGTAGGTGCGGTATCGGTCATTATGATTATAGTCGGGGGCTTTAAGTATATAACCAGTGGCGGCAACGACCAAGGCGTAGCCAGTGCCAAAAACACCATTATGTACGCTTTGATCGGCTTGGTAATAGTTGCGCTTGCCCAAATAATTGTCCACTACGTACTTTCGCGGCTTGGCCAAGCTGGCGGCTAGAAAATCAGAAACTACTTAAATTTAAAAAGAGGCCGCGAGTGGCGCAGCCTCTTTTATCAGTTTTAATTTTATGTTACTGAATTTGTATCTTTTTAACCGTATCTTGCTTGACTTTGTTGAAACTGATTGTCAGCACCCCGTCTTTTAAAACAGCCTCGATTTCTTCTTCCTTAACCGGTACCGGCAATGCAATGGTTCGTGAAAACTCGCCCCAGTAACATTCCTGGACAAAGTAGTTTTCTACGTCGTCCTCGTTGGCCAAAAGCGTGCCCCTTATACTTAAGGCATTATCAGAAATACTGACGTCTAATTCGTTACGATTGACCCCTGCGACCCGGCCTTTGACAACAAGCTTTTCTTTGGTTTCGTAAACGTCAACTGCCAGCTGCCCCGGCACGGCTTCTTCTTCGTCCCATTCGTCTTGAGCGGCTGCTGGTTGTGCCGCGTCGGCTACGTCGGTAGCGGCATTATCGTCACCCAAAAAAGCGGCGGTTAATTCATCTTCTTCCATGAGCAGATCATCGTCGCGATTGTGTCGCGCCATAGTTGTTACCCTCCAAGTTAAATGCACATGCTTGATTTTTGTGTTGTTCACAGTATAACTTAGCTGTCAAACAGTGCGCAACTTGAACACATTTATTTACAACACAATATCCACAACATGCCTATTATAGAGAAAATAATTGCAGCTATATCACCTTACGACTGTATAAATTGCGGCAACGAAGGCGCATTACTTTGCTCTGGTTGCTCAAAAACGTCATTACAAACGCCGCCGGAACGCTGCTACCGATGCCGGGCTATTTCGACAGACTATAAAACCTGTAAATCCTGCCGCAGCGTAAGCCGCTTGAGACATGTATGGGTTGGCAGCGATTACTGGGACGGCGCCCAGGCCCTGGTAAAAAAGCTTAAATTTGAAAGGGCTCAAGCCGCAGCATTTCTACCTCTTCCATTGTCTTTGACCTCTGTAAAAAGTTCCATAATCTATCTGGCGGAAGGGGTGGGATTCGAACCCACGGTGAGTTGCCCCACACTTGTTTTCAAGACAAGCA
>CAZUPM010000043.1:1008-5754 GCA_964622365.1 uncultured Candidatus Saccharibacteria bacterium | reverse complement strand
TTTAGTACGCCTTTTTTGTCCCAGCTTCGTAGCGTGTTGGGGTGTACTTGCAGCAGCTCGCAAGCCTGTCTAATGGTTAGGTATTCTGGTGTTTCTGCCTGTGTCATACAACCTCACACTTAATACCTTTATTATACAAGGTTACAGGGGTATTAAAAAGAGGTAAGTGGTCAATTTTTGGACAAGTTTTGGACTGCTAAATCTTCCACTTTGTCAGTTCGCCAAGCTTAAAGGATTGCAACTCCACTTCGCCGTGAAGCTCAAGCTCGGCTTCGTCTTGCTTTAGGGTGTCGCTTAGCTTAATAACTAGGTTTATTAGCTTATCGGTCGGTAGTGTTGACAGGTCACGGTTGGATAATTCGTCTTTAGCACGGTTTAAGACCTCGCCAAATACCGCTATTCTGTGGCGTTTGGTTATAGCGTATTTCTCTTGTAGCTCGTCCATATACAGCGTTTGCAGGTTATGTATGTCTTTATTAGTAGCTTCTTCCTGCGACCAGCATATAAGGGTGGGCTTGCTTATACCAAGTTCGTCAGCAATACGGCTAAAGCTGTACCCTTTGGCTCGTAGTTCTATAAATTGCTGCTTATCGTCTAATGTTTTACTCATAATGGTTTGTGAATGATTTGTATACTATATGCATAGGGTATGGATACGGTATATACCTCTGTTAATTTTTTAAAATTTTGCGTCGTGTATTTAAGACAGGTTCATAGCTTCATTGGTATAGCTACTCAGCGACTGTTTTGCCGCTTTCATCGCCCTGAAAAGTCTCTATAACAATCCTATCGCTTGGCGTTGTAAATGGTCGGTCGTCCCAGTTAGAAGTATCTTGTGGCGACGCTTGAGGCGGCAAAGAAACAGGCTCGGCAGGGGTCTGGTCTTGGGGTTGGTTGTCATCTGTGTCGCTCATACTTCTATTATAACAAGAATTGTGTTGTGGTAGCACGCTCGGATTTGATTAAATCGGCAACCAGTTGATTTAAGTTGCTAAGTTTTGACCTCAGTAGCTTGTAATTCAGTAGCAGGTTGTATAATGCTTCAAGTATAGGTTCGTTAGCAGTATGTGCACTGCGACCAAAGTAAGATTAATCAAAAATTTGGTGGATTTGTTCGGCGGATGCGGCAAGCCCAGTTTGCTCGTCGACTTCAACCAGTAATGCATTAAACTGGCGGCGGCCGGAATCTTCAAGCAAATTGCGAGTCTTAATGCCGTCACGCCAGCGGAGGATTACGCTTTTGAACTTTACACCTAGTGATGAGTCCAGCGAGCCGCACATGCCAACGTCCGAGATGTGTGCCGTGCCTTTTGGCAAGACTTCGGCATCGGCGCTTGGCACATGCCAGTGGTCGCCGATTACGGCTGTGACTTGGCCGTCCAAATAGTAGCCGATAATGAACTTCTCGCTGGAATAATCGCCGTGGAAGTTCACGACCGTAGCGATCTTGCGCGTCGGCTTCTCTTTTTCCAAAATTTTGTCAATTACTTGCAAGGTATTATCAACCGGCTTCTGGGCATCGCGGCCGACAATGTGGCCAAGCAGGCTTATGATTAAAACTTGGCCGAACTTTGTCCGGGTATATTTGTAGCCTAAACCTGGAGTGCCAGCCGGATAGTTGGCTGGCCGGATAATCGGCTCGTCCGGGTTGGTCAGGGCGGGGAAGATCGCTTCGTTTTGCATAGTCCAGTTGCCGCCGGTACAAAAATCGACACCGGCTTTTTTAAGCCGTTCAAAATCCGCCGGCGTGATGCCGCGGCCGTCAGTCACATTCTCGGCCTGCGCGATTACCAAATCGGCCTTTTTCCCTTTATGAATCTGTGGCAGAACTCGCTCGACAACTTCCAGCCCGACCTCACCCATCACATCACCGATGTAGAGAATATTCATAGAACCAGTCCGTTTACTTGCTTGATTATATCCGATATTTCCCGAACTATTTGTTCGGGGCTGGTTGCAAGAATAAAACGCATGCCTATATTTTGTGATGGAGCCTGATTTTTTTCTTGATCATCAACAAAAATGACTTCATTGGGCTGACAACCGAGTTTTCTAACAGCCAGCTCAAAAATTTCTGGGTCGGGCTTTGCCAGATGAACATCAAAAGAAAGAATAACCGGGTCGAAATCTTCGTAATTTCCGGCCGCGCGGATTATGTTGGCAGACATTTTGTAAATATTAGACAAAATTCCGGTCCCGATCCCGTCATCTCTCAACTTCATAGCTAAATCATAAACTGGCTGCGAACGTTTAAATAAAGCCCTATCAGCAGCGTGCAACTCGCCCTCACTAAGAACCCTTGGGTGGTTATGCAATTTGCTCAGTTCTACAAAAAATTTTTCCGTACTTATTAAACCTAGTCTTAACTGGTCGTGCAAATCATCCAAATTAGACTGCCCGATATCGATGCCAAAAAGCTCCACGGTTGTCTTTGTCATGGAGTACTTGCCACCAGCTTCGGTAAGTACTCCACCGTAATCAAATAAAACGGCTCTAATCATAACTCTATTGTATTCGATGAGCACTACTTGGCGAATTCGATGGCTCGGGTTTCGCGGATGACGTTGACCTTGATGGTACCCGGATATTGCATGGACGATTCAATCTTGTTGGCGATATCACGTGCCAGCTTGATGGCACTTAAATCGTCAATCTGCTGTGGCTTGACGAAGATGCGGACTTCGCGACCGGCGCTGATGGCGTAAGACTTTTCTATGCCAGGGAAGCTGTTAGCTACGTTTTCTAGGTCTTTCATGCGCTCCACGAAGTTTTCGGCGCTGATGTTGCGCGCGCCCGGCCTGCTGGCACTGATGGCGTCGCAAACGCGCACGATCAAAGCCTCCACGGTCGTGGCTTCCACGTCGTCGTGATGGGCTTCCGCGGCGTGGGCGACTTCTTCCGGAGCGCCGTATTTGCGCAGCATCTCGCCGCTGATATGGTGATGCTTGCCCTCCATTTTGTGCGTCAGTGCCTTACCCAGATCGTGAACTAGCGCCGCGTATTTGGCGGTTTTGACGTCTGCGCCGAGTTCTTCGGCGATCATGCCAGCTAGGTGTGCCATTTCGGTAGAGTGCTTTAAAACGTTTTGGCCGTAGCTGGTACGGTATTTAAGCTCGCCAAGCAAATGTAAAACTTCTTTGGGAATGCCGATGATACCGACTTCGCGGGCTGCGTCTTCGCCAGCCCGGACGATATCTTTCTCAACATTCTTTTGCGCTTTTTCGACGACTTCTTCGATCCGACCTGGGTGAATCCGTCCATCTTTCATTAGCATTTCCATAGCCTGGCGGGCGACCTCACGTCGCACCGGGTCAAAACTGCTAAGCACCACATAACCCGGAGTGTCATCCACCATTATATCTACGCCGGTGGCTCTTTGCAGAGACTGGATATTGCGGCCTTCTTTGCCAATAATTCGGCCCTTCATTTCCTCGTCTTCAAGCTTGACGCTAGTGACTGTGCGCTCGGCCGTGACCTCGCTGGACATACGTTCCATGGCCGTCGTCAGTATCAAGGCGGCCTGTTCCTCGGCGTCTTCTTTGGCCTCGTTTTGTAATTTAGAAACCAGCCCCATAAGTTCGCCCTTGATGTCGCGTTCGGTCATCTGCATCAATTTTTCCTCGGCGTCTTTTTGGCTGAGCTTGGCGATCTTTTCTAACTTTTCCTGTTGTTTTTTGCGAATGTCGCGAATCTCATTTTTAAGCGATTCGACCTCGTCTTCGCTTTTGCGTAAGTTCTCAGTGCGCTTGTCTAAATCATCCAGCTTTTTATCAAAACTTTCTTCGCGCGCTACCAAACGGGCTTCTAAATCTTTTAGCTCTCGGCGGCGACCTTGTTCGTCTTTACGCGCCTCGTCAGCGATTTTACCCGCTTCGTCACGCGCCTCCCTTATTATTTTGGCAGCTTCTTTCTTTGCGTCTTCTAATGCTTTTTTAGCCTGTTCTTCCGCCTCTTGGCGTTTCTTTTCGCCACTTGAACCAAAGCCAGCAAAAAAACTGGCAATGGCTTTCATGATGGATGCCATCATATTTCCTTTCTGTTCCTGCAGATTTATCCGGCCAACGTCGCTGTCACTTCTCTAGCTGGCTTTTAAAACCTGTAAAATCGAATTAATTTAAGAAATTGGTTTAAGTTTAGGAATTGCTCTCAAAAACTTTCCGCAAATCCTGCTAAAAATATAACTCATTTTTCACGTGCCCGCAATTATTTGTGCGGCTTAGTGATGTGGACGGGTGCACCGTAGCGGGGCAGGGCGAGCTGGTCATTTTCGCCAGCAATAAGTCGTTTGGCTCCAGCTTCAATCCAATCGTTTTTCTGAGTCGCTACAATCGGAACGCCCAGCCCGTAGCTTAGGGCGTTGCCAACAGTCAGGCCAATGCGAAGGCCGGTGAAACTGCCTGGGCCTTGGAAGCAGACTAAGCCTTCAATATCATGCCAGTCCTTCTTTTGGCTTTTGAGCAAAGCTTCTATTTTTTCGTGAATTGTCTCTACCAGCTCTCGATGAGCTAACCAAACTTCATAAACCAGCTTTTTATAATCTTCGAACAGGCCAATTTCGGCCTCTGGCTTGTCTGTACGAATCGTCAGGATTATCACCAAGCCAAGCCTTCCAGTAGATAACTTAACACATAGGGGCAGGAGAAATGCAGGTGGCGTTCTTGCTCGCCTTGGACGGAAAAAGTTATCGTCAGACAATTTTCCGGCAACACGTCGCGCACGACATCTGCCCATTCGACCATAATTACT
>CAZUPM010000043.1:0-993 GCA_964622365.1 uncultured Candidatus Saccharibacteria bacterium | reverse complement strand
GATAATTTCGGCCAACTCGTCGCTCATAATCCCGGCCTCACCCAACCGATAAAAATCAAAATGGTAAAGCTTTAACTTTTTACCTTGATACTCATTGCTGATTTTAAATGTCGGGCTAGATACATTGTTCTTAGACCCTATGCCACGGGCCGCGCCGCGCACGAAGGTAGTCTTGCCGCCGCCTAAGTCGCTAACTAGCTCTATGACCTCACCACCCTTAAGATTTCGTCCGAGTGTCTCGCCGAGCTGCTCGGTAGCGCTGGAGCTGGTTGTATTGGTTTGCCAGGTCTTTCCTGCACTCATGTGCTCCGTATAGTAGCGCGTGGGCGGCCACCAGGGCAAGTACTGCCTGATGAATTGGCGCTATGAGATTTTCCAAGGAGGTTCTTGTAGCATGCAAGCAGTAGCACAAACCTTTAATATGTCATTTTTACAACTGCGCTATACTGAAAGTATGCTGCAATTGAGTGGGTCAATGCTGAACCAGCCTATTTTATCTTTGCGTACGGGTGCTCCTGTGGGTACGGCTTCGCGCCCGATTATCAACCCTAATAACCTTAAGATCGAAGGCTTCTTTTGCCAAGACAAGTTTGAAAAAAAGAAACAGAGGGTACTGCTTTATCAAGATGTTCGTGACGTCATGCCACAAGGTATTGTGGTCAACGACCACGAAGCTCTCACCGATCCGGGCGAGCTAGTGAGGCTACAAGATCTAATAAAACTAAACTTTGAGCTAATCGGCAAGCCAGTGCTTACCGTTAGCAAAGCGAGAGTAGGCAAGGTCACGGATTTTGCGGTGGAGGTTGAAACGATGTATATACAAAAACTTTATGTTGGTCAGAGCGTGATTAAAAACTTTACTGGCGGGGCATTAAGCATCGACCGTTCGCAAATCGTCGAAATTACAAACCGGCGTATATTAATCCAAGACTTACTAGAAACAGCGCCACTAAAGGCCGCTGTCCCAGATGCCTTAAAATCCATTTTTATTTT
>CAZUPM010000042.1:227-6404 GCA_964622365.1 uncultured Candidatus Saccharibacteria bacterium | reverse complement strand
TAAGCTTGGTTTCTTGCAATGGGTGGGTGATGAGGGGTTCGAACCCCCGACCCCCTCGGTGTAAACGAGGTGCTCTAGCCAGCTGAGCTAATCACCCACAGCGCTGATAATTGTAACTGATTAGCTGCTAGCTGACTAATCATTACCAACACCATACGGCCTAGTGCAAGCAGACCTTTCGTCGTTAGGACGCAAGAATTGCTGTCCATAACAGACGCTATCGCAATGAGCCGGCAACTGTACGGATGCATGCCTTCTGTAATGCCGCCTCAGGCAAACTGCTGCAAACTCTACGTCTGACCCATCAGCGACAGGCGCAGGCTCGCCCATACGAACTATCTTTACCAGATCTTCAATTTCATTAGTGGCTTGATGTGGATCAAATTCGCCTAATTCCATATAGTTCTCCTTGGTGGGGACGAGAGGACTTGAACCTCCACGGGTTTCCCCACTACCACCTCAAAGTAGCGCGTCTACCAATTCCGCCACGTCCCCGCGGACCCGCACTATATTATCTGTTTTGAGACTAAAACTCAAGCCTGGTGCTGGCGATTGCGCCGCTGGTGGGACAGCCGTCGTTCCACGTAGGACGTCACCCCGCGGAAGGCCACGTAAATCCAGGCTAAATTTAGCACCTTAGTTATATAGGCGCCCTTAGAGTAGGCGTAATAGCTCAAACATATGGACGCCAAAAAAACATCCAGCTCGCTCCAAATAGAATGGCCATGCGATTTCTTAACACTGGTGCGCCAAAAGAAAATTACAAATAAGACGCCGCCAATTACCCCAATTGCATCTGCAAAGTCTGGGTTCATACGTGTTAATGCCTTGGCATGTGCTCGTACCAGGCGCCCAAATTATATTCATGCCTTAGCAGCGGCTTGACGTCATCAATATAAACGCCAATTTTAACCCCTGGGTTAAGCATGCCGTGCGGATCAAAGATAGTCTTGATTTTTTGGAGCAACGCGTAGGCTTCCTCACCATAAAGTTTTGGCAGATAGGCGGCGCGCAGGCGCCCATCACCATGGCCTCCAGAGGTTGACCCGCCAAGGTCAATTATCATGCCATAATATTCGTCCATCAGACGAAAGAGCTTTTGTCGGTCGCCTACTTGCGCCAAGTCCAGGTGCGGCTGAAGATGCAAGTTAGCGTCACCGGCGTGGCCCCACACCGCGGCGCGCACGTGGTTGCGCTCTAGCATTTCGTAAATACCGTCTAGATAATCTGCGAACTTATCGACCGGCACGATACCGTCGTCTATGAACGGCACTGCTTTGAGTGCGCCTTCGGTATAAGCTATGGCGGTAGCGGCCGCCTGGCGCAGCTTCCACAATTGGGCCTGTTCGGTTTCGTTGGCTGCCACTTGCCTTGTAGTAGCATGTTTTTCGAGTATTTTCAGCGCCTGCCGAGCCATCTTTTTTTGAGCGTGTTCGTTGGCGTCGTCAAATTCCACGAGCAGTATGGCTTTGGGGTAAGGTGGCGCGACCACGTCCCGTAGCTGGTTGGGATTGACTTGATTAATAAATTCCAGCAGCTTGTCATCAATCATTTCTATGGCACAAGGCATATCTGATAGGGCTCGCAGCTGGCTAATAGCGGCTTGAGCGCTTGCTGAGTCATCGAACATGCTTACAATGAGCGTCGTCGACGGGCTGTAGGTTTCGGTCTCTAGGGTAACTTCTGTGATGATACCGAGGGTGCCCTGGCTACCGACAAATAGTGGCGTTAAATCAAAGCCGTCCTTGTTTTTGACCGCCGAAAGGTTATAGCCAGCCGTGTTCCTGGTGGTCTGCGGGGCCATCTTGGCGATTACATCGTGGTGTTCTTCGATAAGTGTGTCTACAGCGCGATAAACTTCGCCCTCAAAAGTAGTTAGGCCTAGTTTTTTGCTGAGTTCCCGTTTGGTCAGGCGGCCGGTTTGGATTATCTCGCCGTTAGCCAACACAACTTTAAGCGACTTGACGAAGCCGTTCGTGTCGCCGTATTTAAGCGAGCGCTCGCCGCTTGCATTATTTGCTACGGCGCCTCCTATTGTCGAATACTCCAGCGAAGCCGGATAGGCGGGCAAAAAACGGCCATGAGTCATCAAAGTTTGTTGTAATTTGCCAAAGTTAGTGCCTGGTTCAACGGTCACTAGCCCGTTTTTGGCGTCTAGCATGACGATGCGGTTCATATGGGCGGGAAAAACCAACAGCACGCCTGGCCCCAAGGCTGCTCCACCTTGGTCGGTGCCACTACCGCGCGCAGTTATCGGCAGTACCCGGCCACGTTCTGCCAGCTGCCAGCTAAAACGGGCGGCTTTTCGAACATCATTCTCGTTACGGGGATAAACTATAGTCGAAGGCCTGATGGTTAGTACGCTTCCGTCGGTCGAAAAGTAGGCCAAAGCATCGGCCGAAGTCATCACCTCACCCAGCAAATGTTCCTGCAAGTAATGCGCAACCTTGCTCATGCTTTTATTTTACCCTCGCCATTTTTACTTATGATAGCACACCAGAATATAGAGTGCGATTGGCTTTCTATTCTATGTTTAAGCGTAAGTGGTGGGCGGGAGAGGACTTGAACCTCCATGGATTGCTCCGCTAGCTCCTAAGGCTAGTGCGTCTACCATTTCGCCACCCGCCCATGACGACTTTAAGATTATACAGACAACTTACCCGTATTAACATATTACGGTTGACAAATTTGGAGCTTTTCGGCGATAGTAAGTCCAATGCCTAAAGCCCGCCAACCAAATGTACAGAAGGCTGAGCTACCGAGTGCCTTTTCGCTGCTGATGCCAAGCTGGAAAGCCATAGCGCTTAATCTTGTAACTTTTATTGAGATTGTAATAATCCCTTTCATAATAGAGCTGATCGGCGTTATCCTAAACAAACACGGCAATGGCGCAGACATAAAGTTGGTTTTTTCAATAGCCGGTGACCTTGTTAGCCTGCTGCTTGCTCCGGCGCTGATAGTTACCCAACTCCAGAGCATCAGGGGCGAGAGGATCGATTTTACACTTGCGGTACGCCAAGGCCTAAAGTTTTTTTGGCGCTATGTCGGGTTAGCCATATGCATGGCCCTGGTCATAATCGGCGGTTTTGTGTTGCTGATTGTACCCGGCTTTTTTATGATCCGGCGCTACATTTTGGCGCCATTTTATTTGGTAGATCAGGACTTGAAGATTTTGGAGGCTATGCGTGTGAGCGCCGAACAGTCCAAGCGGTTTAGCTGGGCCGTCTGGGGCCTGCTGGGAGTCGAGCTGCTTTTTGTAGTTTTGAGCTTTATATTTATTGGCATCGTACTAAGCATTATGTACTACTGCGCGGCGGCGCTTCGCTACGACCAAATCCGCGCAGCCTCCAAAGCCGCACCAAAGAAGCGGCTGGACTAACACCGTCTTTTCAAAAATTGCCTAAGCCCATTTTCGGAAACAACAAGTCTTTTAGCGAAGGTATAATCAGTAATCCTCAAGTTAATGTCTTCATCAAACCGATTCAAAAATGACTGGTGCTGCATAAGGTAAGCATCCATCTCTTCATCAATAAATTTTTGACGGCCGGTAGCTTTAAACAGCCTTACCAGAAAATTACGAGACAGCTCCATATCGATCATAAACCATTCGTAGCCTTCATCTTGGAACTTGTGCTTAATTGTCGACCAGCGCCTGTCGACGCTATTATCAAAAATAAGCGGACTACCTTCTGCTAGTAACTTTGCAAAGCGCGCTTCGTAGCGTTTTTCGTACTCGGCCAGGGCCTCGGGCTTATTTATATTACTAGCCAACAAATCCTCCTTAACTTCTGAACGCACAACGTCACTGCTAAAAATTGGTAAGCCGAACCGGCAAGACAAGTGTTGGGCGACTATCGTTTTAGAGCTACCCGGTACTCCGGCAAAAACTACAGCATAAGGTTTAGCCATACTTTGATTATAACTTGCGGTAAAAAGTAAGAGTGGCGTCTCCGTAGGATTTAGATATGAGCAACTGGCAGTTGTTCAGAAAAAGGCCAGCTGTTTTAGGCGGCAATGAACAAACTATGGTTCCGCCTAGCCTAACACGTCCTGCCAGACGGTTAAGTAGCGTTGGCTGTATGTCGTCGTATGGCGGGTCTGCCAGCAAGACATCAAATTCGCCAGTTTTAGCCGTTTTTAGCCACGCGCCGGCGGATGCCTTTATAAGCTTGGATTTGCCAGTAACCCCTAAAGCCCTGGCGTTGGACGCGAGAGCTTGCTGGGCAGCACGGTCTTTTTCTATAAAAACCACCCGGGTTGCGCCACGGCTTAAGGCTTCAAAGCCCAAGGCGCCGCTGCCCGCAAAAGCGTCTAAAACACTAAGCCTGCTAATATAACCGAGCGCGTTAAACAAGCCGCCACGGGTCCGCTCACTCATCGGGTGAGTGCGTGAACCACGGGGTGAAGCCACGGCCCGGCCTTTAAGGCTTCCGGCTATAATACGCATATGTCAATTATAAGTTAACTTAAATCATTACGTAGTTTAGTTTAGATTGGTTATTGCCCTTAGCTTAGCTACTTCTGATTCTAGCACTTTATATCTATGAAGTTTTTCGCCAGAGTCCAAAAACTTTTGCGCTGCCTGCCGGACAGAAGCTATTAACTTTGTGTCGCTAAGTTCAGCGATCCGCAGGTCTAGTGGGCCATGCTGCAACCGGCCATATATGGCGCCAGGCCCCCTGAGTTTTAGATCCAGCTCGGCAAGTTTAAAGCCGTCACTTGTGCTTTCCACAGCCCGCAACCTGGTTGTTGGCGCCGAGCTGTCATCCGTCATCAAATAGCAGTACCCCTGCTGGCCGCCGCGACCAATGCGGCCTCGCAGCTGGTGTATCTGAGCCAGCCCGAACCTATCGGCCGATTCAATAAGCATGATGCTGGCGTTAGGCACGTCAACACCGACTTCGATAACGGTAGTGGCCACCAGAACATCAAGCGCACCGCGCACGAATTGTTCCATAACTTTGTTCTTGTCATCGGTTTTCATTCGGCCATGAAGTAAGCCGACACGGCGGTGTCTGAAGTCTTTACTACTCATTTGCCCGTATATTTTTTCTGCCGAGCTTGAATCAAGCGCACCGGATTCGCTGATCAAAGGACACACCACGAACATCTGGCGGCCGGCTTCTAACTCCTTATCAAGCTCGTTATAGAGTCGGGATCGGGAGTTTGGGGAAACTATTTTTGTGACGGTCGGTTTGCGGCCGGACGGCTTTTGGGCTAAAAGCGAAATATCCAGCTCGCCGTAAAGCGTCAGCGCCAAGCTGCGCGGAATCGGCGTGGCCGTCAGCGATAAGACATGGGGCATATGGCCGGCCTTAGACATCAGGGCTTTGCGCTGTTCAACACCAAAGCGGTGTTGCTCGTCTATGATGATTAGCGCTAGACGCTTCATATCGACTTTTTCCTGTATTAGGGCGTGCGTACCGATAATGAGTCGGGCTTGACCGCTTTTGGCGGCCGCCTGGGTCCGTTTTTTTTCGGCCGGCCTTAAACTACCAACCAAAAGAGCGACCTGACTGGCGAAACCGAGAGGTTCAAGCAGCTTATATATAGACTCGGCATGCTGGCGCGCCAGCAGCTCGGTCGGCGCTATAAAGGCGACCTGAAAGGCCTGCTCAAGCGCCATAAGCGCGGCCATAGTGGCGACAACCGTTTTGCCAGAGCCCACGTCGCCTTCAACCAGCCTGTTCATCGGCTGCGGCTTTTCCATGTCCTGATATATGCGCCAAATTACCTCGCGCTGGGCGTCAGTTAATTGAAAAGGTAAATTCTTAACGAACACCCTGGCCAGTTCGGCTTTAAACGGTATAGCCAACGATTCTTCGGAGTTGTTTTCTATCTTGTTAAGCAAACTGGCCAAAGCTAGCGCAAAAACTTCCTCAAAGCCGAGTCGCCAACGCGCCATTTTTAGCTCGGCGGACGATTTGGGAAAATGCATGGCTTCTACGGCCAAAGCCCTAGGCATTAGCTTCTGTTCGTTGATAATGTCTAGTGGCAAAGTTTCGGTCAAGGCGCGCATTAACGGAACCAGCTCCCGCATTACCCGCCGGATTTGATTGCTAGCCAAGCCTTTAGTTTGTCCGTAAATCGGCACTATGCGAGCCGTGTTCACAGGAAAGTCGCTGGCCAGCTCGACACTGGGATTTAATATTTGCAAACGCTGGTGGCTAAGCTCAA
>CAZUPM010000042.1:0-217 GCA_964622365.1 uncultured Candidatus Saccharibacteria bacterium | reverse complement strand
TAGTCGGCGGTGCTTTTAAGAGATCCAGCCCGGTAAGGCTGGTTAAACCAAAGCAATCTAACGCTGCCGCTGGCGTCGCTGGCTACGGCTTCGGTCAGGTGTAACCCGCGGCGGACGTAGCGCCCGTGCGCTTGCTTAATGTTGGCAGCCACCGTAACCCGGCCAGGCTTCAGCTTGGCTATGGGCGTAATGGTCGAATAATCATCGTAGCGGCGCG
>CAZUPM010000041.1:0-6420 GCA_964622365.1 uncultured Candidatus Saccharibacteria bacterium | reverse complement strand
TAGTTTTGCTACCATTATGTCCGAAGCCCGCAAATACCACTTGAACCTGATAGTAGCCAACCAGTTCGTTACCCAACTAACCGAAGAAATACGCGATGCCGTATTTGGCAATATGGGCACTATCGTAAGCTTTCGGGTGGGCCAAAATGACGTTGAAGCGCTGTCCCGGTACTTTCAACCGTTATTTGAGGCGGAAGATTTACTACGCGTGCCTAACTACAATACGATTACGCGCACCTTGATTGACGGCGTGCCTACGCAGGCGTTTAGTATGGCGACCTTGCCGCCGCTGGGTAAGCCCAACCATAAATTGGCCGAGGCCCTCAAGCAGCTTTCGGCCGCCAAATATGGCCGGCCACGCGCCGTGGTAGAAAAAGAGATTAATGACCGACTGGCGACCAAGCCTGCCCCGGCACCGCCACTGGCGGCCGGACAGTCGCCGTTCATGCCGCCAATGACAGCCGGTGGAGCACCGGCATCAGGTCCGGGCGACTCTATGTCACCAGCAAATAAGCCCGCTTCGTTTCTGGACGAATGGCTGGCCAAAAAGCGCCAGCCAAGTTCGCAAGCTACTCCATTTAACTCTGGGCGACCGCAGCCGCCGGAGCCGTTGGTTCACCAGCAGCATCATCAGTACATGCAACAACCGCAGGCTGTACCTGCCAGCCCGTTAGCACCACCACCCAGCGGGGAGGAACAGCAGTTGCCAGTGTCCGGCTCCCGATCACCCGCAAACGATCGTAATATTTCTAGCACGGAGCTAGAAAAGCAAGAAATATCAGATCTGGCGCACTCCTTAAGCCAGGGCAATAGTTTGCCGGCTCAACAGCCGCCAGCCGGCCCACCCGCAAAACCGGGCGAAGGCGAAGTACAATTCAACAATCCCAATCATCCTGCCGAAAACACTATATTTATTGACCGTGACGGCAACCTCACAAACAGTAACTAGCGTTAAACCAGAAGCTGTTTATGGTTTGCCTTAGACTGTCAAGTAGTCTATAATAGTCGGTAAGTGGGATAATAATTCCGAATCCAAGAGGGTCTATTTAGAAGTGGCGAAACAAAAAGGCTATACTGCTGAACAAATCCAGGTGCTGGAGGGTTTAGAGCCTGTCCGTAAGCGACCGGGCATGTATATTGGCAGCACCGGCAGCGAGGGCTTGCACCATTTAGTCTGGGAGCTGGTAGATAACGGTATAGATGAAGCCCTGGCCGGCTTTGCTACTGAAGTAAGTGTTGAGATGCTCGAGGACGGCGGTATAACAGTTACCGATAACGGCCGCGGAATCCCTACTGGCAAACACCCCAAAACCGGCAAAAGTGGCGTAGAAACAGCGCTGACAATTCTGCACGCCGGCGGCAAGTTCGGCGGTGGCGGCTATAAAGTTTCTGGCGGATTGCACGGAGTAGGCGTTAGCGTGGTTAACGCCCTTTCTACAAAGTTAATTGTTACCGTGTACCAGGATGGCAAGACTTATCGCCAAGAATATTCCAAGGGCGCGCCGCAAGGGCCCCTCAAGACCATTGGCACCACAGATCGCACAGGTACAGAAATTACCTTCTACCCGGATGCTTCTATATTTGAATCCGTTGAGTTTAGTTACGAAACTATATTGGATAGGTTAAGGCACCAAGCTTATCTCACAAAAGGTGTCAGGACAAGTCTTAGCGACGAAAAAAGTGGCAAGAAATACAGTTTTTATTTTGAGGGAGGCATACAATCTTACGTCAGGCATCTGGATATTGGCAAAGAAGTCCTCGACGAAGATATTTTTTACGTAGAAAAAGACATTAAAGATGCTCAGGTAGAAATTTCCCTGCAATACACCGATGCCTTTTCGGAAACCATCAAAGCTTTTGCTAATAACGTTTTTAACCCCGAAGGCGGCAGTCATTTAACAGGTTTCCGCTCGGCGCTGACGCGCGTAATCAACGATTACGCCCGCAAAACCGGCGCGCTTAAAGAAAAAGAAGAAAACCTCTCTGGCGAAGATTGCCGCGAAGGTTTAACAGCTGTAATTTTAGTGAAACTAACCGATCCGCAGTTTGAAGGCCAAACCAAAGCCAAACTAGGCAACCCGGAAGTCCGCGGCTACGTGGAGCAGGTGATGACGGAATATTTCGCCTACTATCTAGAAGAACACCCGGCCGTGGCCAAAAAAATCATCGGCAAAGTGCTACTGGCCGCCCGAGCCCGCAAAGCCGCCCGAGCCGCTCGCGAAAACATCATCCGCAAGGGAGTTCTCGATAGCGCTAGTATGCCAGGCAAGTTGGCTGATTGTTCTTCCAAAGACCCGAAAGAATCCGAGATTTATCTGGTTGAGGGAGATTCGGCCGGCGGCTCGGCCAAAAGCGGACGCGATAGTCGCACGCAAGCCATCTTGCCGCTACGCGGCAAAGTCTTGAACGTGGAACGCGCCAGGCTGGACAAAATGCTGGCCAATAACGAAATCCTAAGCCTTATCAAGGCGCTGGGTGTAGGCATAGAAGAATCATTTAACCTGGAAGGCCTGCGCTACGACCGCGTCGTTATCATGACCGACGCTGATGTTGACGGCTCGCACATCAGCACGCTTTTACTTACCTTCTTTTTTCGTTTCATGCAGCCTGTTATCGCTGGCGGACACCTATATTTAGCCAAACCGCCGCTGTTTGAGCTGGTACGCCAGGGTCGTAAAGGCAGCGTATATGTTTATGACGAGAATGATCTCGAATCGGTGCTAGACAAGGCTATAGAAGAGCGCAAAAAAGCCGGCAACAGAGTAAACAAAGACGAAGAGCGCTACCGTCAAGCCGGCTTTACCGAACAGAAACGCTATAAAGGTCTAGGCGAAATGGACGCCGACCAACTATTTGAAACAACTATGAATCCGGAAAAGCGCGTTCTGGTGCAGGTTAAAATTGAAGACGCCGAAAAAGCCGACGCTATTTTTAACAAGCTGATGGGTACCGAGGTTGAGCTGCGCAAAAAATTCATACAGGCCAACGCCAAGTTCGTGAAGGATTTAGACATTTAATATGAAATGCTCAATGCTCAATGCTCAATGCTCAATGAATGGTCAATGGCTAATAGTTAATGCATTGATAATTGACAATTGTAAATTGAACATTGCAAACCGGAGATTTGCCTGATGGCTGATGATCAGGCGCCGGCCGAAAATGAACAGCTGCCTATGCTAGAGGGTGAGGTTATAAGCTCAGCAGCGGGCCACTCCAAGACCGTCGAGTTGCGCACCGTAGAAGACGTCATGGAGGATAGCTACCTGCGCTATTCCATGAGCGTTATCGTAGCCAGGGCGTTGCCTGACGTACGTGACGGCCTCAAACCGGTGCATCGCCGCATTTTATATACCATGAACCGCGACGGCATCCGCAGCACAGCCAAAACCCGCAAGAGCGCTAACGTAGTCGGTGCGGTGATGGGCGATTACCACCCGCACGGCGATGCCGCCATTTACGACGCCATGGCTCGCATGGCCCAGGAATGGTCAATGCGCTACATGCTGATCGATGGGCAAGGTAACTTCGGCAGTATGGATGGTGACCCACCAGCCGCCATGCGTTATACCGAGGCCAAGATGGCCCGAGTTGCCGATGAGCTGCTGGTAGACATTGATAAAGAAACGGTAGATTTCCGCGACAACTACGATGGCCGGCTGCAAGAACCTGTCGTGCTGCCCGCCAAGCTACCTAATTTGCTTTTGAATGGACAACTTGGCATTGCGGTCGGTATGGCCACCAATATACCGCCACACAACCTCAGCGAGCTCATAGACGCTACCGTGCAGCTGATCGACGCTCCGGAAAGTTCGCTGGATGATTTGCTGAAGCACATCAAAGGTCCGGATTTTCCGACCGGCGGCATAGTTTTTGGCAAAGAATCACTGCGCACAGCCTATGCTACCGGAAAAGGCGGCGTGGTGGTTCGTGGAGTGGCCGAGGTTACCGAAACAGCCAAAGGCCGTAGCCAGATAATTATTTCTGAAATACCATACGGTGTTAATAAGGCTTCGCTAATAGAAAAGGTCGCCGACCTTTTTAAAGAAAAGAAAATCAGTGGCATCAGCGACATCCGTGACGAATCAGCCCGCGGCGTCGTACGCATCGTCATCGACCTTAAAAAAGATGCTTATCCTAAAAAACTGCTTAACCAGCTTTATAAACTTACGCCGCTGCAGACCTCGTTCCACTTCAACATGCTGGCGCTGGTGGATGGCATCCAGCCGCGAATCTTGGGCCTGCAAGACATCGTTAATGAGCATATCAAGCACCGCCAGGTAGTGGTGCGCCGGCGCACCGAGTACGAGGTAAAGAAAGCCAGAGAACGTGCCCATGTTCTGGAAGGCCTTAAAATCGCGCTTGATCACATAGATGAGGTTATAGCGACCATCCGTGCCAGTGAAACTACCGACGAAGCACAGGAAAACCTAATCAAAAAATTCAAACTTAGCGAAATCCAGGCCAAAGCCATCCTGGCTATGCAACTGCGTACGTTGGCCGGGCTGGAGCGCAAAAAGATAGAAGACGAATTGGCCGATTTAATTAAACTGATAGGCGAATTAGAGGCTGTGCTAGCCGACGAAAAGAAGATTTTAAAGATTATCAAAGACGAGTTGCTACAGGTTAAAAAGCAGTATGGTGATGAACGTCGTACTAAAATAATCCCGCAAGAATTGGGTAAAATGAGCGATGAAGATTTGGTGCCGGACGAGCAGGTTGTTGTAACCCTTACCTCAGCTAACTATGTAAAACGCAGTCCGATAGCCGAATACAAGCGGCAAGGCCGTGGCGGCAAGGGCCGGCGCGGTATGGTCACGCGTGAAGAAGACGTTATCGAGCATGTCGTCAATGCCAGCACGCACGACTTTTTGCTGTTCTTTACTAACCGCGGCCGGGTATTCCGCATCAAGACGTACGAAGTACCGGCTGCCAGCTTAAACGCCAAGGGTGTAGCTCTGGTAAACTTGTTGCAACTGCAACCCGAAGAAACAGTCAGCAGCGTTATAAATGTCAGCAAGCAGATGAGCGATGGCGGAGGCAACCTATTGATGTGTACCGTCCGTGGCGTAGTTAAGAAAACGCCGTTTGAACAGTACCAGAATGTCCGCAGCTCGGGTTTGATAGCTATAAATCTTGACGAAGGAGATGAACTCAAGTGGATCCGCATGACTACTGGGGACAATGAGGTTGTGATAAGCACTAGCCAAGGTCAAGCAATTCGCTTCCATGAGCGCGATGCCCGGCCAATGGGTCGTGTTAGCCGCGGCGTGCGCGGCATTCGCTTGCGCGCTGGCGACCACGTGATAGGCATGGACACCGTACAGACTGGTTCATCAATTTTCGTCATCAGTAAGTATGGCTATGGCAAACGGACTAAGATTGACCAATTTACGCCGCACGCCCGCGGCGGTGTCGGCATCCGCTCGGCGATAGTCAACAAAAAGACCGGAGAACTAGTAGGCGTCCATACCCTGGCCGAAGACGAAACCCAAGAAGTAATAATCATCTCCCAGCAAGGCCAAACCATCCGCCTTGGTCTCAAAAATATCCCTAACCTGGGTCGTGCCACGCAGGGCGTGCGCATTATGCGCTTGAACGACGGCGACGAAGTCGTCAGCTTAGCGCTGGTCGACAAGACCGAAGAAATTGAAGACGACGAAACTGAGCAAAAATAACAACTTGCTCACGCTTGCACTGGTAGCCAAAGTGTAAGAAAATCTACCCTGGTGTATATATAAAGGAAAATTATGCCCGAAAAACTTACGGTGGTTGGTTTAGATGGAATCGTTTGGTTTGGGCCAAGTCTAACTAGGGCGCTATTCGATAGTATTAGGCGCCGGGATTGTTTTGGGTCGCAAGTTAGAAGCAGGGTCAGGCGACAATATAAACGTCCTGATAAAGAGGGCATGCATGAGGTTATAGCCGGTAGCATAAAAAATAAAAAGCCTGAACTTATAGAACTAGCTGTTCATGAAGCCACAAACCGGGTTCTCGGCAGACTCGACGGTCGAGTATCGGGCTATCTAAGCCATCTAACGTCGGAAGGTCATAAACTGGTGGCTATGTCTAGCGCGCCTGAATTTGCAGTCAGAGCAATTATTTCTAAATTGACTGCCCACCCAGGCCTCGATTTCTCCGACCGACATGTTCTTGCCTCCAATTATCCCACTGGCACTGACGGTAGATTTACGGGTGAATATAGTTTACTTTCTAAGATGAAAGCAATAAGTGGTCTTATGAACGAAATAAACTCACCAGAAATAGCGGTCGGTGTGATTAACGGCATATCAGATATTACATGGGCTACAGCATATTGCGGCAGCTTATCAGTCGCCAATGCCGGCCCGACACTAAAAGACAGGCTCGGAACAGATAGGGATTTAGCAGCCATGGTTAGTGTAATTATCTGATCGACTGCTG
>CAZUPM010000040.1:0-6496 GCA_964622365.1 uncultured Candidatus Saccharibacteria bacterium | reverse complement strand
GAGATAGTCGGTCAAGAGCATATAGTTACCGCGCTTAAAAATGCTATAAAATCGCGAGCGCCCAGCCACGCCTACTTACTAACCGGCCCGCGCGGCGTAGGCAAAACTTCCGTGGCGCGCATTTTGGCTCACGAGGTCAACGGGTTACCATACACGGACGAATCGGCGCACTTAGATATCATAGAAATTGATGCAGCCAGCAACAACGGTGTGGATAACGTGCGCGATTTGCGCGAAAAAATTTACGTTGCCCCAACAGTTGGCAAATACAAAGTTTATATTATCGACGAAGTGCACATGCTTTCTAAGGCAGCCTTTAACGCATTGCTTAAAACACTGGAAGAACCTCCGGAACACGCTATCTTCATTTTGGCGACCACCGAAGCCCACAAACTGCCCGAAACTATCATCAGCCGCACCCAGCGCTTTACTTTTAAACCGATTGAGTCATCTAAGGTAGTAGGCCAGCTTAAAGATATTGCCAGTAAGGAAAAAATAAAGATTGATGGCGAGGCGCTAGAGCTGATCGCCAAACACGGCGAAGGTAGTTTTCGCGATAGCATCAGTTTATTGGATCAGGTGCGCAGTATGGCCCAGCAAATCACAGCCGCGGAAGTGCGCGAACTTGTTGGTGAACCTCCGGCGCATTTACTCAATAACATAAGCGGCGCTTTATCCAGGCAAGATAAGGCTGGCTTAGTGTCAGCACTCAATGATTTAGATAGCCAGGGCTACGAGTCGGCAGCAATAGCCAAACAGTTGGGCACGGCACTGCTCCAGGCACTGCTGTCGGGCGAAGAAGCGCCGCTAAACGAAGGCCAGCGCCTTAATCTTTTAAATAAGCTTATAGGTGTGCAGGCTTCGCCAGAACCTTTTATATCTTTAGAGCTAGCCCTTTTAGAGGCCATCACTAACCCTAGCCAGCCCAGCCCGGCAATCAATAGCGATTTGGCTAAGCCGAAAACCGCTAAAAACCAGTCGCCGGTTCCGCTACAAGAAAAAACACAACCAACGCCACAGGTCGAAAAGCCGGAGCCATCAGGGTCGGCCAAAAAAACCCGCCCCATCCGGGTGATCGACAACGATACGTGGGACGAGGTGCTAGCCGCCATAAAAACCCAGCACAACACGCTGTATAGTGTCCTTAGGATGGCCAGCCCCGAATGGCAGGGCAACGAACTGACTCTTACTTTTGGCTTCAACTTTCACCAAAAACGGATCAGCGAACCAAAGAACCAGTCAATTATTACCACGACCATAAGGGACCTGACGGGCCACGAAGTCAGTGTTAATTGCGTGGTCGATAGCTCCCTGGCCGTAGCAGCCGCGCCCAAAGAAACAGAGACGACAGCCGAACCCATACCACAAACCATTAGCAATATTTTCGGCAGCGCCGAGCTGCTAGAATCAGAACATTGAATGTTGGAGTAGCCATGGAACCGTCAACAACTCACGAGCCACCCCAAAACCTGGATGCCGAAGCCAGTTTGCTCGGTGCTATACTGATTGACGGCGATGCCATAGTAAAGATCGCTGATACGGTTGATGTTTTTGATTTTTATGACCCCCGGCACCAAAGGATCTACCAAGCCGCCAAAGAACTTTACGACAGCCACAACCCGATTGACGTGTTGACACTTTCCGACCAGTTAAAAAGCAACAGCATGCTTGACGATATCGGCGGCCCTGGTTATCTGACCGAACTAACTAACTTCGTGCCAACGGCATCGCACGTGGAGCAATACGCCGAAATTGTCGCCCAAAAGTCCCTGCGGAGACGGCTTATTAAGGCTAGTCAGGATATAGTCGGACTTGGTTTTGATGAGTCTAAACCTCTGAGGGAATTAATCGAACAGGCCGAAAGCCGGCTGTTTGAAGTCAGCCAACAGCACGTTAAGCAGAATATTGTCAGTTTAGAGGCAATCTTAACGGAAAGTTTTGACCGCCTTGACGAACTGCACCGTGACAAAGGTAAACTGCGTGGCACGCCAACCGGGTTTCGCGACTTAGACCGTCTGCTGGCGGGCTTGCAGCGTTCGGACCTGGTGGTACTGGCTGCCAGGCCAAGCATGGGCAAGACAGCCCTGGCGCTCAACATAGCCCACAACGTCGCCCTAAAATCTAACTTGCCCGTGTTGGTTTTTAGCCTTGAGATGAGCAAAGAACAGCTGGTTGACCGGCTGCTGGCTATCGAGTCCGGAGTAGACGCGTGGTCACTGCGCACCGGTAACCTTAATGATAGTGATTTTGAAAAACTAGGCCAGGCTATGGGGTCGCTAAGCGAGGCGGAGATGTTCATAGACGACACGCCCAGCATAACCGTCAGCGACTTGCGCACCAAAGCGCGCCGAGAAGCCCATAAAAGGCAGCTCGGCTTAATCATAGTGGACTATTTGCAGCTGATGAGTGGCGGCGGACGCTACGGTGGCGATGTGAACCGAGTCCAGGAAGTAAGTGAAATTTCACGAGGGTTAAAGGGCGTGGCCCGCGAACTAAATGTGCCAGTATTGGCGCTAAGCCAGTTGAGCCGGTCGGTAGAAAGTCGCAGCCCACAAATTCCTCAGCTAGCCGACCTACGCGAATCAGGCTCTATCGAACAAGATGCCGATGTGGTAGCTTTTATTTACCGCGAGGATTTCTACAACCCCGATACGGACCGCAAAAACCTAACGGACATCCTTATCAAAAAGCACCGCAATGGCCCGACCGGCAATATAGAACTGTACTTTTACCGTGACAAGCAGCGGTTCCGTTCACTAGACACCCGCCACGAAACTGGCGACCTTTTGTAAAAAGCTTGAGTTATTAAGGTGCTATACTAGTGTTGGCATTTTATGAAACGTTTTTATCCGCTGCTTCAACAATTTTGGAGGCCGATACTTATTGGTTTGTTGATGGCGACGGCAACTTTTTTTATTTTATTTCAGAATCTGGGCACAAGACCGGCTTATTTAAGCGCACCGGAAGTAACGACCCGCAATGCCAGCAGCAGCCTGCATGTTATATGGAAATCTCCAATTGACTCGCCGCTAACCATCCCGGAACATCTAGCGATACATTTTAGCCCGAAAAGCGTTATTGCCAGCCGTATAATTCCGGCTATTTATGGGGTGGTCGCGCTGCTGCTTTTTTTTGGAATAGTCCGGTTTTGGCAAAATTCATTTACCGCGGTTGTTGCTACGGTCATGCTTGGCACTTCCGCCTGGTTTTTGCACGTTGCTAGGCTTGATACGCCCGGTGTCTTGATGTTTGGTGTCTTGGGCCTTATGGCCTGCGGCCTTTGGCTCAAACATACCTTGCACCGTAACTTGTTGTTGCTTCTCGCCGCTGCGGCGGCAGCAACCGCTTTTTACATCCCCGGGCTGATCTGGTTCGTTGTGGGCGGCATCATTGGCACGCGTAAATCAATTTTGCACGAAGTGCGGCATATTAAGTTTCCGGCCAGGGTTTTGGCAGTCATCTTGGCCGGCGCCATGCTGTTCCCGATAGCCCGGAGCCTGGCGCACCAGCCAAGCTTAATTTGGTCAGTACTAGGTTTGCCGCAGCACTTTCCAGCTGTTACGCAGTGGCTTAAAAACCTGGTGGAAGTGCCCGTACACATCTTTGCCTATGGGCCCTCCGACCCGGTGCGGTGGCTTGGGCACTTGCCGATTCTGAACGTATTTGAAACCGTAATGGTTGCTTTGGGGGCTTACGCATTTTGGCACTACAGACAGCTTGACCGGACCAGGCTGTTGTTGGGCTGGGCTGTCATCGGCCTTTTGCTGATTTCCACTGCCGGGCCAGTGACTTTCACGATCTTACTGCCCCTACTTTATATCATTATTGCAGCTGGCGTCTTTTATTTGCTAGAAGCTTGGTTTAAAGTGTTTCCGAATAATCCTGTTGCCCGTGGGACGGGCATAGTAATTGTATTGGCGACCGTAGCGATTAGCTGTTACTACCAGTACACCAGCTATTTTGGCGCCTGGCAGAATTCGCCGGCCACCCGTGCCATTTTTACCCAGAGGCCAACCAAACTTTGATACAATTATAAGACAACGAAAGGGGATAGCTTATGAGTCGTATGGATCAGGCAAAAATGGCCATGCGGGCCAACAAAATTAAAAAAGAAATCGAAAAGCACGTTTCGGTAGCAGAAGCCGGCAATGGCGCCGTGCGAGCCGAAGTAACCGGCGAATTAAAGCTCAGAAAGATTCATATAGATCCGAAACAAGTTGACCTTGATGATATCGGGCAGCTGGAACGCTGGGTAGAAGAGGCCGTTAAAGAAGCAACCAGAGAAAGCCAAAAGTTTGCCGAGGAAAAGGCCCAGCCCTTAATGGGTATGCTCAGCAGCCTTGGGTTTTAAATGGCCGATGTCCTCCCACCAGCTTTGCTAGAAGTTATCGAGGCCTTGGGCAGATTGCCTGGCGTCGGGCCACGTACCGCCGAACGCTATGCCTACTATTTGATGCGCCAGGATAATGGGCAGGCCAAACAGCTATCCAAGTCGCTAGAATCTTTGCATGGCGGCATCGGTTATTGCCAAAAGACCTTCGCCCTGGTGCCGGCCGGCCAAAAGCTTTCCGAGCTTTATACCGACCCGCGCCGCGATAAAGCTTTAATAGCAGTCGTGGCCGAACCATTCGACATTGTGGCGCTAGAAAAAACCGGCCAGTTTAGCGGCACTTATCATGTCCTTGGCGGTTTGATTTCTCCAATTGATGGTATCGAGCCCGAGCAACTACACATTGTCGAGCTTATAAAGCGCATTGACGAAGATAAAGTTAAAGAAGTTATTTTAGCCACCAATGCCAGCGTGGAAGGCGAGTCAACCGCGCTTTACATCCAAAAACAGATCGGGCCTAAAAGAAAAGTCAAAGTCACGCGCTTAGCGCGCGGCCTGCCTATTGGCGTCGACCTGGAATATGCCGACCAAATCACGCTCGGTCGCGCCCTGGAAGGCCGAACGGCGCTCTAAACTTTAGTAAAACGTGCGACGCTTTGGCTATCCCATTCGACATTTTCCAACCAACTAGTGAGTGGCCGCACGAATTCAATTTACGGTTTTGAGATCGGGGAATATTTGACAGCGATTTCGTCGGTAGCCTCTAATACACTTAGCCCTTTTACGACATAGAATTCATTTTGATCCTTATAATGATAATATTTCGCGCCTACCGTTACATTTGTCCCAGCCTCTTCAAGTAGCCGGTGTAGTTCATCGAACGTTTTATGATCCATGCTTTAAGGTTAGTAGGAGCCTTCGGGCTATAAAACTGCTAAAATAATGTGGTGCAAGATAAACTTAACGAACTAGTTAAAAGCGCCCGCAAAATCGTTATTTTGCAGGCCGATAATCCGGATGCTGATTCGCTAGGTTCGGCGCTTGCACTTGAGCAAATTTTGCACGAGCTGGGCAAAGAACCGCTGCTTTACTGCGCTGTCGATGTGCCGAGCTATTTGAAATATTTATCCGGTTGGGATCGCGTAAGCAATGAGCTGCCGAAGCAGTTTGATGCCTCCATAATAGTTGACGCTTCCACTATGACACTGTTTGAAAAACTCGAGCAATCCGGCCAAAAAGGCTGGCTGGCATCCAAGCCGTGCATCGTGCTCGACCATCACGAGCAAGTCATCAATCAAATCTCTTTTGCTTCTGTGACTATTAATGATTTGGGGTCTTCCTCAACCGGCGAGCTAATTTACCGGCTTGCCAAAGACCTTAATTGGCCGTTATCCGTACAAGTGCAGGAATTTTTGATGACGGCTATACTCGGCGATACCCAAGGCCTTTCCAACAGTTTGGCCAGCGCTAAAACTTACAGGGTTATGGCCGAGATGGTAGAAGCCGGTGTCAACCGGCCTAAGCTGGAAGAAGCCCGCCGCGAATTCGGTAAAATGTCCGAATCCATATTCCGCTATAAAGCAGAACTTATCAAGCGCACCGAGATTTTGGCCGACAACCGGCTGGCTTTAGCCACCATACCGCAAAGCGAAATCAACAAATACAGCCCATTGTATAACCCGGCCCCGCTTATCCAAGGCGACATGTTAATGACCGAAAACGTCGGCGTCGCAATCGTACTTAAGCGCTACGACAGCGGTAGGGTTACGGCCGCCATCCGCTGCAACCCAAACTTTGGCATCGCCGCCGAGCTGGCCGAGCATTTCGGAGGCGGCGGCCACGCTTATGCCAGCGGCTTTAAAGTAGAAGATGGCCGAAGCTTTGATGAAATCAAAAGCGAAATTATTCGCATCACCACTGAACTTCTTGATAAACTACGAAAAGATGAAACTTTATAATTCGCTTACTAAAAGAGTTGGGGAGTTTGTGCCACTGAAGAGTGGCGAGATTACTATTTACACGTGCGGGCCGACGGTTTACGAACAGGCGCACATCGGCAACCTGGCTTCCTTCATATATGCCGACACGCTTAAGCGGGCATTAGCGTTAGCTTTTCCTGATGCCAAAATCAAACACGTTATGAACATTACGGACGTTGATGATAAA
>CAZUPM010000039.1:0-6566 GCA_964622365.1 uncultured Candidatus Saccharibacteria bacterium | reverse complement strand
AATGGCAATGGCATTGCCTAGCTTAGTAAAAACGGCGCCACGGGCGGCGTCTTTAGCGCCCTTCTGGCGTTTGATCGTAGACCACTTTGAATGACCACTCATAGAATTAACTTTCTTCTAAAGTTGATTTTTCATCTGTTATTTTAGCAAAATTCCTGGACTTTTGCCAGAGCAAAACACTGATGGCTTAAATTAGGCGGTAAAGAGCCAGTATTTGGACGATGGCAGGCTTAGCGATTACACGAGCTTGTGTGGCATGCGGCTCAAGATGTCCACTATCGACTCCCAGCATGAAAGTCAAAAGCAGCAGCGCCAGGCTGATACCGACCAAACAATACAAGGAAACCACGATAATTAGATCGTCCGCCGGAGTTTATATTGCGTCAGATTCTGCCAGAGTTGCATGGCCAAAATTCTAACAAAACTTCGACCTTAAACCACGAGCGCCAACCAATAGCCCTGCAAAAAACGTCTGCTCGGACAAAAAGTGAAAAGTTTAGGAAACTCAATAACCGCAAGGTACAAGCCCGGATTTTATTTGGTTTTTGCGCTGACAGCCGTGATTTGCTGCACGTATGTTTGTATGGCGCTAAAGTTATCCAGGCCGGCGCTCGGCACCAGGGCATCTTCGCCAAGCGGCGAAGTGTAGTTAGTCAAAAGCGGGTTGGAGCCGCTGTAACTTAAACCTAATGACTGGATTTTGTTGTTGCCGATCTTCTTGCCAAGGCCATACAGCTCGCGCATATCTCCAAGCGTAAGATCGGTTTTGACGTTTTTGCCAATGCTATCGAACAGCTCGCCAAGCTTTATGGGGTTTGCTAGCACGCCTACGCTCAGCGCATTATTTTCTAGTGCGGATAGCATCATACGTTGGTCTTTTTGGCGTTGGAAGTCGCCATTGGCAAAGCCGCACGAATAATAAGGAGGGTCGCCACGGGCGCGGGCCAGGTCTAGTGCTTGCTGGCCGTTGAGCGTATGGACGCCGTTGCTTAAGTTAACCAAAACTCCGCCGGTCGAGTAATCTTTATTAAAGTCATAAAGGCCGCCACAGGACGGGTCCGGGCTTTGGATATTAACCGTGATGCCGCCAACAGCATTCACGGCGTCGCGGAAAGCCCCGTAATTTATCAGGGCGTAATAGTCAATCGGGATGCCCAAATTTTGGCTGATGACATATTCCAAATCACCCATGCCTCCGCTCGGATAGCCGGGCTGGCTGAAGCCTGTATCTAATATAGCCTGATTTATTTTGGCGTGGCCGCTGGAATCCGGATACGCTCCTGATGGCAAGCTGACGTACAAATCCCGCGGTACGCTTAACATAAAGCCGGTGTTATACCTGACGTCTAAGCTAATGACCATTATGGAATCGGTTAAATTTGCTCCTTGATGCCCTGGGTCGTCGGCTGAATTACCAGCCAGCAGAATATTGATCCTGCCGGTTGATTCGCCCTTTAGCTGGGTTGGGTGCAACGCGCTCCAGATGCCTTTGAAGCCGCCAAAGTTTTTGTAAAATTTAAAGCCAACATAACTGGCGCCAATTAATATGACAATAACGAGGGCTAAAATCGTGCGCTTGACGATTTTCTTCCAACGCCGGCCCTTTTTGACGGGCGCGGGCGCTGCCGTAGCTGGTTGATGTTGCCCCGCGCCCTGCCGGTTAAAATAGGCATCGGCATGCGGCGACATAGTCCGACCCATTACCGGAAAATCTTCCGGCTTGCCGATATCGACGATTTTTTTGGGCGGATGGTGGTAAAGTGGACGGTGGTGGGGCGAATTGGGCTGTGGCATAAAAATAGATGGTCTTCTTTGTCGTTTTTTATGATTCAAAAAACAAGGGCAAAGAAATCCCTTGCATAATAGCTTATACTAAAACGCTTTTCGCTAAAATACTTACGATCTAGCTACCTGGATTTCTCAAGTCAAACTTCAGCTCGGCCAACTAAATTTAAGCCTAATGATAGCTAGGGTTTAAAAATTGAATACGTTTAGCCGCGGCATTAGAAATGCCTTTAGGAACCCCGTGCGGGCGATCGCGATTATAGTGATCCTGGGCTTGGTAATCGGCCTAAGCCTGACGATGCTGCTGGCTCACCAGGCCGTGCAGCAAAAAATCAGCTCCGTGAAAGGATCGATTGGCAATACCGTCGCTATTTCGCCAGCCGGCTTTAGCAACTTTAGCCAAGTCAACAATTCCCTAACAACGAGCCAGCTAAGTAAAGTCAATTCGTTGCCGCATGTCACGAGCTTGACAGAAACGTTAACTGATCGGCTGACAACCATAGGCTCCAGCCAGCCTTCATTTTTTGGCAACAATCAATCGAATTCTAGCAGCAACAACCAAACCAGCCTTACCTCGCCGATAACGATTAATGTCAATAAAAACGGAGCGAGTGGCGGCGGTTTCCGCTTATTCTTTAGTGGCGGCAGTGGACTGCCCGCCAACTTTAATCCGCCGGTTACCGTTATAGGCACCAATAATCCTGGCCAGCTCAACGTTCAAACCGGCACTAACACCACGCTTTCCAGCGGCCAATTCATAAACGGCAGCAAAGACGCGGACAACGCCATGGTCAGCACTGCCATGGCTAGCAAAAACAACCTTAAAGTCGGTTCGACCTTTACGGCTTACGGCACGACTCTCACCGTTGCCGGGATCTTTAATGGCAGCTCAAACCAAGCCGACAGCAGCACGATTATCGTAAGCCTGCCGACAGAACAACGTTTAAGTGGCCAAAGTGGTGACGTGACTGCTGCCGTGGCTACCGTTGATTCACTGGACAACCTTAGTCCAACAACCACGGCAATCAAAAACGTCCTGGGTTCTTCGGCCGATGTGCAAAGTGCCCAAGACCAAGCCAACCAAGCCGCCCAACCGCTTAACAGCGTCAAGACCATTTCACTCTTCAGCTTGATAGGCGCGGTGGTAGCAGGCTCAATTATCATCTTGCTGGTTATGGTTATGATCGTGCGCGAGCGCAAGCGGGAAATAGGCGTGCTTAAAGCGATTGGCGCTGGCAATTGGCGAGTGGTACTGCAGTTTATGAGCGAAGCAGTAACGTTTACAGTCTTAGGCGCGGCCATCGGTTTGATAATCGGCGTGGCCGCCGCCAATCCGGTAACCAACACGCTGGTTACCAATAGCGCTAATACGTCCAACAGCTCCGCGGTCGGGCCTGGCGGCTTTGTAACACGCTCGACTATTGGATCGGGTGGCGGCAGTGGACCGGTCACAACTTTTCGTCGGCCTACGGGCGGACTGTTTAACCGTGGCGCCGGCAATGTGCGTAACACGCTTAGGAATATTAGCGCCAACGTCGGCTGGGACATCCTGCTTTACGGCTTGGGCGCGGCCATCGTAATCGCACTTGTTGGCAGCGCCCTGGCTGCGGGGCTGATCGCTAAAGTCAGACCGGCAGAGGTTATAAGGAGCGAATAATGCTGAAAGTCTCACATGTTTCTAAACAATTTACTTCGGGCTCAGCGCCGGTTATAGCCGTTAACGACGTGAGCCTGGAAGTTCCGGAAGGCAGCTTCGTATCAATTGTCGGGCGTAGCGGCAGCGGTAAATCAACTTTGCTAAGTTTGCTTGGTGCGCTAGATAAACCAAGCAGCGGTACGATTAACGTGGACGAAAGTGACATTACCCAGCTTAGCGACAAGGCGCTGGTAAAGTACCGTGGATGCACTATAGGTTTTGTCTTCCAAAGCTATAACTTGGTGCCAAATTTAACAGCGCTCGAAAACGTTATGTTGCCGATGGAGTTCGCCGGCGCGAGTAAGGCGGAGCGCCGTCAAAGAGCCACCGAACTTCTTGAACAAGTTGGACTTTCGGCCGAAAAACACTTGCGTAAACCCGGCCGTTTGAGCGGTGGTGAACAACAGCGCGTAGCTATCGCCCGGGCGCTTGCTAACAGGCCCAAGCTGATTCTAGCCGATGAGCCGACAGGCAACTTGGATAGCGAAACTGGCAAGACGATTTTTGACCTCCTGCATCAACTAGCCAAAAAAGAAAACACGACCATAATAGTGGTTACGCATGACCTTTCCATCGCCGGCAAAACCGATAAAACCTTCAAACTCGACGACGGCAAACTTACCAAAAAATAACTACAAACCGGCTTTTTTTAATACCGACCGCTCGTGTTCGTATTCTTCACGCTCGGCTTAACTCATTGTCTCAACAACTGCCCCCGGAAGTTCAATCGGCCTGATTCGTGCAATGGCCGTGCTAACATCGTCAGCCAAAAGTCAAAACCACTGAGTTCTAATAGCCAATCAACAGCTAAATGATTTTCGGCCGAATAATCCCACATTCTTGAGTCTAATTCACCTGGGGCCGGTATCTCAGTCTCTTGTCCTTCACCCATATACTGATTATAATAGTCTTGTAAAAATAGGCTCGACCTTGATACTATATAAACAATATTATTGGAAAATAAAGGAAGATAATCCTGAATGGCTGAAACTGCGGAGATGGCATCCGCCGAGCATCACGACGGCGAGCTTAGCCACAGCGAAATAAAGGTAATTATCGGTGCGCTGATGCTGGCCATGCTGCTGGCGGCCCTAGACCAAACGATTGTGGCAACCGCGCTACCAAAAATCGCCAACGATTTACACGGGCTTAGCGAATATTCGTGGGTTGCTACGGCCTATCTTTTGACCAGCGCCGTATCAACGCCGCTGTACGGCAAAATCAGCGACATGTTCGGCCGCAAAAAGATTTTTCAGACATCCATAGTGATTTTCCTGATTGGTTCGATGCTTTGCGGCATTAGTCAGAGCATGACCGAGCTTATATTCTTTCGTGGCTTGCAGGGCCTTGGCGCCGGCGGCCTGATGACTTTGGCTTTTGCCATAATTGGCGATATAATCCCGCCGCGCAACCGCGGTCGTTACCAGGGTTATTTTGGTGCAGTGTTTGCCATCTCCAGCGTAATTGGTCCGCTGGTTGGCGGCTTTTTGACCGATGATTTAAGCTGGCGCTGGGTATTTTACGTTAACTTGCCGATTGGCATCCTGGCTCTGTTCGCCATAGCTGCCCGCCTGCATCTGCCGGTGCGGCATGTGGAACACAAAGTGGATTATCCGGGAGCCGCATTACTTGGCGTTAGCGCGACCTGCTTACTGCTGGCGACAGTTTGGGGCGGCATTACTTATCCTTGGGGATCGGGAATAATAATCGGCTTGTTCGCGGCCAGCGTCGTGAGCGCCTTGCTGTTTGTGGGGCGGGAACTCCGGGCCAAAGAACCGCTTATGCCGCTTAGCTTATTTAAGAATTCCATCTTTAGCGTTACGGTACTTTTAAGCCTGCTGGTCGGGGCTATTATGTTTGGCGCCATAATCTTTTTGCCGGAATATCAACAGCTGGTGCGCGGCGACTCGGCCATCAAATCAGGCCTGATGTTGATGCCGTTAGTGCTTGGTATTGTGGCGGCATCACTCACGTCTGGCAGGCTAACCTCCAAGCTGGGGCGTTACCGCATTTTTCCGATTATAGGTTCGGTGTTATTTATAATCAGCTTGTACTTATTTACGCACATAACCGTAAGCACAAGCCGCGTGACTTTGGGCATTTGGATGGTTGTTTTGGGCATAGGCGTAGGTATGATTATGCCGATCTTAACGTTGGCCGTGCAAAACGCGGTTGAACGCCGCTATTTGGGCACGGCTACCTCGTCAGTTGTGTTTTTCCGCAGTATAGGTAGCGCTTTGGGCGCGGCGGTTTTTGGAGCAGTGTTGGTAAACCGGTTTATCCACTACATCACACAACAACTTCCGGGTAATGTCGGCGCGGCAGTAGCCAAAAAAGTCCAGTCTAGCCTGGCAGGTCCGGCTGGTTTGCCACCGGGTGATGTGCACACAATCCTGGTTGCCTTCGCCCACGCTTTTAAAGACGTGTTCATTATAGGCATACCGATGGCATTCTTAAGTTTAGTGGTGGCTTTACTACTAAAAGAAGCGCCGCTCAAAACTTCTACTAAAGAAGCAGCCGAGGGTCAGGGCCTCGAGCCCTAGGCTGGACAAAAGTCAGAATTGGCGATAGAACATAATATATGTCTAATGAAGCGGGTGATTTTGGAAGACTTGATCCGGTAGATGAGAACCTGATTGGTGAGTTCGTGGGTGAATTAAACGACAACACCTTGCACGAGGTTATAGCGAGAGAAATAAAGCGAGAACGATTGCATGGCATCGCAAGGCGGCTTGGTAACTACGCGCTCTATAGTTTGGCGTCGGTCAGTTCGGCGATAGGTGGCCGGATAATCTACGAGAGCTTTGCGCAATCTTTCAGCCATTTGCCTCATTAGTTTTAGGCTAGAATGCCAAGATAAAAGTAGTAGCTAGGCCGACAAGCAGGGCCAGCTAATAAGTTAGCAAACGGTAAAGTAGCACGGCCGCCAGCGCTTCGGCGCTCGAGGCCTTGAAAGCGACCAGTCCGGCGAATAGGCCAGCCTCGACGCCGCCCAAACCGCCGGGCGTTGGCACGGCCACGCCACCGCTCACGCCGGCGGTTAGTACTAGCAGTAACTGGACAAACGATAAATGAATACCGATAG
>CAZUPM010000038.1:0-6856 GCA_964622365.1 uncultured Candidatus Saccharibacteria bacterium | reverse complement strand
CTGAAAGCTAATCATTATAGTTATCTGCTATTTATCACCAAGCATTTAGTTGTTAGTCTTGTCTAAGCGACCTTGCTAAGTTCTCGGTTTCTGCGTGCGATATAACAGCATTACTGACAACTGCGCCTGCTCGCTTTAGAAAATCTTGGAATTCATTCAGTATTTCGGTGTCGTAGTCTATGCCCAGTCCACTCGAAGAGGTGACGCTGCAAAGAGCCCCCTGCAACCCTTCTTGGATAATAAAATCTACTTTCATTACAGATTCTGATTCCGGGAACGGGCACATAGTAGCACGAACTGCCAGCAATGCATCACTTGTTAAGTTTCTGCCCATCCACCATCTAAGTTCTAGCCTCTTGGGCAAATCATGTTTCCGTCGTTCATATTTTGTAGGATTTACAGTTTCAAAATAAACCGGTGATCCAAGGACTAAAGGATCAGCGACTTTGTCTAAAAATATTTCATTAATGGTCTGCCTTGCTTCGATCGGCTTTAATAACACTCCTTTTGCCATAATTTTAAAGATTATAAAACAAGTCTAGTCTATGGGCAAACGTCAGACATAGCTTAATCTTTTTATACTAGTAAGCTAATGCTATAATGGGCATAAGAATTTATGCTTGAGGCCTAGGGTGTGAGAAAAATCACACTCATATTTACTGTCTTAAATTCGTTTCGGCACGGTTGTATAGACAGTTGATCGGTGCTGTATGACAAAAACCTTAACAACTTGCTCTTCTATTCTGAAGACTATTCTGTAGTCACCGACTCTTAGTTTACGGTAACCCTTTAGTGATCTGCGTAGTGGCCGGCTATATACCTCTGGTCTGGTCATAAGCTTAACTCCAATCGCGTGTTTAATTTCTGCTCTCCACGGCTCTAGAATATTAGGCAGGTCTTCTTTGACTACCTCGCTGGCGTAGACGATTTCATACATTTACTCACCGAATACTTTGAAATGGGGATAAAAAATATTACCCTTTTTATCTCTTTTGGAGGCGATTTTGTCCCAAATGTCGTCTTCTTCAACTTCCATGCCAACTTCCATAAGGCGAAGTGCTTTAGTGGCAGCCGGCATCTGATCACGCTTAGCAATATTTAGCAGAGCCTTTTTTGTGTCGTCAGGCAGGCTAATATTGAGGCGTGATTTAGTTGTACTCATGTATTTAGTGTATCAAAAGTGTATCAGTTGTCAAGTGCTATTGCTTTTAACTGCTTAGCGTAGCAGCCATGGCGGTCTTTTAGACTGCTTCTTATGTAAGTTCATGGACTGGTAGCTACCGGCATTTTGCCTGTTAAGCTTCTGGTCTATTTTGTTTGACATGAGTTTATCAATGACAATACCGGATAGCGGATAGTTATGAGTACTACGAAACCACGCATGCAGAAATGATCCAAAAAAGAAAACGAGCTGACTGATGCACAACTAATGAATCTTTTTGAAAAGGTTCGTAAATTCGTAGAGCTCCTTCAAATAAGGAGGAAAAAGTTCAAGACCGGCATGCCGAAAGGTTATTTTTTGTGGGACGTCGGCTTGGTGTGCCAGCTGCTGGCGTGCACCAACCCCATAATAAGCGCGCCTAGCTGAAAGAAGATAAAATCGCGGACAGGGTGCACCGGAGCATGCGCGATATGCAAAAAGATGATGCCGATGGCGATAGCCAGCCAGCCGTAAATAAAATTAAGCACGGCTGTAGTGCCGATTGGCGAAGAGTGCTCTTTGCCTTTAAGCCCGGTTAAGAAATACGGGATACCATACACAATTAAAAGTCCCGCTATAAAGCTCCAAACAATCACCATTTATTTAACCCTCCAAAATTTTAACTTGTGAGTTCCAGCATAACACCACTTTGTATGTTTTAAAATGCCGCCCTGTGCCAGGCTGGCTTATATGTTACACTAAACATTAGTTATACTTACCGCGGCTTTCACTAGTAGGCAGAATTGCCGCAAGTGCCTAAAATATATTAGGAAAATAAATCCGCCCGGACACTGCAACAGTAGATTTTACATGGCCTGATATAACTATGCTTTAAGCAGACCACGCACATAAGCGGCCTGGCCGGCGTGCTGGGTGACATCATTCAATACGCTGATAAGCCGCACAGCCAGCGTGACCGGCAGATCCAGTTGCGGTCTATAACTTTTTTGTAATCATCTTGTTTTGGGCTTTTGATAAATTTTATCGTCTGTTCGTGCACGGCATCGTAGTAGCCCAGCAGCAATTCTCCGCCGGCTTTGACTTGGCCGACTTCTTGGGAATTTTGGCTCCAGCCGGTGGCCATTTTATCAAACGGCAGGTTGAACTTTTTGACCCAACCATCAGCCAGCCAAACTTGTTGGGCATGAGCGGCATCGGCGATGTGGTCGTCTTGCACGTGAGTGAGGTGCCAGATGAGCCAGGCGATGGAGTTGGCTTTCGGACCTGGCCTAAACGCCAGATCTTCGCCGCTTAAGTCCTTGAGTGTGGCATAAACAACACGCTTAACTCGTTCGAATCCATCAATGAGCAGATCGTTTGCCAGCATATATATATGATAGCGCAAACCGCTTTTTAAAGTTCGTGAGATAATTAATGTATGGCAGATTTAAGGCCGTTAGCCGACAGGCTGCGGCCAGAAAAATTGAGCGATATAGTCGGGCAAGAGCACTTGGTCGGCACCGGCAAAATCATCCATGAGATTGTTACTAAAAAGCAGCCGACCAGCTTGATTCTGTGGGGTCCGCCGGGCAGCGGTAAAACGACGCTGGCACGGATAATGGCGCGCGAAACCGGCGCCGAGTTCGTGGAACTATCCGCCGTGACCGCCGGCAAAGCCGACGTCGTGAAAGTAATCAACCAAGCCGAGCAAAACCAGCGGCTTAGCGTGACAACGATTCTTTTTGTTGACGAGATTCATAGATTTAACAAAGCCCAACAAGACGCCTTTTTGCCGCACGTGGAAAATGGCACGATAATTTTGATTGGCGCGACGACCGAAAACCCGAGTTTTGAGGTAATTAATCCGCTGCTTTCCAGAAGCCGCGTGCTGGTGGTTGAACCTTTGAGCAAAGCTGAAATTATCAAAATCATTAAAAAAGCGTCGAAGACTGAAAAAATCCCGGCTAAAAGATTGCCGGCCAAAAGCCTTGATTTGCTGGCCGAACTTTCCGGCGGCGATGCGCGCGTGGCGCTTGGCAATTTAGAACTAGCGGCGCAGCTGACAAAAGGCACGATTACATCAGAAGTCATTAAAACCGCCGCCCAAAAGCGCATACCGGGTTACGACAAAGCCGGCGAGCAACATTACAACGTTATCAGCGCGTTCATCAAAAGTTTACGTGGTAGCGAGGCCAATGCCGCGCTGTATTATATGGCGCGGATACTTCAGGCCGGCGAAGATCCGAAATTTATTGCCCGCCGTATGGTGATTCTTGCCAGCGAAGACATTGGCCTGGCAGCGCCAGCGGCGCTAAACCTGGCTGTTTCGACATTCCTGGCTGTGGAACGCATCGGCTTGCCGGAATGCCAGCTCAACCTGTTCCACTGCGCAGCCGTTTTGGCAAAGGCGCCCAAAAGCCGCCAAGTTGCCGATGCGATGAGCGCTGCCTTTACCGCTGCCAGCGACCACCCCGACCTACCGGTGCCGCTGCACTTGCGCAACGCGCCGACTAAACTCATGAAAGATTTGGGCTACCAAAAAGGCACTAAATGGGAGGCCGGCTTTAAACACCCCGAAGGCTATCTGCCGCCCGAGCTCAAAGACCTTAATTTCTTTGGCTAATCAGCTGCTATACTAGGCTGTATGGCTGCCTCGCCGACGATTGAAATCAAAAGTTTGAGCAAGCGCTACTCTGGTCGCAAAACCTACGCGCTTAAAGACCTTTCGCTAAACGTTATGCCAGGCGAGGTTTACGGGTTCCTTGGCCCCAACGGCGCCGGCAAGACCACCACCATCCGCACCTTGCTTAACTTTATTCAGCCCAGCGGCGGCACAGCCACGATTCTGGGTAAAAATATAGTAACTGACAGCGTGGAGTTAAAGCGTTTTATTGGTTACCTTTCGGGCGATGTGGCGCTTTACCTAAAAATGACCGGTAAGCAGATGCTGGATTATATGAGCGAGCTGACGCCCGTAAAGCACAAGGGTTATTTGCAAGAACTTATCAGTACCTACAAAGCTGAGCTTAATCAACCGATCGGCGAGCTTAGCAAGGGCAACCGGCAAAAAATCGGGCTTATTCAGGCTTTTATGCACGAACCAGAAGTTTTGGTCTTAGACGAGCCGACCTCCGGCCTGGACCCGCTCATGCAAGCCGCCTTTTTTGATTATGTTAAGGCCGTTAAGGCTAGTGGCGCCAGCGTGTTTTTAAGCAGCCACGATTTAGCAGAAGTGCAGAAAATGTGCGACCGGATTGGCTTTATCCGCGAGGGACGGATGGTGGTCGAACAAAGTATTACCGAGCTGAACCGTGAAGCCAGCCAAACTTATGACGTGATTTTTGCCGACAAACCGCCGATTACCCAGCTGAGGGCGCTTGGCAAAATCAAAATCAAGCCAGTCGGCAACAATGCCGTTACCGCGCACGTACACGGCGACCTTTCGCCGTTTTTGGGTGTGCTGGCGCGCAACAAGATTATTTCGTTAGAGCGGCGGGAGGTTAGCTTGGAAGAAGAGTTTTTGCGGCTTTATAAAGGTGGTGAGCGATGATGCGGGCGATAGCCAAATGGGCGCTGTGGCAGCGGTGCTGGTCAACCATGTGGTGGGTTGTTGGCATATTGGCCTATGTCGCTTTAGTGCTGGCTTTTTACCCGCCGTTCCGCACTCAGGGAGCACATCTGGATCAAACCGTAATTTCGCATATCCCGGCCGGCACGCGCGCCTTTGTTTCGGACACCCAGAACTGGTTTACACCCATAGGCTATTTAAGTAGCCAGTTGTATTACCTGGTGCTACCGATGTTGCTGAGTATTTTGACGATAGGCTTGGGTAGTTCGCTGATTGCCCGCGAAGAACAGGACAGAACCATAGAGCTGCTGCTATCGCGGCCTTTAAGCCGGTTAAAACTTTTGGCTGGCAAGGTTCTGGCCGGCGGTCTAATCGTGACTTTGGTAGGCATCGTGGGCTTTGCCTCGACTTTTGTGTTAGCCCGCATAGTACATTTGGCGGTAGATATAGAGGCGTTGTTAATGGCGACTTTGTCCTGCCTGATGTTAGCCATTGCCTTTGGCTCCATTGCCTTTATGGTTACAATGTTTGGCCGGGCCCGACGAGCCAGTATAGGTATAGCAACCCTGATTGCTATTGGCGGCTACATAGTTAACTCGCTAGCGGCCACGGCCACTGCGCTTAAATGGCCGGCCAAGTTTATGCCGTTTCATTATTATCAGCCATCGGATTTATTGACCGGTAAATATCATTACCAGGATTTTGTGGTTTCGCTCGGGATAATTATAACGTGTTTGGTGACTTCGGCGATTGCCTTCCACCGCCGCGACATTGGCTAAAACATTGTTGCTGTTTGAGTCGGCAAATTAGAGAAAAGGTTTAGATTTTGACGATTTGTTCCCAAGGAAGGCCGGGTTTGCCAAAGTGACCGTAGGCGCTGGTTTGGCTGTAAATCGGCCGGCGCAAATCAAGCCGCTCAATGATGCCGCGTACCGAAGTATCAATTAGCTTGTCTTTAAAATCATACAAGGCCTTCTCGCTGACTGTCGCCGTACCAAAAGCATCGATGGTTTGCATCAACGGCCGTGCCTGTCCGATAACGTAAGCCAGCCCCACCTCGCATTTGGTTGCCAGTCCGGCGGCCACAATATTTTTGGCGATAAACCGCGCGGCATAAGCGCCACTACGGTCGACCTTGCTCGGGTCTTTACCGCTAAACGCACCGCCGCCAACCCTGGCATAACCTCCGTAAGTATCAACCACGATTTTGCGCCCGGTTAAGCCGGCGTCACTTTCCGGTCCGGGTATATGCCACAGGCCGGTACCGTTAACAATAATGTTTTTAGGCGCCGGTAATTCGAATTTATAACTTTTTAACACTGGCTTGATGATTTTATCTACGACCGACTTATGGACCTCGCCGGCACTGACTTTTTCGTCGTGCGCCACGGCCGCCACGACTTTTTCAATTGCCGCCGGCCGGCTACCTTCGTAGCGCACCGTAACTTGCGCTTTGCCGTCTGGTCTTAGCCACTTAAGTTGGTTCTTTTCACAAGCTTCGTCAATTCGCCGCGCCAAAGCGTGCGCCAGCGTGATAGGCAGCGGCATCAGTTCCGGCGTATCCGCGCAGGCAAAGCCGAACATCATCCCCTGGTCGCCGGCGCCGCCGTCATCCACGCCCATGGCGATTTCCGGCGACTGCTGGTGTATATCGTCACTGAAGATCGACTCCTGATAGCTGAATCCCCAGGCCGGTACCGTATAACCCAGCCCCTTTACTTTAGCCCTAGCTATCCGCTCGAAGTCCAGCTTGGCCTTTGTCTTGATCTCGCCAAACAAACAAATCTGGTTGGCGCCAGCAACCGTTTCGATGCCGGTGTGCGCGTACTTATCTTGTTTGAGCACCTCATCCAAAATCGCGTCGCTGATGGCATCACAAATCTTGTCCGGATGGCCGGCACAGACCGATTCGCTCGTAAAAAGCGTAGTGTCGTTAATAGTGCTGGGCATAAAAAATCCTTTCTGACGGTTTGGTCGAGAAAGGATACATACAAAATATCTTCTCCCGACACCTCGGGGCTAGATGGAGCACCTTATCCGTTGATAGTTGATAGTTTTTAGTGAATAGATAGCCTATAGACTAATCGCTATAAACTACAAACTTGTTGTAGGTTGCTGGCAGGTCGACAAGCTAGTTCTCTCGCTGC
>CAZUPM010000037.1:0-6997 GCA_964622365.1 uncultured Candidatus Saccharibacteria bacterium | reverse complement strand
CCGCCTTTGCCGATCTGCACCGGCTGGCTAATAATCTCATCATCATACTGCGGCGGCCGCTGCATACGGATAAAGTCAGTGACCTTAGACGTCTCATCTTCGCCAATCAGCGCGCCTTGGATACGCTTAGGCTTAGGCATTTCCGAGGTTTTAAATAGCATATCGCCCATGCCCAGTAACTTTTCGGCGCCGGCCTGGTCTAAAATCGTCCGGCTGTCAACCTGGCTTTGGGTAGCAAAAGCTATACGCCCGGGCACATTGGCCTTAATCAGCCCCGTTACAACATCCACGCTAGGCCTTTGGGTGGCCAGTACCAGATGTATGCCAACGGCACGTGACTTCTGCGCTATTCTGACAATTAGCGCTTCCACGTCGCGGGCGGCCATCATCATCAAGTCAGCCAGCTCATCAATTACGATAACTATATAAGGCATGCCTTCTCCTTTTTTGAGTGCGTTGTATTCGGCAATATTACGCTTATGTTCGGAAGAAAGGGCCCGGTATCGGCGCTCCATTTCGGCTACAGCCCATTTAAGGGCGCTTATACACTTTTCGGGCTCAGTAATAACAGAGGTTAGCAAATGAGGCATGTCGTCGTAAGGCTTAAGCTCAACCTGCTTAGGATCAACCAGTATTAGCTTTAGATCCGACGGCGAATTCCGATACAGCAGGCTGGTCAGCAAAGTATTGATCATCACGGATTTACCAGAGCCGGTCTGGCCGGCAATCAGCAGATGCGGCATGCTATCCAAATCGGCGACTATCGGCGCGCCAGAAATGTCTTTGCCAACAGCAAAGCCCAGATTACTTTTAGCTGATTGCCAAGGCTGCGATTCAAAAATCGAGCTAATCCTGACGGTTGCAGCCTTAAGGTTCGGCACCTCAATACCCACGGCCCGTTTGCCGGGAATCGGCGCCTCTATACGAATGGAATGTGCCGCCAAGTCAAGCGCCAGGTTATTTTCCAGCGCCGTGATTTTAATAAGCTTAACTCCCGTGGGTGGCTTTAACGTGTACTGTGTTACCCGCGGGCCGACATTGGCGCCTTCCATTTCGACGTCGATGTTAAAGTTTTGGAATGTTTCCCGGATTGCACGGGCATTGTTTTCCACGTCCCCGGCGTCGGCCTTATCCTGCTTTTGATTAAGTAAATCGATGCCTGGGAACTTCCAGTCTGGATCACTGGCCATAGTCAGGGCTTCGTGGGTTTCGGCAGGTGATAATTTTTCGGCTGTATTCTTAAGGTTCGCCAGGCGCCGCGGTTCTTGCAGAGTGTGATGCTCGACCGGCACACCTTCATTAAGCGTAAACGAGGGTTCGTTTTTTTGCTTTAAGGCTGCCAGATCTGTGTCTTTTTCTTCACCCTGGTGGAAAAACTCGCCGATTTTGGCCAGTGACTTCAACGACAAACCGAACGCGAAGAAGGCGGCAGCCACCGCAAACATCAAAAATACCAGCGAAGCCGGGAATTTGTCCAGCACATTCAACACGCCCACACCTACGCCTTTACCTACCAACCCGCCGTGTCCGCTACTGTAAGCGCCAGTGCTAAGCTTTGTGGCGAAAATCGTGAACAAAAAACTACTGGCGAACAGCAGCATGGCCAGCATAGAAACAAGCCGGGCTGGTGAAGCCTTATGATCCTCGGTCGTAAACTTATAAATTCCTAGATATACTAGCGCTATAGGCGTTAGATAAGCCGCCCAGCCAATGGCCCAATAAACGGCCTTGAATAAGTCTTTTGGCAGTGGGCCGCCAGTGCCAAACCCGCCCAACAGTAAGAAGAGCGCGATGATACATAGAACCACAGCCGCAGTTAGGGGCCCGAGATTCGATGGCTCTTTAACCACCGGTTTGGTTGATTTTTTAGCACGTGTTTGTTTTTTCTTCTTAGCCATGACCTTATTATAACATCTTAATAATCTACTGTCCTTCTAGATCTGGATGATCAAGAAAAATACCGCGTAGCCTAATTTGTTTATTAAGCTCCCTCTTTTCGTTGCGAAACTCAATGATGCGTTTTTGAGCTGCTTCAGGTGTTAAGTCTGGGTTTATAGCAGAGGCCGCTGACTCTCTAAGCTCTTTACGTCTTTGCAATAGTCCGTAAAGTTGTTCGTCTTGACGAGCCTCTTGCCAAAGTATAGGATTCCGTTCTTCCTCAAAGGGCAAGTTTTCTTCCATGCCATATATTATAGCAAATTTTACAACTAAAGTCAACCGAGCTGGCGACTTCTGCAAGCTGAAAAGCTATAGTCAACATTCGTGCCACTGGCACTACCAGCCCTGACGGCATTTTTAACTGTAACTTTTGGCCAAAGTAATTCTTGAGGGTACTCCACTGACATGGGTTTTACAGGGATGAAAGGGGCAATACCTGCTTCTCCATCAACATCAAATCGTCTTTCCGCGAAAGCGTCAGTCTCTTGGCTTCTTGGGATAGAGTCTTCTTGAGACCAGTTTGGATCCGGAATTACTTCAGAAGGAATTCTCATTGTTAGTATTATAGCATTTATACTTACTTTGGTCAACTTTATTGTCTCTTAGTCTATGCGGGCATCTTGGGTTAGCAGACGCTCGCGCATTTCGGCAAACCGCTTTTCTTGTTCTGCGGCAATTTCCTCGGCTGATTTACTTTTGCTTTGGTGAACAGTTTTGACTTCGCCCTTGCCGCCAATCACGTTCACCACAGGTATTACTATCGGGCTGCGCTGGGTTTTATCGAACAAAAAGTGCGTTAAATGCTCTTTAAGCTCGAGCTTGAAACGGTCCAAATCAATCCGCTTGAATCTTTGAGTTACGGCACGACGCAGTTCCTGGCGCATATCATTCATCAGCTCTTCGTTGTCGCGCATATATATGAAGCCACGACTGATGATGTCGGGGCTCGTTAAAAGCGCGCCGGCATTTTTGTCGATTGTCAGCACAACCGCAACCAAGCCTTCTTCGGCCAATAGCACGCGGTCTTTAACCACAACGTTGTTGACGATCATGCCCGTCTGGTCGACCAGTATGGTACCGTGAGGAACTTCGCCATCAAGCTCAAACTTATCTGGCGTCAGCAAAATAACCTGACCATTTTCGACATTAACGCAATTGGCGCGCGGTATGCCCTGCTCCACCGCAAGTTCCATGTGGTAAGTTTTTGCCGTGAAGTCGCCGTAAATTGGGACAAAAAACTTTGGCTTGACCATCTGTATCATCTCGGCGTATTCATCTCGCGAGCTGTGGCCAGAGACGTGTAGCGGCCCAACCCCATCAAGTTCGTGGGTTTCGTGCCGGTAGACATGGACGCCTTTGCGCTTTAAGTCGTCGACCATAGTGCGGATTTCGCCATCGTTACCCGAATAGGGTATGGGCGTGCTGGAAAGAACGACGGTATCCGACTCTTTGAGTTTTATATGCTTATGATCACCGTTGCTCATGCGTTGCAAGGCGGAGCTGGGCTCGCCCTGGCTGCCCGTGCATACAACAACTAAATCCTGATCTTTCATATTAGTAGTCGAAGCAATTGGCACAAACGTGCCCTTGGGGATCTTCATAAAGCCGTGCCGGACAGCCATTTCTAGCGTGCTAACCATACTACGCCCGTCCATGGCAACTTTTTTGCCATGATGCACGGCAGCGTTAACTATCATTTGCACGCGGTTCATATTAGTACTAAACAAACCTATGAATATACGCCCCGGGGCCTTTTCCATTATGTCTATAAAGCTTTGTTCGATGGTGGACTCGCTGGGCGTACGTCCCAGTCGTTCAGGCGTCGTGCTTTCACTTAGTAGCGCTAATACGCCTTCTTTGCCTAGTTCGGTTAAGCGCTCTGTATCACTACGCTCGTGGTCCAGCGGATTGGGGTCAAACCGGAAGTCGCCAGTATTGATTATGCGACCTACCGGCGTATCCAGCACTATACAGGTGCTGCCTGGGATGGAATGGGTAATGCGCACCAGCTCGACAAAAAATACGCCTACTTTTAGGCGCTCATGTGTGTTTTCGTTCATGGTCACGGTTTTAAGCTCAAAGCCATTAGGCATCGGCAAGCCGAAGTTTTCAAAGATTTCTTCTACCCGGCCAATGGTAAACTTGCTGCCGTAAATGGGAGCCGGAAATTTTGGCACAATGTGCGGCAGGCCGCCGATGTGGTCAAGGTGCCCGTGGGTAATTACATAAGCTTTTAACTTACCCCTGATGCTTTCTAAATAGGTAGTGTCGGCAATCGCGTAATTGATGCCGGGCAAGTCTACGCCAAGATCGTTGCCGCAGTCCATAATCACGGCATCATTCTGGTACTCGGCCAAAATCATATTTTTAGAACCGCCGCCGTCCATGCCACCCAAGGCGATGATTTTTAGCCTCGGCCGGTCATCAATTACATTAGCTCGGCCTGGCTTATCGGCCGAACTAGGTGTGGCCGCGGCATACTGATTAGCTACTCGCTGGGCATCTTCTTGGCTGCGCCGTTGGGCTCGTATGGCGGCTCCGCGCGAGCTACTACGACCTGTTAAAGTTTGTCTGGCGGCTTTCTGAGGCTGGTTTTTCTGCCCCTTGGACTTGTTATTTGGATTCATATTATTTCCTTTCCTGTATATTAGTTGTAAATTATTTTGTTGCCTTCTTAATAAGCTTTAAAACTGCCGGGATTTTGGCAAAATCGTCAATTAAGGTCTGGCGCATGGCGCCATTATAAAGCGCCGCCGCTGGATGGAATAATGGCAGATAAACTTGGCTGTCTTTGCGCTTTGGTTGGCCATGGACTTGGCTGATGCTTAATTCCGGCAAAAAGCAGTTTAAGCTATGCCGGCCAAGTGTTACGACTATTTTTGGCCTTATGACTTCTAGTTGCTCCATTAAATATGGCAAAAAGTCAGACTTCTCCTCCGGATACGGATCGCGGTTATTCGGTGGCCGGTATTTGACGATGTTAGTGATGTAAACATCGGTTCTTTTTAAGCCAATCATCTCCAGCATTTGATTTAAGAACTTACCGGCCGCGCCGACGAACGGCTTGCCCTGCTCGTCTTCGTTTTTGCCGGGCGCTTCGCCCACAAACACGATTTCAGCAGCCGGATTGCCATCGCCAAAAACCAGCTGCGTGGCTGATTTAGCCAGTTCTGGACAGACTTTGTCGTCTAAAATTTTTTGCATAATGTCATCAAGCTTTTGCCGCTTTGTTGCCATGAATGATTTTTAAGATTAACTTAATGAGATTCTTAACTCCGCCGATAAGAAAAATCAGCGCCAGCAAATACCACCACAAATTGCCACGGTCAATGCTGAGTGACGCAAAGCCGTAAGCAATTACTAGCTCCACGATTCCGAAAACCAGGAATCCAAGTTTGGTTTCGTGAAATTTTTTAAACTGATTTGCCTTCATTCTTCTTATCTTTCAGCTCGCGGGCAGCGGCTTTCATGCTAAGCTGCAAACGGCCTCGGTCATCAATCGCTACTAGTTTAACTGTGACTTTATCGCCTTCTTTAACCACGTCGCTGGGCTTTTCAACCCGCTCTTCCTTCATTTCACTAACGTGCACCAAGCCATCTTTGCCGGGCAGAATTTGTACGAATGCGCCAAAATCCATCACGCTCACTACTGGCACATTTTGGTAGATTTTACCGACTTCGGGTTCGGCTGTCAGCGTGCGTATATATTGGATCGCGCCATCAATCGACTTTTTATCCGGGCTGGCAATAAACACCGTCCCATCGTCTTTAATGTCAATCTCGGCACCGGTTTCGGCGATGATTTTGTTAATCGTCTCGCCGCCTTTGCCGATTACCTCACGGATTTTTTCTGGATTGATGGTGATGGATTCGACTCGTGGGGCATATTGGCTAAGCTCGCCTCGCGGGCCGGCAATAGTCTCCAGCATGTGCTTTAGAATGAACGCCCGCCCTTCTTTACCTTGCAGTAAAGCCTGACGGAGTACAGCAACCGGCAGGCCATGGACCTTCATGTCCATTTGCAAAGCTGTGATGCCCTTTTCTGTGCCAGCCACTTTAAAGTCCATGTCGCCAGCAAAATCTTCGGCATCGGCGATGTCGGTAAGGATAATCGGTTTATCACCGTCCATTATCAGACCCATCGCCACACCGCTAACCGGCCGTTTAAGAGGCACGCCGGCGTCCATCAGCGCCAAGCAGCTCGAACAGGTCGCCGCCATGGATGTCGAGCCGTTCTGGCTCATGATTTCGGTAACAGAACGAATCGCGTATGGAAATTCGCCTTCATCCGGAATCATTGGCATAACCGCTCGTTCCGCCAAATAGCTGTGTCCGATTTCGCGACGACCCGGGCTGCCCAAGCGCCGTACTTCACCGACTGTATAACCTGGCGCGTTGTAATGGTGCATGTAGCGCTTTTCTTCGCTTTTTTCCATGGTGTCGATGGATTGGGCGTAGCTGAGCGGCGCTAAAGTCACGATATTGAGCCCTTGGGTTACACCGCGCGTGAACAAAGCTGAGCCATGAGCTCTGGGTAATATATTTACCTCGCTGCTAAGCGTCCGGACTTCGTCGAACTTGCGGCCATCGGGGCGGATCTTATCTTTTATGATGCCCTCGCGCACGTCTTTATGGATAGCTAAAGTAAAGGCATCAGCATATTCGTGCTTAAGCTCGGCAAAACCTTCTTCGCCCAGCTCTTCGGCAAAATGTTGGTGCATAGCTTCTTCCAGCTGGCGCACTAAATCGTTGCGTTCGGGATAAGCCGCGCGCAGGCCCGCACCCATCTTGCCAGCCAGCCAGGTCTCAACCCGCTGCTGGATATCCTCGTCGGGCAATGTTAGTTCATATTCTTGACGTGTGACGCCAACTTTTTGAACAAGTTGCTGCTGCAATTTTATAGCCGGCTGTATAGCTTTGTGGGCAAATTCCAGAGCGCCCGCAACCTCGTCTTCTGTGGCTTCGTTGGCGCCGGCTTCCACAATCATGATGTCGTCTTTGTTGCCGGCTACGACTAAATCAAGCTTGCCACTGCCAAGCTCTTCGCCCGTAGCTAAAG
>CAZUPM010000036.1:0-7010 GCA_964622365.1 uncultured Candidatus Saccharibacteria bacterium | reverse complement strand
AATTTAAAACAAAGAAAAAGCACATTTTTATTTGGAACACGGCGCGAAGCCGAGCGACCGCGTTGCCCGCTTGCTTAAAAGCGAAGGCCTTAAATTGCCTAAATGGGTTAATTTAGAAGGCAAAAAGAAAGGCGCGATTCGTAACCCCGAAAAGCTGAGGCGCAACCGGCCAGCTGGTGAGCCAGCACCAGAAAAAACCGAAGCTCCTGTTGAAAAGCCTGTTGCTACTGAAGACGCGGATAGCAAGCCGGCCGAGGCAGAGACAAAACCGGAAAGCACCGAAGCGCCGGCAGAAGCCACCGAGCCAGAAGTACCGGGCGAAGCTGAAGCTTCGGCGAACCGGCCGGCGGAAGAGGCTGCGCCAGCCGAAGAAAATGTCATTTCGACTGAAACGGAGAAATCTCCGAAGCCAAACGACAAAAATCTTTCGGCTGCGTCTGACGGCTCCGCTCAAGATGACAAAGAGAACACGCCGGCCGAAGGCGAAAAGGCAGAACCTTAAGCCTTAAAACAGTCTGCTATAATAACAAGTGGTAAGTAATTAGAGGAGTTTCCTATGGCCGCGAGTATAGATCAGCAATTCATAGAGTTTATAGTTAAATCACTGGTTAGCAAACCGGATGAGGTAAAAATAGAACGCCGCATCGATGAAAAGGGCGTATTACTTGAGCTGACAGTTGACCCGGAAGATTTAGGCCGGGTAATAGGCAAGCGCGGAGCCACGGCGCAAAGTTTACGAACTTTGCTGCGGGCGCTAGGTGTCAAGAACGACGCGCGTTATAACCTCAAAATCGTTGATAATGGCGAACCACGGCCGCGACGCGAAGAAACGCCTCGTTATGGTGTAGCGAACGATGATAGTGCTGCCAGCGACGACGATAGTTCATCCTCAAGTGATGATATGCCGGCTAATGAGCCGCAAGACGAAGAGTCGGAGGCCGAATCCACCGAACCAGAAGCCGAGGTTAATGAACCCGAAGAAGACCATTCCGATGTCGTCAGTAAGACGCGCAAAGAGCTTGAAGACCTCGACGATCTCGATGTATAGTAGCCGCTAGTCTTTACGGCTAAAATTAAAATCTAAAAAAGTCGAAAGCTCATTGTGAGCCATCCTTAGCTAAAAACTACGGATTAGGGCTTTATGTGACAAAAATACCAGATTTGCTGCCGAGCATTTTTGTTATATAGTATAGAAATGCCAAAAAATGATCCAGCCGTTATTGAAGTTTGTACCGACCCTGAACGCGCATACTTTGTCCTAGAAGAAGCGCCGATATACCCGGCTATATTGAGATGGGGTAGCCAAGAATTAGACCTTGACAAAGACATGTCGCCTATTTTGATACACGATCTCGGTACTCTAGCAGTGGATTTAGTTAACGGCGGAGACATTACTAGAATAGATATTGAACCAGGGAAACTTGATCGAATAGCAGGCTTTTTGATCACCACACCACCCGGTAGTAATGACTACAATTGCCAGTCATTTGCATGGTCGGTTTGTGGCATTGACTTGGTGAAGGGCCCGCGACCCTGCGAGTGTAGAGATTTAAAAGAAGCCGATTTAAGCCCAGGCAATCTAATATCAATAGGGGTAATTACTGACTTCATGGGCCTTGGTATTGCTGAGGAGCAAAGATTTCTCCACTGGGGGATTTATCTAGAAGACGGAATGACATTAAATATAACTGGCATCGGTGGCGTGCTGGCAGGAATTCCGATGGAGAGCTTCCAGAAATTATATCCGGGTACCACAAGTTATAAAGTTGAAGGATATTAGGTGAAGATTCAAGTTATCAGTTTGTTTTCGGAAATGTTTGACGGCGTGCTGAATAGCAGCATGCTGTTTAAGGCGCAGGATAGGAAGATTGTGGAATTTAGCCACATTAACCTGCGGGATTTCGGACTGGGCCCACGAAAGCAGGTTGATGATACGCCGTACGGCGGCGGCGACGGCATGTTGCTCAAACCCGAGCCGTTAACAGCGGCCATAGAAGCGGCAAAATCCAAACTTCAAACATCAAACTTCAAGGTTATTTTGCCGACGCCCAGAGGCAAATTATATAAGCAGTCAGACGCCAAAGAGCTGGCTGTTGCCGGCGAAGATTTAATAATCGTTTGCGCGCGTTACGAGGGTTATGATGAGCGCGTGACTAAGTGGATAGATCGGCAATACTCCATAGGCAATTATGTGCTAACCGGTGGCGAGCTGCCGGCGATGGTGATTATCGACAGTATCGTACGTCTGCTGCCCGGCGTGCTCGGCGGCGAAACTAGCGCCGAAATCGAATCTTTCCAAAACGATGATAAAACCATCGAATTCCCGCAATATACCCGTCCCGAAGAATTCCGCGGCTTAAAAGTACCGGACGTTTTGCTAAGTGGCAACCACGCCAAAATCGCCAAATGGCGAAAAAAGCAACAGACCTAACTTCCCGGACGATATATAATAAACACGAGAAGGAGGGAGTATGAAGTTAAAAATTATCAAGCCGGTCTACGCGCACTGTGATCTGATGTGCGGGGTTTACGATCCGGCCCAGGCGCGCATTGAGGCCCAAAGTGTTTATAATGCCTGCAAAAAGTACCAGACATCGGACGATCCGGTATTCAAACAGCGAGCAATTGATATCAAAGAAAAGCGGGCGGAACTATGCAAAGAGCACCTTTGGGTGCTTTGGACCGATTATTTTAAACCAGAGCACGCCGAAAAATTCCCGGAATTACACGATTTGATTTGGCGGGCGACCAAAGCCGCTGGCGACGCTAAAAAGTCTGCAGACCCCGAGGATTCTCAAAAGCTCATTGACTTAGTAGATAAGGTTGGTGAAATTTTTGCCAAGACTAAAGAAGGCTACGACTATGAGGCGGTTCGCTCCAACCTGGAAAAGCAAGCTGCCTAAACCTATAATTCTGCGCCGGGTAGTAGGCCAGAGCATGCAACCGAACCTTGTGCCGGGCCAAATTATTCTGGCCAGCGGTTTGTATCGTAGCCTTAAGCCTAAAACAATGGTAGTGCTAAGCCACGACGGGCAGGAAAAGGTTAAGCGCGTTAGCCAAGTAAAAACTGGTAAAGTTTATGTGTTAGGTGACAATCCGGCAAGTAGCCTAGATAGTCGCAGTTTTGGTTGGCTACCTACCGAACATATAACAGGCAAAGTTATTTGGCCTCGAACCTAAGCTTCTACTTTGCGAAATCTATATGCGCCAAAAATGATTAATACTAAAGCGGTTATTCCTAACACCAAAAAGTCTTTTAAAAAACCGTAATGTGTCTGGTTTAAAAGCGCGCCTCTAAGCGCGTCAACCGCGTAACTTACGGGATTGAAATTGGCAATTATCCTCAGTGCCGTAGGAGCCTTATCTAACGGATAAAGTGCCCCAGAAAGGAAGTAGAGCGGGAATATTAAAAACTGGTTGATAGCCTGAAAACCCTGAAAATCGTTGACCATAGAGCCGACACCGGAACTGAAGCTGGTAAGCGCTATGGCTAGTAATCCAAGTACGATTAACGCTACTAACAACATCCACCAGTTATATGGCCGGAAACCTAGAAATAAAGATATGATAAATACAAAAATACCCTGGACAATAGATGTCGTCGCTCCGCCCGATGCGCCGCCCAGCATAATCTTGACCCTAGAAACCGGCGTTACCAAAGTCTCTTTTAAAAACCCGAACTGCCGATCGAATATGATGTTGATGCCAAAAAACACCGCCGAAAATAGTACGGTTTGTGCCATGATGCCTGGCACCAAAAAATGCAAGTAACTTTGGCCACCGGAGCCATGAAAAACCGAGCCTAAGCCGTAGCCAAGCGCAAGCAAAAAAAGCAGGGGCTGGCCGATAGAGCCGATAATCCGTGAGCGAGCTCTGAGATATCTTTTGATTTGGCGTAACCACAGCGCGTAAATTATGCGCATTAGCGGCCTCCTCGCGCCCGGTACCGGAGCCTAAGCCTGTCCGTAGTGTTAACCGATTCGTCTCGCAAGTTTTTTCCGGTTAGTTTTAGATAAGCTGCTTCCAGGCTTTTAGCGCCTGTTTGGCGTTTGAGCTGCTCGACAGTCCCCATGGCGATGATCTTACCGTAATCAATTATGGCGATACGTCCGGCTATGTTTTCGGCTTCTTCCAGGTAGTGGGTGGTAAAGAAAATAGTCATCTCTTTAGTTTGGCTGAGGTTTTTGATGTAGTCCCATAGCAGATTGCGAGTCTGGGTATCAAGGCCTAGTGTGGGCTCATCTAAAAATAAGACTTTTGGATGGTGTAACAGGCCGCGGGCAATCTCCAGCAGACGCTTCATGCCGCCTGAGAATGTTTTAACTCTGTATTTGCGCCTGTCCCACAGCTCCACTAGTTTTAACAATTCTTCGATCCGGGCTGCTGTTTCTGCTTTTGGGACGCCATATAAGACCGCGTGCAGCCACATGTTTTCGTAGGCTGTCAGCTCGTCGTCTACGCTTGGATCCTGAAAAACAATTCCGAACGCTTCACGGGCTTTATCTTGGTCTATCAAGACATTATGGCCCGCCAAGCTAACCGTGCCAGCAGTTGGCCTAAGCAGCGTGGTCAGGATCTTTATGGTCGTGCTCTTGCCGGCTCCATTTGGCCCCAAAAAAGCGAATATCTCGCCGCTCTTGACGTCAAAACTAATATCATCAACCGCCGTGACCTCACCGAATTTTTTGGTAAGGCCATCGACAGCGATTACCTTTTCTGCCATTACTATTCTTATTATAGCATTTTCTTGTCCGGCAGAGGCTGAGCTGCTAACAGGTCCTTTTTGGCGTGCAGCATCAAGGTTATTATGAACAAAACCCCCAAAAAGACTATGAATGCCGAGCGGTCAATGATGCTGGCGGCTACGATATTGGCGCTACTGATGTGATGCAGCCTTTGGCTAAACAGCAAAAACGATTCGCGGATGCCGATAGCTCCCGGCGTCAGGGCTACGAATAGCGCGAAATTGGCGGCGCCCGTGTATATTAACGATTGGTGGAGCGCGATACGAGGGTTGATACTGTGCAGTTCTATGCTGTAAATAGCCACCTGACAAATGACTTGCAGCAGGTTGGCCAGTAGCAAGTAAAACAGCTTAGCGGGCTGCCAGTCTAGCGTAGAATTTCTTAGTTGCTGGCTGTGCTCATAAACTTTCAGGGCCAATAGGCTTAAGCCGCATACTATCAAAATGGCCAAAAGCGCCTGCCACCAAGGTCGGCTAAAACCGAATAAAAGTATGGCGCTCAGCGAAGCGTACATGCCGTAGCTCAGCAAAGTCACCAGGATATAAGATTTGTACGGTAAACGTTGATGCTTGTTTAGGTAAACACCTCGGACAACCGTACCCCCTTGGCCGGGCACGAAAAAGTTAGTGAGCGTAGAGTAAGAGTTCAAAAGCAGATTCTCTTTGGCTGGCAATGTTTTACGCCGGCAAAGCCTTAAACTAGCCTGGATCATTAGCCCCAAGGTGCCAAACCAAACCGCGTATAAAAGCAGCAAAAAAATTATGGTCCAGGGCGAGGTACGGCCAAGTTGCTTTAATAAGTACGTGTGATGGCTGATGTAGTAAGCGAACTCCCCGCCAGTCAGCAGCACAACGCCAAAACCAAAAACTATACGCCAGGATTTTTTCATAGGCTCATTAAATTGTACACTGTTTAAACGCTTAGAGGATTAGTTAGCCGGTTTGTCCAGCTTTATTTAAGCTGTTAACATATAATTAAAATCGAAGTTGATTTTATATGAAGATGACAATTAACCGGATTACCGAGTTATTGGGCTCGCGCCGTTTCTTTAGGCTCATATTAGGCTTCTTTGTTTTAGAAGCCGTTTGGATTGCACTTTCGGCAGTCTACCCGATGGCCTTTGATGAAAGCTTTCACTTTGGCATTATCAAGATCTATTCCCATCACTGGCTGCCTTTCTTGAGCGGCCAACCGGCCGGAGCAAATGCCTATGGGGCTGTTGCCCGCGATCCGTCTTACCTTTACCACTACCTTATGAGTTTTCCATACCGGTTGGTGAGCCTTGTGTTCCATGAACAAACCGGCCAGGTAATAGCGCTAAGGCTGATTGATATAGGTTTGTTCGCGACTGGCTTAGCTCTTTTTCGTAAAGTACTTTTAAGGGCAAAAATTTCTTCGGCCCTGGCTAACGTCAGCCTACTGCTGTTTGTCCTGATCCCGATAGTGCCGCAACTTGCGGCGCATATCAGCTATGACGATTTGCTGTTTCCGCTTGTGGCGCTATTGTGCCTTCTAACTTTCCGGGCCTACGATGAACTCAAATCTGGCAAGCCTTTCGCCTGGTCGGTATTGATGCTTCTGGCCGTGGGTCTTTTAGGCACTCAGGTTAAGTACGCCTTTGCGCCCATATTTGCCGGCGCATTGCTTTTTTTGGCTTTTGCCACGATCCGTAGTTATCGGCATCGGTTTAAAAAGTTGTGGTCGAAGTTTGTTGGCAGCTGGCGCGCTCAGACTAGGCTGGCCAAGACAGTCTTGATAGTTATGGCGCTCTTGAGCTGCGGCTTATTTATTCAGCGGGATGGTTACAATCTCATCAAATACCATGCTTTTACGCCCGACTGCGCGACAGTCTTAAATGTTAAGTCCTGTGAGGCATACGGACCTTGGGCGCACAACTATAAGCTGCATAATAAAGTTCTCGCCAGTAAAAAGAAGATCAATTACGAAAACCCAATATTTTATTTAGGCTCATGGACTTATTGGATGTGGTATAGGTCGTTTTTCGCGATCAATGGCCAGACCAGCGGCTATACCAACTACCCGCCATTACCTTTGGTAAGCGCGGCTGCCGCCCTTGTAGGGTTGGCTGCTCTGGTGGCGGTCGTTGCTTGGCGACGCCGCATATTCCACAACCACCCCTATCTTGTGTTCTTCTGTTTCGCGATAGGTCTTTATATAATTTCTTTATGGGTAGATGGTTACGCCCAGTACCGCTACACTAACGAGCTCGTCACCATGAATGGCCGGTACCTTCTGCCCATATTA
>CAZUPM010000035.1:0-7017 GCA_964622365.1 uncultured Candidatus Saccharibacteria bacterium | reverse complement strand
TACCTCCACGCCAATGCTGCGGGCGGTGCCGGCCACCATTTTTTTGACTGCCGGAATATCGCCGGTGTTCATGTCGGCCGCTTTAGCTTCGGCAATTTGGGTCAGCTGGGCGTCGCTCAACTTTTTAGAGACTTTTTCGCTGTTGGGCCGACCCGAGCCTTTGTCGATTTTAAGAGCGGCTCGAATTAATTCATCCGTGGCCTCACCCACTATTCGCCAGTCCATGCTGCGGTCGTCGTAAATCGCGATGTGCACCGTCAGGTTTTTGCCCATCAGGTCTTTGGTCTGCTCGTTAAACGGATTTATAAAGTCCATCATGTTGACGCCGTACTGGCCGAGCGTACTGCCGACCGGCGGCGCCGCACTGGCTTGGCCGCCACGGATGCGCATCTTTAAATTAGCTGTAACTACTCTTGCCACTTAAAAATTCTCCAAATTTAGTTGATCGTTGACCATTGAAACCTTGATCTTTACTTTAACATTGATCATATAGCTCACATTAAACGATCAATGTTCAAAAATCAAAAATCAACGCTGCCAACGGCAGCAGCGTGCGTAACGCCAATGATTATACTTGAGTTTCTCCCTGTTGTCCAGCCGCCATAATTAAGAGGCTTGCTGTTCGTCGGTGCTTATAAGGACAGGCTTTATATCTTCAAGATAAAGAATTTCGGCTTCGTCTCCCATTTCCAGGTCTTCCTCATCCCATGTTTCCCTTTCAGGATCATCGTCTGGGCCTTGATATTTTATACTGCGCAACATGCAATAATAGCCAATTCCGGTAACTGCCGCTCCAGCAAACATCATTTTTTCGCCTAGGGGGTGATTGCCAAAAATAAATGTATCCACCCCAACAGCAAACGATCCGGATCCACCTATGCCCAGCATATTACCTATTGCTCTCATTTTATTTTCTTTGAAAGTTTGTAGTGCTGACTCAAACATAGATCTTAAACTCGCTTAACCTGTAGGCTGTCGAGTTCGACGGGTGTCTCGCGGCCGAACATGTTAACAAGCACCTTGAGCTTTCCTTTAGCGGCATCAATTTCGTTGATGCTGCCATCAAAACCTTTAAACGGGCCGTCGGTAATGTTGACGACTTCGCCAATGTTGTAATCGATCTTGTGTTTGGGTTCGGCTCGCCCCATGCGCTTCATGATTTTTTCGATTTCGTCGGTTTCAACGGGAGTTGGCTCGCTGCCGCTGTCGACAAAGCCGGTCACGCTTGGTGTGTTGCGCACGATGTACCAGGCGTCTTCGCTCATCTTCATCTGGACCAGCACGTAGCCCTGGAAGATGCGCTTTTCCACGACTTTGCGCTTGCCGTTTTTTACTTCAATCATTTTTTCTTTAGGAACCAAAACCTGAAAGATTTTGTCTTTCATATCCAGCGAATCGGCGCGCTGACGGATTGATTCGGCGACCTTTTCTTCATAGCCGCTGTAAGTATGGATGGCGTACCACTGTTTACTTGTGTCGTATCTTTTGCTGCTCATAACTATTCCTTTAAGAAAACCTTTTTAAATACTTTATCCAGCCCGTAATCTAAAACGGTTACCAAAAAGCCAAAAACAATCGCGAACAGGATTACCGCGGTAGTCAGTTGCCTAGATTGCTTGAGGTTTGGCCAGGTAATATTGCGAAGCTCGGTATAAGCCTGTTTGAAGTAGTTAGGCACAATGTGGCCGCCAAGCCAGCTGATTGGCCGCAGTACACTGCCAAGCGGAGCGAAAATTGTTCTGACTAACTGCCGCCCAGACTTGTCTTTGCGCGGCCTTGTAGCTTCGCCCCGGGTCTTTTCGACCTTTTGCCGGACGGTTTCGCTAGAGTTGGGCCGGATGCGGTGCCTTTTTTTAGACGGTTCTGCCAAATGCTCTCCTTAAAATAAAAAAGCCTACCTAAATTGTAGACTCTTTTGCACGAGTCAAGTATAGCGCAGGTCAGAACTCCGGTCAAGTTTCGTTAGGTAGACTTTGGGATTGAGCGGGAACTTGCGAAAAGTCAGGAACAAAAATTTTAAAAGCCGAGCCTTTATTTAGTTCGCTTTCAAGCGTTAGCTGAGCCCTGAGCAGATTCGCCAGTTTTTGGGTTATGTAAAGGCCCAAGCCAGTGCCGTTAGTAGAGCGCGTGCGGTAATCCTCTGATCGGAAGAACTTACTAAAGACTTTGGCTTGGTCGCCTTTAGAAATCCCGATGCCGGTATCGCTAACCCGGAACTCGATGCCGCCCGGTTTAGCATGCGCGCCAACCGTTATCTGCCCGCTTTGGGTATACTTAAGCGAATTGGTTATAAAGTTTTGCAGAATCTCGCGCACGTAAAGCTCCGAAGATTGCAGCAGCTCTAAATTAGGATCGAGGTCGGTGATCATTTTCAAGCCCTTGAGCTTCGCTTCGAGCTCGTAGGTTTTAACCAGGTGCTCAATCAAGTCGTGGGCGTTTATAGCGCTAACTTCCACTGTCAGCCGGCCTCTTTCGGCACGCGACAGCGTGGCAAGGTCGTTAAACATATCAGCTAGGAATACTATTTGGTCGTGGGCGGCCTTTAGCGCTTGCTTAATTTGCGCTATGTCGCCACTTTTGTCGGCTATCAGTTGGGCGTTGCTTAAGTTCCCTTCGGCAATCGTTATAGGTGTTCTGAGCTCGTGGCTGACAACGCTGATGAACTCGTCGCGTTCTTCCTCCAAAGATTTTTCGCGGGTAATGTCGCGCAGTACCAGCACAAAGCCGCGACCGCCGGATTGGCCATAGCCATGCCTAACAGGCGCGATGTTTAGATAAAGGTTGGATTTACTGCCATCGGTGTAATGAAGCAGGTAATCGCGGCTGGTAATGGGAATCTGAGTTTGCAAGACGATTGATTCTATGTCGATTGGATTGTCGTCTTTGTCGAAAATTTTTAATACTTCGCGTAGCGATTTGTTTTGGATTGTGATATTCAGATCCAAGATATTTAGTGTCGCGGCGTTATACAAAACTATCCTGGCCTGCTGGTCGATGGCCATGACCGCGTCGGACATGCTGTTGATAAGGCTTATTAGCCTGGAGTGCTCGAGACTGTCGCTGCTGGCAAAAGAAGAAGGCTGCATGGCTTTATTATGCCACAAGCGGTATGAAGAGGGTTAAAAAGCCGGCCGGTGCACAAGGATTTGGCGCCTAAGTTCCTTGGCCGCCGGCAAGTGCCGGCTTAGTTCTTCCCAAAATGGCGGCCCATGCCGCAAAACTTTGGTATGGACCAGTTCATGCAAAAGCACGTAATCTATCAGCGGCCAAGGAAGTTGCATCAAAAATAAGTTTAGTGTAATGTCGCCCCGTGCATTGCAGCTGCCCCAGCGGCTTTTAAGATTGCGTACTACTACACTGCCATATTCAAAGCCATATTTTCCCGCCAGCTGATCCAATCTTTTTGGCAGTAGAGATTCAGCCTCTTCCCGTAGCGCCTTGATTGCGGTAGTTCTTGCTACCCGCTGCAACGCTTCGGTTGCAGTGTTTAACCCGGCCGGATAGCGCACTACTATTTCGGAAGTACGCTTTTTGGTTGTAACCCGTTGTGCTGTCTCGTCTGCCAAAAAACGAAGATGGTGGGCCTTGCCAATTGCCTGGCCATCTATCAAGACCTTTAGCAAATCTTGCTTTTGGTTAATTATCCAGCTTTTTTTATCCGCTACGAATTTTAGCCCAGCTTGAAACGGTATCCAATTCGGCAGGCTTACCTTTACTTCGCCGTCGTGGCCGATGCTGATCTTGATACTGCGGCTTGATTGGCGCTTAGTAAGCACAACGGTGCCGACTTCGGGTAGCTGTACGCGGCGGCTAGCCATCTAGCGTATAACTATATTGCGGCGGCTTAAGTCTACGCGCCCGGCCGCCGGATTCGGGATTAAATTAATCAACTCTGGTTTGGCTACCTTGCCCAATGTTTCGTCAGCCGAAATCAAGCCGATTTCGCGCAAGCGCTTTAAAAATCCGCTTTGCTGGGTGCGGAAAGTGTGTTTGCCGCTGATAACTATGTGAATCTCGTGCCCATCGGGGTTTTGCATATGGCCTGTTAAGCTGTCAAAAGTCGTGCGATCCAGATGCATGGCGTATTTATCATCGCTACGCCGTCGGTCGCGGCTGGCCACGCGCCCAAACGCGCTTTCTACGTCAATTTGCACCCAAACCAAAATAGCCTCAGCCTTAAAACGGCGAGCTATATCGCGCAGGATGCGCCTTTGGCCGCTGCGTAGCGCGTTGGTGTCATAAATCACCGACACCCCGGTACTTAAAAATTGTTCTGTCATGTAATTCATTAGGTGTACCACTGAGGCATTCTCTTGCTTGTTGTACTTAGGGTCTTCGGCTAGTTCATAACGGATGCGGTCGGCCTGGACATGGGCGGCTTGGATACTTTCGGCTAACTGCCTGGCAAAATAGGTTTTGCCGGCGCCCGGAAAGCCGTAAAGTAAAATTAGCAAAGGCTTGGTAGGGAATATTTTTGCCATAACTCATATAGGTATATCAGATTTAAAGCCATCTGAAAAGCCCCGAGGTCTGACATTTTTTGTAAAATCGAGTAAGATTATAGAGTTCGCTTCTAGCGCGAAATATAGGGGAGTAGCTCAGTTGGTAGAGCGTCGGTCTCCAAAACCGAAGGTCGCAGGTTCAAGCCCTGTCTCCCCTGCCATATTTATCAGCTGTCTTTCAGATAAAAGGGCTAGACTATATCACCATGAATCAAATGCTAAAAACCGTACAATCTACTATCCGCGAGGCAGCGAGGCAACTAGGCTATAGTGACAAGCAAATTGATGGCCTTTTAAAAGCCGAGAATGAACACGTTTTTGAGATTGAAGTCGCTGGCAAAAAGTACCAAGCCTACAGGGTGCAGCACAATAGCAAACTAGGGCCCTACAAAGGCGGAATTCGCTATCACCCGAACGTTACCATCGACGAAGCCAGGGCGCTGGCTACACTTATGAGCCTTAAAACAGCCGCTGCCGGTTTGCCATTAGGCGGCGGCAAAGGCGGCGTGGCCTTTGATGCCAAAAAAGCCAGCCCGGCCGAACTAGAACAAATCTCGCGTGCTTATGCGCGCGGGCTTGCCAGACATATAGGGCCTCAAAAAGACATCCCTGCGCCTGATGTGAATACCAACGCTCAAGTTATTGATTGGATGCTTGATGAGTACGAGTCGCTTACGGGCGACACGACACGCTCAGCTTTTACAGGCAAGTCGATGTCCAATGGTGGCAGTGAAGGCCGCGAAGCCGCGACCGGTAACGGCGGGTTGATAGCGCTTGACGAATTCCTAAAGTTTAATGACAAAAGCAAGCAGCCCCTTACGCTGGCCGTGCAAGGTTTTGGTAACGTCGGTTACTTTTTTGCCAAAGCCCTGGCAGCCTTGCCAAACGTCAAGCTAGTGGCTGTCTCGAACAGTCAAAATACTTGGGTTAACCCGACTGGTTTTGACATAAAAAAGCTGCCAAAGCCTAAAGATAAGTTGCCCCGCCCGGAAGACCTAGAGCTATTTTTAAAAGCCGCAGTTTTGCCGGCCGCAGCCATATTTTCTACCAAAGCAGACATTTTAGTACTTGCGGCACTAGAAGACGCCGTCACCGAACTAAATATGAGCAAAGTCAAAGCTAAGATTATACTGGAACTCGCCAACGGGCCTGTTAATAAGACCGCGGAAGAATACCTCCTAAATAGAGGTGTTATGATAATACCGGATGTAATTGCCAACGCTGGCGGAGTGATAGTTTCTTACCTGGAGTGGCAACAGAATTTAAAAAACGAACATTGGAGCGAAACCGAAGTTAACGCTAAACTTAAAAAAATCCTGGTGCCGGCGGCTCGGGCCATGCTAAAGCGTGCCAAAAAAGAAAAGACCAGCCTAAAGCAGGCGGCCATAGAACTGGCGCTTGAGGAGCTGCTAAGTTAGTGCCGCGGTTTGACTTCGTTACGGCCAAGGTTCTTTTTAGTTTCTGTAAAAGTTACGTGTCGTCGCAATTTGGGGCTGTACTTGCGCAAGCTTAGTTTGTCGGGAGTGTTCATAGTGTTTTTATGGGTATAATAAATCCGCTCGCCTGATTCTTCGCTGACGAGACCTATGAGCTTACGTTTATCACTTTTCTTAGCCATAAAATAATTTTAACAGATACAAAATCAATTGTCGACTGCATTTTTAAAACCCCGCTTTCCGCGGGGTTTTGGAGCGCTTGACGTCTCTTCACTTTATGGGCAATGGCCCTCAAGCACTAGTTTAATTTAACCTTACAAGGCTTTGGACTAGCTGTAATAATTCTAACCAAAATGGAGCCGAAGACGGGATTTGAACCCGTGACCCCTTCCTTACCATGGAAGTGCTCTACCCCTGAGCTACTTCGGCCTGCCGGTATAGAAACGCTCGCAAACAGCGGGCAATTCTACTGACTGGGCTAGCGCAGCGCTTTTAACTTGCCAATAGTAGCAAGTTATCTCTGCTTTTGCTACACTAATCGCTGTATTTTGCCACCTTAGCTCAGCTGGCTAGAGCAACGGTTTTGTAAACCGTGGGTCGTCGGTTCGAATCCGACAGGTGGCTCCATGCTTTGCTGCGCAAAGCAATTTTCAATTTACAATTATCAATTTTCAATGGAGGACTAAAGCCAAAGGTTTTTGAATTATAATATTTGGCGGAGCCATCCATCATTGTAACGCGCTAATTGCTAAATGCTAATTGCTTTTGCTTTCACAAAAGTTTCGCAGGGATGACGGAGCGGTCAATCGTACCTGACTGTAAATCAGGCGGCCTTGTGCCTACGGGGGTTCAAATCCCTCTCCCTGCACCACAGAATAATCCAGCGGATTTTAAGCTTTATGTCATAAAATCTTTCCTATTACGTATTAAAGGAGCATTCAGCATGGCAGAGAAGAACGAATCTAAAGATCAAGAGAAAACTACCGAAAGCAAAACAGTAGGTTATTACTACCACAAGCCCTGGCTCGTACCTGCGCTCATAGCGATTATAGTGATAGTTATTGTAGGTGTAGCTTTTA
>CAZUPM010000034.1:0-7058 GCA_964622365.1 uncultured Candidatus Saccharibacteria bacterium | reverse complement strand
TTTACTTGAGTCAGCACCCCCTAACGGCTTACGAGCAGGTCCTGAGTACGCTGGCTACGCCCATCGGCGAACTGCTGCAGCTAAAAGATGGGAAAAAGGTAGCGGCCGGCGGCTCTATTATGGATGTCCGGGAAATTACCACCAAAAATGGCCAGAACATGGCTTTTGTAAGGCTGGAAGATAATTCGGGCGAAATAGAGCTAGTGGTATTTCCGGGAGCCTACCAGCAAACCCGCGAGCTCTGGCAGCGCGACAAGGTTGTTTTAGTCAACGGCAAGCTCTCTAGCCGTAACAGAACCGGCAATAACGGAGAAACTAAAATAATGGTAGATGAGGCTAAAGAAATTATGCTGGAGCAGGCCCGGAGCCAGACAAAAGCAGGCTCTCGCTCTAAGCCAAAGCCGGAAAGCGCTAAACCCGTGAGCTTTATATTGTCGCCCAATGCCGATGTGATTCCGCCAGAGCGCGTCTACATTCGGCTACCTAACTGCGAAGACCAAAAAACACTACTCGACCTTAAGGCCACCATTGACGATTTTAGCGGCAATACGGAGGTTGTGTTGGTGCTGGGGCCGGAAGACAGCCGGCAAATCATTAAATTGCCAAGTAGAATTGATAATCAGCAATCAGTGTTAGCGCGGTTGATCGCTACAGTCGGAGCCGATAACGTGATCGTGCGTTAACTAAATAAGTAGGCTCACACCGGCCAGCGTAACACTAATGGTCCCTATGACAGTTCCCGTTACGCCCAACAGGCGTCCACCAGCGATAATTATTAGAACAGCCGCCAAGCCAAAAAGAGGCAAATAGGGCCAATAGGTGTTCATAAAATGCTTGGTTTGTTTTTGGTGCGCGCCAATGCGTCGTTGGTGATTTACGCTGTTTGAGGGTCTTTTTGATTTAGCAATGGCCATTTTATTTTTACTTAACAACAGCATAGTAGCAGAATCGTTTATGCTTTACAAGAACCGGGCGTGGTAAAGGGCTATAGCCGCCGCCTGGGCGACATTAAAAGACTCTTTGCCCCCCCGCATAGGGATTTCTACTATTTTGTCGGCCTGTTGTAAGATTTCAGGCTCTATACCGGTTACTTCGCGGCCGACGATAATCGCTACTTTGTCGGTAGGTTTAAACTTGGTGATAGGTAAAGCCTGTTGGCTGCGCTCAAACGCTACCAACTGATAGCCATGACGCTTGAGTCTTTTCATGAGCGCCAGTACATCGTCTTCGTGCTGCCAGTCAACCAAACCTTCGGCCCCCAGAGCTGTCTTATTTATCTGACGGGTAAGTTTGGCCACTATATGCGGCAAACGTTCATCACCGGCCGTTAGCGGGTAGGGCGTATGGCCCGTTAAGTACACTTTCTGTGCCCCTAACCCGTCAGCCGTTCTAAGCAGAGAGCCGACATTATGCGTGCTGCGCAGGTTGTGGGCTATCAATATGATGTGTCTCATCACCTTACTGTACTACAATAACCTCAGATTACCTCGCGGCAAAACGCTCATGTATAATTAAGTACATGAGCGAAGATGTCAGGGCTGATGAAGAAGGCTCGACTGCCCACCGTGCCCAGATACTGGGCCTGAGTTATGTAGATACGTCACAAATCAAAGATAAGCGGCTGTTTCGCGATGTTTTGCCTATCACCGATTTATATCGTCGCCGGGTAGTCCCACTAGTGGTCGATAAAAGCCATATAATGTTTGGTATTACCACAACCACGTCTCAGCAGACTATGAATGAGCTTCGCTCGGGATTTACCGACCAGCGCGTCAGCTTTGCAATTATATCCGACACCGGTTACCGCGACTACATGAAGCTATACGACCCGCCCAAACAAGTGGTTTACCAGGATATCGCAATTAATACCGCCGGCACGGAGGATCTTGTTAGCCGGGTTTCTGCCACGCTAGAGCAGATTAGGGCTGACGATATGTTGGCGTACCTCGTGCAACAGGCGTACAGACTGAACGCCAGCGACATACATGTCGAAACACAGGACGGCTTCGTGCGTATCAGGATAAGAATCGATGGCGTACTACACCCCATCGCCAAACTTAGTTACGAAAAATACCATGTTTTACTGTCGGCTATCGCCGCCGCCGGCAACGTTTCGACCGGTACGGACGAAGCCCAACAGGGCCACATCGCCGAAAAGGTTACCATGGCTGACGGCAATGCCGTGGATGTGAATGTTAGGCTGGAAACCGTGCCAACGATCACCGGCATGGATGTGGTGATGCGCCTTTTCAATATGCAGCAAGATACGTATAACCTGGATAAGCTTGGGCTTTCGCCCGATGAGCGTAAAGTCGTGGACGATATCATCGCCAGGCCTAGCGGTCTGGTGATGGTGGTTGGGCCGACCGGCTCGGGCAAGACCACCACGCTGTATTCCGTGCTTAATACGTTAAATAATGACGAGCGCAAAATTATTACTATCGAAGACCCGGTCGAGTTCCAATTTGCCGGTATCACGCAAATTTCGGTGCGGTCAAGCGAGCATGGCAACGACAGCAGTTTTGCGGATAAACTAAGAGCCATCCTAAGGCTGGACCCGGACATAGTTATGGTCGGCGAAATCCGCGATAATGACACCGCTAAGACAGCCCTGCAGGCATCACTGACGGGCCATCTTGTATTAACGACTTTTCACGCTAGTTCGGCGGCAGCGGCGCTCACTCGGCTAATGGATGTAATTGGCCAAAACCCGTTGTTCGTTTCGGCCATACGATTGGTAATGGCCCAAAGGCTGGTCCGCCGGCTGGACGATTCCACTAAACAGCCCTATCAACCAAGCGCCGATCAAATGTCAAAGGTTCAGGAGGTAATCCGAAGCCTGCCCACCAACATCAAAAAACCGGATCTCACCAAGCTCCAACTATATAAACCAGGTTCGTCAGAAGCGAACCCTTACGGCTTTAGCGGCCAGCTTGCGATTCGCGAACAGTTTATGATGACGGGTGAGATTCGCAAACTTTTGGAACAGGCCAATACTATTCTTTCTGCCCAAGATATAGAAGCCGCGGCCATTAAAAGCGGAATGCGGACAATGCTGCAGGACGGTATTCTAAAGGTTTGCGCCGGCGAAACCACGCTGGACGAAGTTTACCGTGTTGTAGGCTAGCGAATAACTTTAGCTATGGCTGGGACTAAGCGCGAATCCAAGACGCTTGGGATGATTTCTTCGGCGATTGGTTTTTTGACCAACGCTGCGATTACTTCTGCGGCTTTAATTTTGTGCTCGTCAGTGATTTGGCAGACTTGATTATCAAGCGCGCCGCGAAAAATACCCGGAAAGGCCAATGCATTGTTGACCTGGTTAGGAAAATCGCTGCGGCCGGTGGCCATCACCGCCACGCCAACTTTTTTAGCTTCGTCTGGCATAATCTCCGGCACCGGATTGGCCATAGCGAAAATTATTGGATTTTTCTTCATGGTCTTGATCATTTTGCCGGTAAGTAAGCCGGGCTGCGAAACTCCGATGAAAATGTCAGCGCCATGAAGAGCTTCGATCAGAGAGCCGCTAACATTCTTCTTATTGGTAAGCTTCAATAAGCGTGTCTTGGCATCATTTAAATCTTGACGCTCGTGGCTGATAATGCCCTTGCTGTCTACCGAAACCATTTCCGGCTTGGCGTATTTGTAGAGTAACTTGGCGACTGCCACGCCAGCAGCACCGGCTCCGACCAAAACAATTTTGCAATCTTTAAGCTGGCGGTCGGTGATTTTGCACGCATTAATCAGGCCGGCTAATACAACCACGGCCGTGCCGTGCTGATCGTCGTGCATCACCGGTATCGGCAATTCTTTGGCCAACCGCTCTTCAATTTCAAAACACTTGGGCGCGGCGATGTCTTCCAGGTTAATCCCGCCAAAGCTGGGCGCAATAGCCTTGATGGCCGCGATGATTTCTTCCGGCTCGTGTACGCTAAGCACTATAGGCACGGCGTCGATATCCGCGAAGTGCTTGAATAGCATAGCTTTGCCTTCCATGACCGGTAACGCGCCATATGGCCCGATGTCGCCTAAGCCTAAAACTGCCGAGCCGTCACTAATGACGGCCACATTATTGTTAAGCCAGGTGTATTCGTGAGCTTTAGCCGGATTTTTGGCCACAAAGCTACTGACTGTGCCAACACCCGGCGTGTAATAAATACTAAGTTTTTGACGCGTGCTTAAATCGTCTTTGAGTTTGATCGCCAATTTGCCTCTAAGTTGCTTGTGCGCTTCCAACGCCAACTTGCCATAATCCATACTTTAATTGTAACCTACCGGAGTATTGCACCGAAGTAAAAAATGGTGTAAAATCTAACGGATATGCCTTCAGTGATTGAGAAGATTGAAGCTCAGTACAAAAAGAGCCAGGTGGTCGACGTCAAAAGCGGCGACACCGTTAAGGTGCACCAAAAAATCCGCGAAGGCAACAAAGAACGTGTGCAGGTGTTCCAAGGTCTGGTTATCCGCACCGACCGCAAGAGCAGCCATTTGAGTCGCATCACCGTTCGGCGCATTGCCAGCGGCGTAGGCGTGGAAAAAAGCTTTTTGCTGCACAGCCCCCTAATCCTTAAGGTCGAAGTCACCAAGCGCAGCAAAGTCCGACGCAATTATCTCACTTATATGCGCGAGCGCACCGGCAAATCGGCCCGCTTGAGTGGAGTTGAGTTTGATCACAATGCCGTCAACACCGTCCGCGACGAAAAGGCTGAAGCGGAAGAGGCTAAGCTGCACGAAGAAACGGCCAAGGCTGCCGAAGCCGAAGCCGCCAAAAAGTCCGAAGAAGAAGCTAAAACGGAGGCTAAAGCTGAAGCCGCACTGGCCGCTCACGAGTCCGCCGGGCAGCAAGCCGCCGAAGGCGCTTCTAAGTCAGACAAGTCTCAGCCTGACGAAAAATCTTAGTTTGATTTTTGTATAAAACAAAAACGCTCCAAGTCCGGAGCGTTTTTAAGTTTCTGGAAAAATTGGCAGAGTAGAAGTTTGAACAAGACGCGAGCGGCGGGGGAGTGGGGTCGACAAAGGCGATCCAGACACACTCTCAGGAAAATCCTGCCCCGCCGCACGACATAACGCCGCCCGATATGACCAGCCCAATCCTCGGGCTATCTACCACGATGATAGCTAGGCGTACTGCGGCGCGGCTCGGGACTGCGTGGTAGGTGGTTGCTGGACGCGCCTTTATCGAACTCCCGATATATCAGGGCGATTGCGGTTGAAGCACCTGCCAGCACAGCTAATCTTTTCAGCAGCTTTCTGAGCTTCATCAGCCTCCTTTCTTGGGTTGCTGGTTGGCGCTAATCCTCCAACCCTATTATCACAAAAGCGGTGATGGGCCTCAAAATAACACCAAGAATTATGACTACGGGAGTCCACTTGACTAACGCAAACAGGTTGCCACCCATAAGCAGGCCTAAAAAAGCAAAACTAAATGTAATGAAGGCTGCTATGCCAAACCAAATTAGAAGAAACCCCCACACTATAACCTTTCCACTCTGCCAAAGTGCGACACTTTGGAACGGTTATTATAAACTGCTCAACAAAACGTCAGTCATATTTTAACATCGGGGCTAATTATTGCCAGCTGTTACAATTAGATAATGCTTACGGTTGGTATTGATGAGGTGGGGCGGGGCTGCTGGGCCGGTCCGCTGGTGGCCGGCGCGGTAATTTTAAAAGGGCCGATTGCCGGGCTCAAGGATTCGAAGCTACTTAGCAAGAGCCAACGCGAAAGGCTGGCGGCCGAGATTAGAGTCGAGGCTCTAGCTTTTGGCTTGGGGTGGGTTAACCCGGGCCAGATTGATAAATACGGCTTGACGCAAGCTACCGCCCTGGCCATGCGCCGGGCGCTTAGATGTGTTCAAATCGAATTTGGCGAAATTATTATTGACGGAAACGTTAATTACTTAAAAAGCGATAAAAGGTCGCGGGCATTAGTAAACGCCGATAACTTGGTGCCGGCGGTCAGCGCCGCCAGCATCATTGCCAAAGTTGCGCGCGATAAATTCATGTGCGAGCAAGCATCCAAATTTCCAAACTATGGCTTCGAAAAGCACGTCGGCTACGGCACTAGCCTGCATCAAGCCATGTTAAAAGAGTTTGGTGTCTGCAGGCTGCACCGCCAAAGCTTTAAACCAATAAAATCGTTTGTAGTTAGCAGTTTTTAGTTTATAGCAAGCCCATAACCTGTAAACTATTCACTGAAACCTATAAACTTTTCTCATGACAACAACTGGTACCGGCCGGGCCGCGGAGGCTGCGGCCGCGGAATTTTTAGAGGGGCGTGGCTTTAAAGTCCTGGCCAAAAACTGGCAACCGCGCGTATGCGAAGTTGACCTGATTGCCAGCAGAAAGAAGGTTATTTATTTCGTGAAAGTCAAATACCGGCGTGGTAATTCCCAAGGAAGTGGCTTGGAGTACATTACGCACGCCAAGCAAAGGCAAATGCGCTTCGCGGCCGAGCTGTGGGTGGACGAAAATAATTGGCGCGGTGCCTATCAACTGGCTGCTATCGAAGTTAGCGGCGAAGATTTTGCCATCACTAACTTTATTGATTCTATATAAATTAGCTGGCGTTGGCTTTAAGCCACTTTAGTATGCCGGCTTCTTCGCGCTTGCGCCAAGCGACGCGGGCTTTGATATCGGCCTCGCCCAGATCTATATTATGGCTTAGCGTCTTTAACTTATGGCTCACGGCAAAAAACTGATGATAACGCTTAGCCCACTCATCGGTTGTGATTACCGAGGCCCAGTAGGTTGGCAAATAATCGAACGACTTGCTTTCTGCGAGGGTGTCTTCTAGCCAGGGCCAGTTGCTGGCCATAAATTCCCAAGCTACTTCACGCACATGATAATTCATCATAAAAACCGCAAGCCAGCGCATTACGTCTTGTGGCCGTGCAAAGCCTTTCGGCCCGAGAGCCTTTTTAAGCACGCTGCCGGCGACTTTCGAATCTTTGGTACTGCCTAAGGCAGAGGAGATATCAAGCTGGGTGTCGGGGCTGGCAGTAGAGTACTCAACAAGCAACTCATCGACTGCTGACCTATTGCCATGCCTGACTGCT
>CAZUPM010000033.1:0-7241 GCA_964622365.1 uncultured Candidatus Saccharibacteria bacterium | reverse complement strand
ATAAGTAGCCTAATCTGCTTACACATACGCCATGCCGTCTTGTAAGTTACGCCTAAGTGCCTTTCAAGCTCTTTAGCACTTACTCCATTCTTAGAAACTGAGAATAGGTAAATAGCATAGAACCAGTTCCATAGGCTAGTCTCAGACTTACGGAAGATAGTATCGGCTAGAGGGTAGATGTGTTTGCGACAATTAAGGCAAGCAAAGGCTTTACGACCAGTGATTTTATAGAACTTAGTATCAACCACACCACACTTCGGGCAGGTTTCGCCATAACGATTTTCTAACACTGCTTTTAAGCAAGCGTCATCGTCTGGGTATCCCTCCTTGAAGTCTTTAAACGTATATCTCATACCTTTAATGATAGCAAAGATGTACTTGTTTGTCAAGGCATAATGTAAGGTGTCAGTAATGTACTTCTGTTCCATAATTTTAGGCTACTCTTAACTAGGCACAACCATTTTCAGGATGTACATTTAACCAGTCGTCTGCTATTATGTAGATAACAGCCGATTTAGACCCCGCAAGGGGTCTTTACGTTTTAATTGGCGCCTGCGACGGGGTTCGAACCCGCAACCTTTCAGTTAACAGCCGATTGCTCTGCCATTTGAGCTACGCAAGCATATTTACAAAACAAAAAAACACAGCTTGTGGGCTGTGTTTTTGCCTTGTTTAGCATAGTATACCTCTAATGCTAATCTGTTGCAAGGAGTGCTATAATTGAGCAATGGGCATACCGGTTAAGCCAATCTTTATTAAATAACCTGTTTACTTGCTGTCATGGGATAGTTGCCTATTGAGAGGCTTGACTAATCAGCATCGCGGCGTAGGAATATAAACCACGTGAGCGCCCAGGCTACTACCAAATAACCTAGAAACACCAGAAAACCCCTGGGAGCCGATAAACTACCCAAATTTGCAGTATCGGTGTGCGTGGCGGCGATGCCATGCATAACTGGCGGCTGGACAACTTGCGATAGCGCGGCAAAAGGCGTGTAAACCGTATTTTGCTTGAGCACCAGCCCCAAAAGCTGTTCAAAGATGCCCGGGAATATAAGCAGGGTCGCGATGGCGCCGACCTGATTACGTATCAGGGCAGCGAATAAAAGCCCGGCCAAAGTGATACCCTCGGTATATACAACGATCTTAAATAAGTACGCTAAGTAATTGATGTCCTGATGTGGCAGGGCATGCCCAGAAGCCGCGGCCCCGGCGTAAACCAGTCCTATCCCTATCGCGCCAAGTACCAATGCCAGTACTAACCCATACGATAAAACCGCGATCATTTTGGAAGCTAAAACCTTGCTGCGCCTATTGGAGGCAGATAAGCTGTAAACAATAGTGTCATACCGGTATTCGTGGGATAAAAGTAGCAGGCCAACCAAACCACTGAATACACCTACTATGCTGGCAACCTGAGTTACGGAACCGGCCAACACCAAGTTTTGGAATGGGTCAGTAATTACCCGCTTATAGCCGGTGCCGTAAAAAGTTACGAGCGCTATGAAAATAAATGCTATGAGCGCGACTAGATAAGTTGAGCGGACCGTTAATAGTTTTCGGAACTCGGCCTTAAGTTCTGGGATCATGATTTTTCTCCTTGTTCGCCGCCGGCTTGATATTCACGGCTACCTTCCGTTAGCTCCAAAAAGGCTTGTTCCAAAGAAGCGGTGTGAGGAGTGAGTTCTAAAATAGTCAGTTTGGCTTCGTGGGCCAGTTTGCCGATTTCATCCGTTTTAGCCGAAGGTACCATCAAGCCGCCATTTTCTTTTTTAGATTGAAAACCGGCTTTCGATAACTGTTTCTGTAATGCTGAGGGGTTACTGCTGCGCACAAAGACTGCCTTGCCGGCGCCTTGAACCAATTCGTTGGTCGAGGTATCAGCAATCAGCTTACCTTTGCCAATCACCACAACATTGTCAGCCATCAGTGACATTTCACTCAACAGGTGGCTAGAGACAAACACGCCATTGCCTTTATCGGCATAAGCCTTAATAAAGTCGCGCAGCCAGGCGATACCTTCTGGGTCAAGCCCATTGGCTGGCTCATCTAGCAGTAAATATTTCGGCTCACCTAAAATCGCGGCCGCTATGCCGAGCCGTTGGCTCATCCCCAGGCTAAATTTACCGGGGCCCTTATCGGCTTCGCTGCTTAGGCCAACGACCTGCAGGACTTCATCTACGCGTTTGAGTGGAATTTTCCCGGCCAAGGCTAAAACTTTCAAGTGATTGCGAGCAGTTCGGGTCGGATGAAAAGCCTTAGCCTCTAGCAGTATGCCGACTATTTTTGAAGGTTGCGCGTATTGATGCAGCGGTTTTCCATCGTAAGTAGTTTGCCCGGCGCCGTTAGCCAGGTTCAGCATTAAGCGCAGAGTCGTGGATTTACCCGCTCCGTTAGGCCCCAAAAATCCGGTGACCTTGCCTGTTTCGACTTTAAACGAAACGTTATCAACAGCAAGTTTATTGCCGTAATGTTTGCTAAGGCCTCTGGCATTGATCATTAGCCCTCATTATAGCTGGTTTGCTGGAGTTTTGCTGCGCCAATTCGTGACAATAGTTCGTCGGTCGAGTCGGCATTCATCAGTTGTTCGCGCAGTTCTTTGGCGCCTTCAAATCCGTTCACATAAATTTTGCAAAACTTGTTGAGCGTTACAATACGACGCTCGTTATTTTTATAGGTTTTTGCGAAAAGCTCCACGTGGTTTTTATACAGTTGGAGCTTTTGCTCTTTTGAAAACTCCAGCCAGTGACTTTTATTGTCAAAAACAAAGGGGTCCTCAAATACGCCTCGGCCGATCATGATGCCGTCAAGCTTGTACTTTTTGGCAAGTTCTAATCCTTGAGCGTGCGATTCGACATCGCCATTGCCGACAATCAAGATTTTTGGCGCTAGATTATCTCTCAATTCGCGGATTTGACCGATTACCTGCCAATTGGCGGGCACTTTGCTCATTTCTTTTTTGGTGCGTCCGTGGATTATCAGCATATCCAGCTCGTGTTTAAGCAGGAATTCATGCCAGCTCAAGTCGATTTCGTTAAAGCCGAGCCTAGTTTTGACGCTGACCGGCAAATTACCGGCGCCTCGCTGTGTGGCTTTGATGATTTGCGAAGCCAGCGGGCGATTGTTCATTAACGCCGAACAGGCGCCGTTTTTTACAACTGTTTTTACCGGGCAGCCCATATTGATATCAATGCCGGCAAAGCCCATCCTGACCAGTTCTTTTGACGTTTTATAAAAATTTTCCGGTTTAAGCCCCCAGATCTGGGCGATGAGCGGCTTTTCTTTGGCGCTGAATTCCAGCTTGTGGAGAAGTTTAGCGCGGCCCGAGCTTTGCAAACCATCAACATTTACAAACTCTGTAAAAAATAAATCCGGCTGAGCACAATCGGCTATACTTTGGCGAAAGGCCGTATCGGTCACGTCGTCCATCGGCGCCAACGCAAAAAACGGCTTAGGTAAGGACTTTAGACTATCCATAAAATTACAGAATTAACGGCTAGCAGCTTGGATTTGTCTGTCACGTAGGATTTGTTTAACCCAATCCAAGTCCGCAACGCTATTTATTTCTCCTCGCCAAAAAAGTTCGCGCTGGCTAGCGCTTTCAAAAGCCGCTTTCCAAAGTGCTAAGAGTTCTTCGTCTTCTGCCGCATAGAGAGCACGTTCCAGCTCGGCAGTCTTATTCTTTAGAGCGCTGGCTTTTTGTTGGGATGGCATTTTCTTATCTTGTAATGCTTTTGTAAAAAATTGGTGTTGAGCTAAAGCCTCAATTATTTGCGAGTTGTCTCTTGTTAAAGTGGCGTCTAAGGAGTCGCGCTCATTGGGTGTAGCGAAAGCTTTGCGTAATATGAGCATGTTACGTGCAGCAGAATCACGGTGAGTCTCAGCCGCAAAATAGGTGTTCTTCACCGCACTTAAACCTCCGCCTCTATAAGCTTTTGGTATAGTACTGCTTAATCCCGCGATCGCCGGCTTGAGTTCACCCTTGCTGTACGGAGCCCAGGTAAATTTTTCTATAAATTGCTCTTCTGGCGTTTGTCGGGGTGGCAATGGAAGTATGTCACCAGGATCTCGCCAACCCTGGTCCTCGGCAGCTGACGACACTGTGGGCTTTGGCATTATCCGGCGCCCTCCGGCTGCGGCAATTGCTGCCGTGTCAACCGGCGAAGTTGGTTCGCCCTCTCCAAAAAGTGGTGACTGAGAATTTTCAGCTGACATAAGTTTACTATATCACGCTTGTGGTAGTTTGTCTATTCCCAGCGAAAAACTTTGAAAGCGATTATGTAAATCACCACCAGCCAGACGCCGATAATTTCTAGCTGCGTGCCGATTTGCAACAGGCTTTTGCCTTCTGTGGTAATCAGCCGGATGCCATCGATGACTGGAGTCAAAGGCAGATAATTGGTGATGCCCTGCAGCCACTCCGGAATAAGAAAACGCGGAAAGAACACGCCTGTTAAAAACATCATAGGAAAAACGATGATGTTGCCAAGCGGCGCCGCCTGCCGTTCGTTTTTGGCCCAGCCGCCAATAGCTAAACCTACGCCTAAGATCATAACAATGCCGATTATCAAAAAGACGACTATATCCAGCCAGTTGCCAATAACCTTAAGATGAAAAACAGAAATGGCCGCAATGAACATGATAGCCAGCGAGATTAAGCCGATGATAGCCTGCGAGATCATGGTGGAAATAAAATATTGCCAGACGCGCAGCGGCGTAGTGTGTAACCGGCGCAAGATACCTTGTTTTTTAAGCTCCGGAAAAACGTTGATTGGCCCAAAAATACCAAGGCCGATTATCGAAAAACCCAACAAACCGGCAAAAGTGTAGTCGAACTGGGTAAGGCTTTTTTGGTTTAACTGCTTACCGGCCACGCTAAATGGTTGGGCATTTTTAACAAACTGGGAGTTGACGTCTTTGAGCACGCTCTGCAATACACTGATTAGGGTCGTGCCTGCCGTAGCGTTATTTTCGGTGTAATCAACGTTAATCTGGCCACCGGGAACGCCGTTTTGGACTCTTCCAAAATCTGGCGGCAAGATGATAGTGGCGTCCAGTTGGTTGCGCCCCATTTTTTCGTCGGCCGCGGAAAAAGTTTTGACGCTATTATCGATATTAAATACTTTATTGGTCTCTATTTCGTGCGCGAAAGTTTTGGAGAAACTACTGTTTGATTGGTTTAGCAAAGCTACTTTAAACGATATATTGCTGGTCTTCTGGCCGAATATACCACCAAAAACGAACAGAAAAATAAGCGGGAACAAGATGCCAAAAAATAGCGCCAGTCGATCGCGAAAGAATCGCCGAGTATTAAGCCGGAAGAAAATAAAGACAGTGTAGAGTTGTTTTTGCCAGGGCTTGAAGTTTTTAGTGTTAAAGGTGGAGCGTTTAGTAGCCCCGGCCTTAGCGCGGAGCTTACGAACCCGGCGCAACAAGCCAATAACAACCACTATGGCTATAAGGATATAAAGCGCGTTCATTATTCCCTTAGTCCTTTGCCCGTCAAATCGATGAAGACGTCTTCTAAATCAGCCTGCTCAACGTGTTGCGGTTTTTTAAAGCCCTTGGCCAACAGTTTTTTGATGAGATTTTTTGGTGAATCCAGAGCGATTATCTCGCCGTTATCCATAATCGCCACTCGTTCACACAGTAATTCGGCTTCTTCCATATAGTGCGTGGTCATAACAACCGTAACACCTTTTTTTTGGATCATCTTAACCAAATCCCATAAGTTGCGGCGGGCTTGCGGATCAAGGCCGGTGGTCGGTTCGTCCATAAAGAATATCTTTGGGCTATGGACTAAAGCCGCGGCAATAGAAAGCCGTTGTTTTTGGCCGCCGGAAAGGTTTTCTACGTAGCTGTGAGCCTGTTCTTCCAGCTGGACCTCTTTTAAAAGCTGTAATGGGTTAACGACTTCACCGTAGGCCGCAGCGAATAGCTCCAAAATTTCGGTGAGCCGTGTTTTGTCTTGGAACGCTGGTGATTGAGGCTGCACGCCGATGATGTACTTGATTTTGCGCGGTTCTTTGGAAACGTCGATGCCATCGACTTCTACGCTACCGCCATCGATTTCGCGCAGCGTTTCGATCATTTCGAGCGTTGTCGTCTTGCCGGCGCCGTTAGGGCCTAATATGCCGAAGACCTCACCTTTTTTAACTTCGAAGCTAACGCCCTTAACGGCTTCTTTATCGCCGTAGCGCTTGCGCAGGTCTTTAACGACTAGGGTATTACCTGACATGTTAATCCACTTTAACAAACTACTGTAGGCATTGGCAAGAAACACTTATAAATATAAAAAACACGCCAAAACAAGCTGGCGTGTTTTTATGATCCGTTCTGGCTATTTGCGCTTAACAGTTAGAAAACCATTGCGCGGGTTTTCGTTAACTGTAAAACCGACTGGCAAATCACAGCCTTCCGGTCGTTCGTCTTTACTAAAGTAGTAGATGGTTTGCTTTTTGCCGCCGCGAAGCGTCACGACTTTTGAGTTTAAGTGATACGTCACACCTTTTGAGTTTGTATGCTTGTATGCCATTGTCTGACCTACTCCCTCTCTTAAAATTAGTGATGGTACCCTTACCATACTCTGGTTGGTTTTTATTTGTCAACTAATTAATGTCGGGTGTACTTGCTTAGCATCATGCTTATGTATTACACTATAGTTCGTTGATAAAAGTAAAAAAGGGTTAGGGAAAAATGGATTTTTCAGTCAGAACTGCGCAGCATCCACCAACGGTCGGCCAGACTACTCCTGGCAGTGGCAATAAAAAAAATAGACTAAAAAATGTCGGCTTAAACAGCTGGATCCGATTAGGCACAATCGTTTTATTATTCGGCATGACTGTTTTGTTGGTAGCGATAGCGTTGCTATTGAATTCCGGTAATCACGACGAATCCCAATTTATCAATAGTAAAGAGTTCCAGGCGGTCGACATAAGTGTAGGGGGCTCCTCTAACGGTGACCAGATTTACTTTGGCAACATTACCCGGTTAAATACAGATTATCTGGTGCTAGAAAATGTCTACTATATACCAACCAATGCGTCCGGCTCCAACATAACGCTTGAGCCTCTGGTATGTCAGGTGGACGCGCCTTATAACCAAATGGTTGTTAACCGAGCCAGTGTTAATTGGTGGGAAAACCTGCAGAGCAGCGGCAAGGTCGCCCAGGCAATAACTAACTACGAAAAGAGCAATAAGACACCAGCCTGCCCGACTTCTTCGACATCAAACAGTAGCAG
>CAZUPM010000032.1:2663-7262 GCA_964622365.1 uncultured Candidatus Saccharibacteria bacterium | reverse complement strand
TTCGTGCGCGCCACCGAATACATTCCTAGGATGCAAGAGCTGATCAAAAAATTGCTGGACAGCGGTATTGCGTACGTTGCTGATGACGGCATTTATTTCTCGATCGCCAAATACAAGGCCACTGGCAAAACCTACGGCCAGCTGGTAGAAATCACTGCCGAAAGCACCGGCGCCGCTCGCGTGAATAACGACGAATACGATAAGGATAACGTCCACGACTTCGCGCTTTGGAAAAAACAAAAGCCCGGCGAGCCGGCCTGGGATTTTGAAATTGGCGGACACGATTTGAAAGGCCGGCCGGGCTGGCATATCGAATGTTCTGCCATGAGCACCGGCGAACTGAGCCAGCCTTTTGATATACACACTGGCGGAGTCGATTTAAAGTTTCCGCACCACGAAAACGAAATAGCCCAAAGCACGGCCGCCAGTGACCAAGATTTGCTGGCACACTTCTTCTTTCACAGCGAGCATCTGCTGGTAGATGGTAAAAAAATGAGCAAATCGCTCAACAACTTTTACACGCTAGAAGATATCAAAAAGAAGGGTTTTGATCCGCTGGCTTTTCGTTTAGTGGTTTTGCAGTCGCACTACCGCAGCCAGGCACACTTTAGCTGGGAAAACCTCAAAGCCGCCCAAAACCGCTTAAAAACATATTACGTAATGGCTGACTTACGCCGACAACCAAAGGAGAGGTCCGCACGAGAAAGTAGCTTATTGACCTCATCTTCCGATGATATACTTGCCAGTCTAGCGAATGAGCTTAACACTCCTACAGGCTTGGTAATGCTCAGCGCCTTTGCTGATGTGCAAAACGAAGATCTTTTGTCTATTGCTAACGTTCATGATTTTGCAGAGCTATTAAATAAAGTAGATGGGCTTTTTGGTTTGCGGTTAGGCCGAACATCAGATATTTCGGACGAGCAAAAGCATTTGATTGCGGAGAGAGAAGGGGCCAGAAAAAACAAAGACTTTAAAAAGGCGGATGAGCTGCGTAAAAAGCTGGAAGAGCAGGGGATCGGGCTGAACGATACGCCTCATGGGTCGATTTGGTACCGGCTTTAGCTTTCTGGTATTTCTTTGGTCGGATCGATAAAATCCAACGCCCCATGGCCCTTTAGGTAATCAACAGTCAAGACTCGCAGGCACCCCATCAGTGGTATGGCGACCAAACCACCAAACAAACCGCCAAAGCTAGCGCCAACTATCACTGCCGCAAAAACTAAAAACGCCGAAAGGTTAGTAGTACTAGCTTGTATGCGCGGCTGTATAACGTAGTTTTCCAGCTGCTGGTAAAGTATGTAATAAATCAAAATAATCAAAGCCGACCAAGGCGAATGGAAAAGCGCTACGATGCTCACGATTATGGCGCCAATGGTGTGGCCCACCAGCGGTATCAGGCCGCAAATAAACACTACAACCATCAGTGCCAGCGGTGAGCTGATATGCAAAATGAAAAGTGCAGGGGTTATAAGTAAAGCAGCCAGCACGGCTAAAATTACCTGGCCATTAACGTAGCCCTTGATAACTTTGTACATATCAGAAGCTAGGCGATTGACGTGCAGGGTATGTTCGTCTGGCACTAACTCTCCGAACCGCTTGACCCAGCGCGGCCCTTCAAGCAGCATCATAAAAGTTAAAGCCAATATGGCCAGTATGGCAAAGGCTTTAGACGCCAACTTACCAGCCGCCGAAACGGCCGTAGCCGGTATATTATTGAGTTTTTTACTTAAATCTTTAGAAAACGTATCTATGTTGCCTTGTAGATTGTATTTGCTTATAAAGTGGCCTATGGTGCTATTTTTGTTGCGCGCTTCCTGCACTAAATGCGGCACGTCCTTAACTAAGGTTGTCACGCTTCTCGTGACCGGCGGTGTAATTGCTACTACAAAACCAGCCAGGAGTATTACGACCAGAAAAAATGAAATGGTTGTGGCTATCAGCCTTCTATCCTTTTTTTTGCCAGGCATATGCCGCTCCAGCCAGTGCACGGGCGCGTTGAGCGCCAGCGCCAAAAAGAACGCCGTAAATATTAAAAAGATGGCGTGGGATATTTTCCTTAGGGCTACTATCAAAAGCAGGGCCACGCCTATCAGGAACAGTACGCGCACTACAGTCCTATTGGATATGTTAACCCATACTTCTTTGTCTTTGGACCGATGATAGAAGCCTGGCATAGACCTATTATCGCACGGATAGAAGCATATGCAACACCTTCGGCGTTATAGGCTACTCAAGCGGCGCCTCAAAGCCGTCGGAATTAGCGCGCCGGCAGTTCTTTCGCTGGAATCGAACAGCTTTCGGCGTCCGTTTTTAGCGTCAGATATACGGCAGCTCTCAAAGGCCACTTTAAGATGCTGTTCGACAAAATTTTCGTTTAGCAGTTTATTTTCCGACAAACCGACATGCCAGGCCGGAACCTTGATGCGCTTAGCGCAATTATCCACCCTAAGCATTTCATTGATAGTAGCCATATGGGTTGCCAGATCGCACTGCTTCCATAAGCTTCTTTGGCCAAACAAAGGAGCAGGGAAAAACGTAGCTTCCAGCAGGCGAGCTTTAGGCTGATTTTTTTTGCCCTTATAAAGTTTAGGCGTAGCCATTTTTAAATACAGTCTGGGCAACCAGCCCCAAAAGCGCCTCCCTAGCCAAAAACTCAGCAGCTTGTAGCGCCTGGCTTGGCGGTCTCCAAAAACTATATCGTCTTTGTGCGTAAACCCAGCCAGGCTCACAATAAGATCAACTTTGCGGGCTACCTCTGGAAAGCGCATTAACATGCGGGTTGCTGCCATAAAACCAAATCCCTCTGCGACTATGACCAACCGGCGTTGCCTATAGCGAAGCTTGATAAAAGCCGCCAGGTAATCCGCGTAGTTGTTAAGCGTAGGCCTTTCACCGATTTTATAAAAACCCTCCATACCGCCAAAGCCAGGCAAGTCCGGCATGGTAACGCCCCCAAATTTATTAAGCTCGCGAGCCAAGCCAAACCACCGTTCCAGTGTGGCATGGTGCCCATAAACTAAAAGGATTTCTTTCGGCCTGTTGGCCGGCGGCAGCACGCGCAACATCCGCCCCTGCATACCATTCATGTTCAGCGGCAATACGAGTTTACTAAGGGTTTGGTTGCGAGCAGGCTTCATAACTGCTTAAAACTTTACGCCCAAGCATAAATTGGCACAAGCTTCAACAAGCGTTTATTTGTAGTAGTTTGTACACGTAGCCAACTTAGGCTAAAATACCTCTGTTGGTGATTCGGGATCGTCTAATGGTAGGACAACGGGTTTTGGTTCCGTCAATCTAGGTTCGAATCCTAGTCCCGAAGCCACGCTAAAGCCAGGCGAAGAAACGAGAAGAACATGGCAAAACTATTGTTGGCTAACCACGTTTTTTACCGAAAGCGCCTTTTAAAAATAGCTCAGCCAATAGGCCTACTACAAAGCCCCCGGCGAATAGCATCAGCGGCACAAAAAAGTTGTATTTATAGCCAGTGCCTCTTATATAAAATAGGTAAGCGCTGCTACCGATTAGCGTAACTACCCCGCCGAGCAAAATGGCGTAGGGCCTCACAATCGTTTTTCCGGCAAAGTCGCTTATCGAGCTAACCGTTTGGTTATGTATGAGCTTGCTAAAACTGCGGCCAGGTCCTTTAAAGTTGCTGCGCACTAAGTTTAGGTAGTGGTTAAGCGCGGCTGTTTTGACGGCTTTGTTCGGCGGCGGCAATTCTTCGGCCGGCGGCACTGCGTGCAGTTTGTCGTCTAGGGCCGAAGCATCATCATCGCCAAGTTCTTCCAGGTTTTTGCGCACGTCTTCGGCGTTCAGGCTTTTTGCGGCCTCTTCGGACTTTTCGGGTTTGTCGTGATGCCTTTCGGCTTGTTCCCTGGGAGCTTCTTGACCCTCGGCATGCTCGTGATTCTTAAGCCTTTCGCTCATTAGGCTTGGCCCTCCCTTGCGCTTATAGCCAAGGCTATTTTAGCTTCTTTTGCCTGCAACCTTCTGGTTGAGTACAAAAACCCGGCAAGCGCCGTAACTATGAACATTATAAATATAGAAGAGCCCGGACCGGTGTTGGGCAGCGAAGTAGAAGCTGTTTGTACGACCGTTTGGGTTACCGGTGGCTGAACTTTGATATTGATGGTGTTGGAATAGGTGTTTGTCATGGTGTAGTTATAGCCCAATGGGTTATCAGCGGCCGGCGCCGTATTAGGCACTGGGTCTTTGACCTTAACCGTAAAGGTCTTTTGGACTGTGCCTCCGGCGGGAATATTAACGGCCGGCCAGCTTATGGTGCCGTTACTGTCCAAAGAGCCGCCGTTGACATTGAGCGGGTCGGCATATTCCAAAACATCGCCTATATTGTCTTGAACGACAAAGTCGGGTTGTAGGGCCTTGCCGGTGTTTTTGACCGATAGAGTGTAGCTTATAGTGTCGCCCGCTTTAGCCGTGGTATTGTTGGCGTTAGCTATGTTTTCAGTAAGGTTGCTGGCAGACTTACTGTAAGTCAAACAGCTAGTTTCGTCATTAACGCCAGCTGAGGCCGGGCAGGGCTTACATTCCGGGCTACTTTGAGGCAATAGGCTATTGTACTGGCAGGCGGGCGCCGGT
>CAZUPM010000032.1:0-2653 GCA_964622365.1 uncultured Candidatus Saccharibacteria bacterium | reverse complement strand
GGCGGGGGCGTAGGGGTTGGCGTGGGCGTGGGGGTTGGGGTTGGGGCCGGAGTCGGCGCAAAGTTTGGAAAGCCTATGGAAACTAAGTTACCGCAGCCAAATAAAACAAAGTATGTCAGGCCCTGGTTATTGGTAAACTGCGCCGCCGTATAGGTCGAAGAGCCGTTGGTATCCCAGGCATGTAAAGGTCGCCAATAAACCGTTGCGCCAAATATGCTAACGGGCGTTTCGCCAGGCAAATTATAGGGCAGGTGCCCGACCGACCACAAACTTCCGTTGTAGGCCGTCGAATTTAATGAGACTACGCTACCGCTGGCTATGTCCTGGCAACTGATGCCGTAAACGCCGTAGATCAAGGCAATATAGTGGTAGTTGGAGTTGCAATCATTCACCAGCTGCCCCAGCGAGCCAACCCCTCCAGGTATCAAATCGTTCGGGCTGGCGGCAGCGTGAGAAGCCGTCGGCGTAAAAACGGCGACAAGCTGCACTAAAAGAGCCGCCACGACGAATATCAGGCCAAAGCCCCTAATTAGCCTTTCTTTAGTAGCAGTAACAATAAAATTGTTGAGTTTAAAACGATAGCTTGAGTCAAATTGGAGGTTAGCCAATATTTTATTGAACATTTTGGTCTGCCTATCACCATTAAATCACTGACGGGCCGTAATAGCAATCATTGCTTATTGTCGCATTGAGTGATTTAATTTACTTAATTATGGCCAAAAAAGAACCACAGGCATCCGCAAATAAAAAAACTATAAGCTCCGGCGGGGCCGGAGGACTGTGGTTCGTGGGATTTATGGGCGCGCTGGTTTACTACCTGCATTTTCACTCCGGCAGTTTCGGGTTGGTGCTGCTGGCAATCATAAAAGCCGTCTTTTGGCCGGTATTTTTGGTTTACTATTTGCTAAAACTGGCGGGGGCTTAGTATCCAACTTTTTCATCGGCGATAAGCTCTCGTCCACATGCCTGTAGATTAAAGTACAACCCTGTTTCTTGACACTAATAATTTAAGCGCAGTATAGCGAGAATGCCATCGTTGAGGTGGTCATTATCGAAAGGTAATGGGTCAATAACAGCAATGTTATAGGCCAAAAGGAGCTCTTCGGAGCTCCTTTTTAGTTTATTTTATCTTTAGCTTTGGCCAATCGGCGATGAGCTACAGTCACTCCTATCAAAACTACGCCAAGATAAGCCAACCCCGTAACGCAAGATGCGATCATGGGCGAGTGTAGCCGCCAAACTAAATAGCTACCCGAAGCAATTGTTGTCAATATCAAACCGTACGTCGCGTACAACTTATGTTGCGATGGCGATATAGCTAAGTAAGTAGCTGCGCCTATGCTGGTAAGCGCTATAACCACATGTAAAAGTATAAGCATTGATTTAGTTTAGCATCTAAGGCAACCGCGCGCCAAGTGCTATTGCAAGCATCAGTGGGATCATGGAGTGTAGCGAATAAACGAATAGCCGGCGAGCCCACTTAACATTTTCGTCAGTTTTGAACCCATCAACTGCCAGCCAGACCCAATACCACCCGATAACCAGCACGACCGCTAGGTAAACGTAATGCGTATAGCCAAAACCCGTTAGCAAAACGGCGGAAGCCAAAAATGCCAGCATATATATAAGAATCCAGTGTTTCGTGGAATCTATTCCTTTTTGAGCGGGCCAGACCGGCAACCCGGCAGCTTTGTAATCCTTGAGACGGTAAATGGCAATGGCATAAAAGTGTGGCATCTGCCAAAACAGCATTATCAAAAACAAAATTAGGGCCGCGCCATCAAGCCGCCCTGTAACCGCGCAGTAGCCAGCGACGATAGACATTGAGCCCGATATAGTACCTATAAGTGTGCTATGCGACGTGCGTCGTTTAGACCAGCTATATAAAACTACGTAATCAAAATAGGCTACAAGGCCTAGGACGACCACCAACCAGTTAACCAAAAGCGCGAGTAGCAAAAAGCCTCCGACACCGAGCAGGGAAAGGTAGATAATTACCGTGGGCAAGGATAAGTTGCCACGTACCAACACTCGATCGCCAGTACGTTTCATCTTGGCATCTAGGCGCCTGTCTATATAGTTATTGAGTACGCAAGCTGAGGCGATTACCAGCGACATGCCAGCTAGGGTTGCGGCAAAGCGGGCAAAATGTATACCATGCGGTGAGGCCAGCAAAAAACCAGCAGCTGCGGTGATGACGTTGGCCAGAGTCCGTTCCGGCTTGGCCAGCTCAAGGTAACTTTTAAATGCCGCCATTCTGATTCTGTAAGTATTGATCAACCTGCTGAGGCGTCATACGATAGTTGAGGTTGTACATTATCCATAGGCTACCCAGTACCAGTATCAGCACGACTAAAATCATGAACGAAGTCACCAGCAACTTCCAACGGGGCTTAGTCTCTGCCCCCATATGTAGGAAAAAGAACAGCTGCACAAAGAACTGCACCAGAGCCAGCCCGATTATCAGCGCCACTAAGGCGTTGGTTGACATCAGGTGCTGGGTGACCGACAAATAGGCGAATAAAGTTAGGGCTAGCGAAAGCATGAAGCCGGTTACGTAAGAAGCGTAGGTGCCGACGCGCTCGTGCCCCTGGCCGGTAATGACGGGCTGGGTTGCTTTAGCCACCTTAAGCAACCCCCATCATATAAACTC
>CAZUPM010000031.1:0-7275 GCA_964622365.1 uncultured Candidatus Saccharibacteria bacterium | reverse complement strand
TAGGCCTGTTCGCGTACTTCCGCAAGGACCTTCCTAAATTGAATGACATTTCTGGCGGCAATATCGGCGGTAGCATTAGTTACTACGACCGTACCGGCAATGTACTTCTATGGCAAGACTACAATGCCGTTAAGCGTATTCCCGTACACGGCAACCAAATATCGCAATATATGAAAGACGCCACTGTCGCGATAGAGGATAAAAACTTCTATCACGAAGGCGGGTTTAGTATATCCGGTATCCTCCGGGCCGGTTTTCACGACCTTTTCGGTGGCAGCAACCTTCAAGGCGCGTCCACCATAACCGAACAGGTAGTAAAACTCAACGAAGGCTGGATTGGCAACCGCAGCATACCAACCAAGATTAAAGAGGTGATACTTTCGGTTGATTTGGCTCGTGAATATTCCAAAGATACTATACTGACAGGATATCTGAACGTGGCCCCGTATGGCGGGGTAGACTATGGCATCCAGGCTGCCGCCCAAGACTATTTTAATGAGAACGCCAGCCAATTGACCCTGGCCCAATCGGCCATGTTGGCGGCCATACCGCAAGCTCCGACCTATTACTCGCCTTATAGTTCGCCGCAATATAATTCCTCTGCCAGCGCCAACCTTTTTGGAGAGCAGGCTCTAGTAACCCGCAAAAACTACATTTTAGACCAAATGGCTCTACAGCATTACATCACCCAAGCTCAAGCCCGCGCCGCTAAAAAAGTGGATGTGCTAAGCCAAATACACCCTATGCAAACTAAGTACGCCGGCATCAAAGACCCTTACTTTGTGCTAGCCGCCAAGCAAGAACTCCTGCAAAAATATGGCGCGGCGACAGTTAACCGCGGCGGCTGGAAGGTTATAACCACTATGGATGTGAACGCCCAGAATCAAGCCGAGCAGCTGGTGGCCAATAACGTGGCGAACGTGACCAGAGCTGGCGGCGACCAGCAGGCGTTAGTTGCCGAACAGGCGCCAACCGGCCAGATTGTGGCCGATGTTGGTGGCGAAAACTTCAACAACCCCAATTACGGGCAAATTAACTTTACAGAAACCCCTTTAAGCCCAGGCTCGTCATTTAAGCCCTACGACTACGCATCCTTGATCAACAACAACAATCACGTTGGAGCCGGCAGCGTGCTTTACGACATCAAACAACCGATGCCAGGCTACCCCTGTACCAATAATTTACAGCCAGACAAAGGAGGCAACTGCCTGGAAGATTATGACTTTAAGTACCCTGGGGCGGAAACTTTGCGTTATGCCCTGGCCGGTTCGCGCAACATCCCGGCCGCCAAAACTATGCTTGAGGTCGTTCCTAGCTCCGGCTGCGCGCAGCTTAACGTAGCCGACTGCGTACCCTCTATCAACAAAACTATCCAGACAGCCGATTCTATGATGCACTCGCCCAACGCCTACCAGTGCTACACTGACGCATCGCTTGCCACAGCTACCCAATGTTACGCGGCTTCTTCTTTTGGCTACGGCGCCTATTTGACTTTGGTCAACCATGTTAATGGCGATTCCACGCTTGCCCGGATGGGTGCGTCAATCCCGTCAACTTTCATATTAAAGATAGTGGATTCCAACAATAAGACGCTGTACCAATGGACTCAGCCTAAGCCAACCCAGGCTATCCGTACTGATGCCGCTTACATCGTTGATAATATGCTCAGCGACCCAAGGGCAACCTACCTGCCGGGCGCCTGCACAGCTACCACTTGCACGCCGCTGTCGAGCTCTGGATATAAGTTCCAGCGTACCAACGGCTGGGACGTGGCGGTTAAGACAGGCACCACTACAAGTGACGACTCAGGCCTGATGACGGCTTGGACTACCCAATATGCCGTAGTCAGCTGGGTAGGCAACGCCGTTACCCAAACATCGCTCACCCCACAATACGGAGGCTTGGAAGGTTTAACCGAGCCGTTAACCCGCGGCCTTATAACCGACCTAATTGGCAACCAAAGGCCCGTCAACTGGACCCAGCCAAGCGACATTAAGGTTTTGCCAGCCTACATTCAACGAACACACATAGACTATGGTGACGAGGAGCCGGGCCCCAGCACCGATCTCTTCCCCGCTTGGTATGTTGGCGGGACCAGCGGCAGCTCAACTTCGGAAACCATAGACAAGGTTTCTGGCGGTGTTGCTACCAGCTGTACGCCGGCGCTAGCCAAAGAAGTCGTCGGTAACGCCAATGTAGCGTCCTGGAATATCGATATGTTTAACGGCGGCTCGCCCAACATCGGCGGGACCAGCAGTAGCTCCAGCAGCAATGCGGCGCCGGCCATCACCGATAACGTCCACAGCTGTAGTGATGTGCCGCCATCGGTCACGCTCACGCAAAGCGACTGCGCCGAGCCTGACCACTGCAACTATACCGTGGCCGTTACCCAAGGCACGCACGCGCTTTCGGGAGGTAGTTACACGACAGCTCCGGCCGGCTCCATTTCGCTGTTAGTCAATGGCCAGAACGTCCAGACTGTTAATATCCCAACCGGTACCAGCAACCCATACTCCTACACTTTTAGCAATATATCTGTTAGTAATGGTAATACGATAGAGGCGCAAGTAGTAGACAGCGTGCTTTATAGCGGGACAAGTACAATTACAGCCAGCGGCGTACCGACCACTCCGACTGGCATAAGCGGCCTATCAGCTACTAGCAGCGGGGCAACCACGACAATCACATGGACTGGGGGCCAGCAACCATTCACGGTAGTTGACGGTGGTACGGGAGGGACTGGGACGACGACTACCTGCTCTAGCGGTAGTGCATGCTCGGTTTCGTCTACTCAATTCCCAAGCGGTTCTACCGTCACAGTCACCGACAGTAACAGCAGCAGCCAGACCACGACTATAAATTAATCTATTCCTAAAAATTGGTTCAGGGCGCCGCGCACATCGGCAACGCTTTTGAGCGCAGCTTGGTTCTTGGTGTCTTTTTGCTTTGGGCCAATGGCTTTTTTAAACCCTAGCTTTTTGGCTTCCGCCAATCGCTTTTCTATAAACGGTACGTGGCGCACTTCGCCGCTTAAGCCCACCTCACCAAAAACCACAGCGTTTTCTTTTAGCTTCAAGCCCTTGGCGGCCGAACCGATGGCCATGCAAACAGCCAAATCGGCCGCCGGTTCGCTTAAGCGGATGCCGCCGACGATATTGACGTAAATATCTTGGTCGGCCAGCTTTAACTTCGTACGCCGTTCTAACATGGCGATTAATAAATTCAGCCGGTTGAGGTCGAGCCCGCTGGCGGCTCGCTTTGGATACCCATAGTTTGTTGGGTTGACTAAGGCTTGAACCTCTACTAGCAGTGGCCGCGTGCCTTCAATCGTTGCCAAAACCACCGAGCCGTCCGTCACTTGTCTTTCTTCCAACAGCGCTGCTGACGGGTTGGCCACTGGCGTCATACCCTGCTCGACCATTTCAAAAATGCCAGCCTCGTTAGTGCTGCCAAAGCGGTTTTTGCTGGAGCGTAGAATCTTAAAGCCGCCGTACGTGTCTCCTTCAAGCTGCAAAACCACGTCCACGACGTGTTCCAAAATTTTTGGCCCGGCAATCGATCCTTCTTTGGTTACATGGCCAACAATTATCACCGCCGTGGCGCTTTGTTTGGCGGCCGCCATCATCAGCTGTGTGCTGCCAGAGATTTGGGCAACAGTGCCAGCGGCGGAATTAAGCGCGCTGGTGGTAACGGTTTGGATAGAATCAACAATAACGAGTTTATAATCACCGCTACCGATAGTCACGGCAATGGCGTCGGCTAGCGTGCTGGTCGCCAGCTGCAATTTAACATGATTTACGCCCAATCGTTTAGCCCGCAGGCCGATTTGATGCGCCGATTCCTCGCCGCTAACGTACAGCACCGGCTGCTTGGCGGCCACGGCATCGGCCAGTTGCAATAGCAGCGTGCTTTTGCCTATACCTGGCTGACCGGCTATCAGAGCCACGCTACCCTGCACTAGACCTCCGCCCAAAATCGCGTCTATGTCTTTTAAGCCGGTCACGATACGCGGCAAATCATGCTTGGCTACGGCATTGACGTCTTCTGCCTTTAAAACTTTGCCACCGGCCACCGCGCCATTGCCGCTAAGCGCCACTTCTTCGACAATCGTGTTCCATTCGCCACATTGGCTGCAGCGCCCGGCCCACGCCGAGCTGACTGCCCCGCAATTACTGCAAACAAATCTCACCACCGGTTTCTTGGCCATAGTTTTATAAGTTTAGCACGTTAGGCTCATGCAAGTATTTTTTAAACTATACTCATGCTTGCCTTCTATATATTTATAAAGTTTAGTGTTCGTGAAAGGAACATATTATGAGGTATGAAGGTCTAGGCACAAGCGATTTACCACAAAACAGGCGTTGGGCACGTTTTAAAGCAGAGCCAGGAGAAAATGAAAGTTCTCAAATTGGTTATCTTGCTGCTGGGAACAGAAAAGCTCTGGATAAGTTCCCAGTAGGTCATGCTACAGACACAGAGCTTTACTTTAACCAAGTAAAGGCTAGGCATATTGTGGTAGGCAACGTTATGCTTCTAAGACAGCTGAGTGTGTCGCCTTAATTAAGGGAAACTGCTCGATTTAGCGCTGTGTCTAGTTACGTCGAAAGCGGAATCGAGACGTTGCGCCAAGGAGCAGAAGAAGAAGCGCATCCTCCTTTTGTCTGAGAAGCTGGACCTGAAGCTCGCTTGAATGCTTAGGCAGCTTTGGCCGGAGTAGTTTCGGATTCGACTTTGTATTTAAGTTCGTTGTCTTGGCTGCTGACATGGACAATGTCGCCGCGGCGGAAAGAATCATTCAAAAGTCCCATAGCTATGTGGTCTTCGACAGTGTCTTGGATCAGCCGGCGAAGCGGGCGTACACCGTTGTGGGCATCGTAACCGTTTTCCAGCAGATATTGTTTGGCGGTCGTGTTGAGCTCCAGCCCCAAACCTTTCTTTTGCAAACGCTGGCGCAGCTCATCGGCCTGCAGATCGATAATCCTGTAAATATCTTTTTTGGTTAGCGCGTGAAAAACTATTGTTTTATCGATACGGTTTAGCAATTCCGGCCGCATAGATTTTTTAAGCTCGTCCAGCACCTTACCTTGGTTGATTTCGTGCAGCTCGTCCAGATCCTTCAGGTCGCTGCTGCGGCTGGCGTGAAAGCCCAGGTCGGTCTCTCTTTGCAGCTTTTCGGCGCCAACGTTGCTGGTCATAATTACGATAGTGTTGGTAAAGTTAATCCGCCGGCCTTTGGCATCCGTTAAATAACCGTCTTCTAAAATTTGCAGCAGCATATTAAAGACGTCGGGGTGGGCTTTCTCTATTTCGTCGAACAGTACCAGGCTGTACGGCTGGCGGCGGATTTTATCTGTTAGTTGGCCGCCATCGTCGTAGCCGACATAGCCGGCTGGCGCGCCAACCAGACGGGAAACGTTGTGGTGCTCGCCAAATTCAGACATGTCGATTTTAACCAGTGAGTCAGCGCTGCCAAAGAATTCGCGGGCCAGAACCCTGGCTAGTTCCGTCTTGCCAACACCTGTTGGACCTAAGAATATAAACGAGCCGATCGGCCGGCTGCCGCTACCAACTCCACTGCGGTTGCGGCGCACGGCGCGGGCCACGGCCGTGACGGCTTCGCTTTGACCAATTACGTATTTACCTAAGTTCTTTTCCAGGTTAATCAAATATTTGGCCTCGGCACGGATGACTTTAGTAACCGGCACGCCGGTTATGCGCGAAACTACAGCCGACACATCATCGCTGGTAACCTTTAGTTTTTTACTGGCTTTGGCGCCATCTCGCAAAGTAGCCAGCTGTTTGTTGATTTGACTGGCTCGAGTCTTGTATTGGGCAGCCTTTTCGTAATCTTCGGCATCGACCGCTTCGTCTATGCGCGTATTGACTAGCTTGAGCTCTTTTTGCAGATTGCGGACTTCGGGCGAGGACTTGGTTCTGTCTACCCTAAGATGCGCGGACGTTTCGTCCAGCAGGTCGATCGCCTTGTCAGGCATAAAGCGGTCGTTGATGTAGCGATCAGCCAGGTTAACTATGTCTTCTAGCACCGCATCGCCGACAGACACGCCATGGAACTGTTCGTAGTGGCAGCGCAGGCCTTTTAAAATGGCCAAAGTCTCTGCGGGAGTGGTTTCGGGCACCTGCACAGGCTGAAAGCGTCTTTCTAGCGCGGCGTCTTTTTCTATATGCTTGGTGTATTCGGCGGTCGTCGTGGCGCCAATGACTTGGATCTTACCGCGCGCCAAGCTGGGCTTCAAGATGTTTCCGGCGTCCATGGCACCCTCGGCGGCCCCGGCGCCGACTATTAAGTGCAGCTCGTCAATAAATATAATTGTCTTATCGTCGTTTTCGAGTTCGGTCATGACTTTTTTGAGCCGCTCTTCGAATTCGCCGCGGTATTTGGTGCCGGCGATCATGCTGGCCAAATCCAGCATCACGATGCGCTTATCCATTAGGCTGTCGGGGACGTCTTCGGACACAATGCGCTGGGCCAAGCCTTCGACGATGGCCGTCTTGCCAACGCCTGATTCGCCTATCAACACCGGATTGTTTTTAGTGCGACGGTTTAAAATTGTAATAACTCTCTTGATTTGGTTTTCGCGGCCGACGACCGGATCCAGTTTGCCTTCGCGGGCCTGGTCGGTAAGATCGGTACCAAAGTAGTCTAAGGCTGTTTTTTTGCCCTTGCGGACGCCGCGGCGGCGGGTGCCGGTCTGGTCTCCCTCTTCGTATTGCTGCTTGTTTAAGAACTGCTCCAGTTCACCCATCATGGCATCCACGTCCACGTTCATGTCGCGTAGCAAAACGGTTGCCCGGGCATTCTTTTGTGTCAGGATGCTATATAAAATGTGTTCTGTGCCGCACATGTCTTGGTTGTAATCCTGGGCCACATCGTAAGCCATACGCAAGGTAAGTTTAGCTGTTTCACTCAAGCCTTTGTCGCCAATATTCAGTACCATAGTTTTAGGTGTTAGGTTCAAAGCTAAGCGAGCCCTATCAAGCGTAACGCCAGCCTCTTCCAAAACTTTCGCACCCATGCTTGCCTCTTGCGCTAATAGGCCGAGCAAAAGGTGTTCGGTACCGATGTATGCGCTGCCAAAACTGCGCGCTATGGCATTGGCATGTTTGAGGCTACTAAGCGCATTGTCGGTTAAATGATTCAAAAATTCTTGGAAATCAGGCGTGCTTGGCATTATAAGCTTTATTATCCTACTTTCAGCGATTGTTTAAAAGTAATCGCTATTACAATCATAGCGCGGTTAGCACTCACGAGTCAAG
>CAZUPM010000030.1:0-7283 GCA_964622365.1 uncultured Candidatus Saccharibacteria bacterium | reverse complement strand
CCCAATCCAGTTCGCTGATGGCCGGCCGGGTATTGCTTAAAGTCATCCAGGATGAGCGGGCCGGCAAATATAAGGGTGATGATGTCCAGGTTGTGCCACACCTAACGGCAGCTATCGCCAAATATATAGAGGAAGCCGGCAACGGGTTCGACGTGCACATTGTCGAAATAGGCGGCACGGTCGGCGACTATGAGTCATTAAGCTTTATAGAAGCTATACGAGAACTCGGCATCAAAGTGGGGCGCGAAAATTGCCTATACGTGCATGTGGTTTACTTGCCGTACATCAACACCAGCCACGAAACCAAAACCAAGCCGGCTCAGAACTCGGTGCGCGAGCTACGTGGCCTGGGCATAACACCGGATTTGTTAGTAGCAAGGAGTGAAGTGCCAGCGCCTCAGGCTGCCAAACGCAAACTAAGCCTGTTTTGTGGCGTGGCAGAAAACGCCATAGCGCCGCTGCCTAATGCCTCGACTATTTACGAAGTGCCGATTACTCTTGAAGACAACGACATTGGCCAGGTGATTTGTAAGCGCCTGGAATTAAATGCCAAAAAGCCTAAGCTGGCGGGTTGGCGCAGGGTGGTGGAGCAAGCCACCGACCATCACAAAAACACTGTGCGTATCGGCATTGTCGCCAAATATCTGGATAATACCGACACGTACATGTCGGTTTTTGAAGCCCTTAAAGCCGCGGCTTGGGCGCAGGACGCCGAGGCTGAGCTGGTTTGGGTCGACGCTCCGAAACTCGAAGACTCTAACGAAGTTAAGACAGCGTTAAAGAACGTCGACGGTATCGTAGTGCCTGGCGGTTTCGGCCAACGCGGCTTGGAAGGCAAAATCAGGGCGGCCCAATATGCGCTGGAAAGTAAAGTGCCGTATCTTGGCCTTTGTTTGGGCTTGCAAATGGCGGTCATAGCCGCGGCCAGGAATGCTGGGCTAAAAGACGCCACTACATTTGAGCTTGAGCCTAATGCAAAAACTCTGGTAATCAACACCATGACAGACCAGCGTGGCAAAGAAAATACGGGCGGCACAATGAGGCTGGGCAATTATAACTGTAACATTAATAAGGGCAGCTTAGCTGCCAGACTATACGGTTCGGATAAAATTGTCGAACGGCATCGTCACCGTGGCGAATGCAACCCTAAATTCGTGAATCGCTACGAAAGTTGGGGTATCAGAGCTGTTGGTCTCAACCCGGAACGTCAGTTGGTAGAGATTATCGAAGGTATCGATCACCCGTTTTTTCTTGCCAGCCAATTTCACCCAGAGTTCAAATCGCGTCCTAACCGGCCGCATCCGATGTTCAGCGGTTTCATCGCCAGTTTGTTGCAAAAAGCACACAACTAGAATAGTGTAAAGATATGGATTTAGATCAAGACCAACAAGTGCCGCTAAAGCGGATTTTGATGGTAGAAGACGATGATGCCTTGGCAAATGTTTATATTATGCGACTACAGGCCGAAGGCTTTGAGGTGCGCCGCGTACCTAATGGCGAAGACGCACTGGCAGCCGCAACGGAATACCATCCGGACCTGGTTTTGCTGGACGCCATGCTGCCCAAAGTCAGCGGATTTGACGTGTTGGACGTTATACGGCATACGCCGGCAACAGCCAATATAAAAGTGATTATGCTAACCGCACTCAGCCAGGATAGTGACAAGCAGCGCGCAGAAGAACTGGGCGTTGATGATTATTTGGTTAAATCGCAAGTAGTTATCGCTGATGTCATCGAACGCATCAAACAACACCTCGGCATACAATAATCCCACAGCCGCTTCTCGGCCCTTTAGGTTTATTCAACGGTGACTTCGGTGCGTCTAACAGTTTTGCCGCTAAAGCGACGAACTTTACGGGTTTTGTAATTGACGGTGCCATCTTTCATGGCGTGAATAGTGAAGTTGCGGCTCATCTTGGTGCCGGCTCCGGCGCGCTTAGTCATGCCGACTTGGCGGACAATCACTTGACCTGTCTTAACTTTTTGGCCGCCAAAAAGCTTAACACCGAGCCGTTGGCCCGGGCTATCGTGGACATTCTTGGCTGTACCGCCAGCTTTAACATGTGACATTTAGGACCTCTTGCCAGCCAGCCTGCTTGCTTGCGGAACCTGCAACTCCGCTGGCTTCTTGGCGCACTGCTATGCCAGAAACTCCAGTGCTCGCTCGCCGTATCCAAATACAGCTCGCTACGCACTTTGTTTCTTCCTTGCACTTGCATCCAAGTAAGAGGCTCTAATGACTGGGTTGTTAAATTATTGCCTGTTGAGAACTAAAAGTTGGCGGGCGACTATTTGGTTTTCGCGAAAGTAAATCAAATCTTCAGGCCGCACGTGCTCAAACTTAACAAGATTATAGCCCAAATCGCTTATCTGGTCAACAAGAGGCAAATGCTTAAATTGGCCAGGTTTAATTTGCCAGGCAGGGGTGGCCACGCACAGCCGCGCACCCGGTTTAAGCTGGTTGTGGACGTTTTGCAAAAATTTTTTTATTATCAAATTGCATTCACCGACGGTACGGGCCAAGACTTCTGTGGTTGGCGGGGCAGTGAACGGCCGGCCGAGGTAGGTTTCGCTAGCAATAGTGGAGGGTGGAGAGCGAAGAGTTGAGAGGCCCCAGTGATAGTTTGTGGCATCGCCAACCTCGACTTTGAATTTTGAATCTTGAATTTTGAATTGCGCGTTTAGCCAGTTGAGGTTCTGGCTGGCGAAGTCAGCCATGCGCGGCTCGATGTCGCTGCCGTAAACCGCGTAGCCCATCAGTGCCGCTTCTTGCAGTATTACGCCGGTGCCACAAAACGGATCCAAAATTGTTTGGTCAAATTCCGGGCGAGGCAGTTGCTCTCCAGCCGGAACCTCGCAGATAGATTGGAGTTTTTCCTCCGGCAATTTGCCGACAGCCAGGTTGGTGATGATTTGTGCCAGCTTTGGCGGCAGCATGCCGACGCGCGGGTCCCGCTTGGGCCGGCCTCGGTCTCGCAAGGTGTAACTATTCAAATTTTGGACTTTGACTGTTTGAGCGATGATAGTTCTGGAATCATCTTTGACTACTACTAATTCCCAGCCGGTCCGGCCCGTTAGCTTGTTGTGGCCAACTTGGGCGCTGCTTAACTCCGGCGATTTATTAGGGATTAAACGGACATTCCTGCCAGTTTTAGCGATAGCTTTCTTAAGCCTTAAGCCGGTGGTTGTCAGCTGTTCGCTGTCGGCGGCCAGACCTATGGCGCTTAGGCCAAGTCGCATTTTGCCAGCCGGCATATTTTGGGCGTGGCCGGGCGCGGCCCTTAGTAAAAATTTTTCAATCTCAGGCCAGCTAGTCGTTGCCAGCTCCGTCAGGATCTTGCAAAATTTTACTGAGCCGCCGAGCCTTTCAAATGCCAACAGGCAGGGGTCAATGTTGAGTACTGCCGTTTTTTCGCCGGCCCGCCGAACCTTGTCCGGTCCGTACAGACTTTCCAATTCCGCCAGTCCTAGCGCTGGCTGGCGTCCAAGCACGCATAAACTTTGCATAACAACAGTATAAAGAGTGAACAGTGAAGTGGGAAGAGTGGCGGTTGGGCAGAAATAATATCCGAAGAACGTGCACCTTTATCAGTTCGCCAATCTTCTTTCTCCATTCCGCTTTTTAGCTATATAATATGGCAAATGGCAGAAAACTCGTATCTGCGCCGGCACTGGAAGGTTATGCTGAACATAGCGACATTCTTGGCCATGGTAATTTTAGTGTATGCCGTGCGCCAAGACCTAGCGACAACTTTCGAAAACCTCTTCAAAGTCCACGCCATTGCGCTGGTTTTGCTGTTGCCGATAGAGTTCTTAAACTATGACGCCCAGGCCCGCCTGTATCAGAGGCTATTTAAACTGCTTGGCAATAGCCTGAGCTACAAGTTATTGTTTAAGGCGTCGCTAGAATTGAATTTTATCAACGGGGTATTCCCGAGTGGCGGCGTTTCCGGCATATCGTACTTTGGCATACGGATGCGGTCCGACGAAGTCACTGGCGGCAAGGCCACTGTTGTCCAATTGCTCAAGCTTGGCATTATCTACATATCGTTCGAGCTTTTGTTAATACTGGGCTTGCTGTTTATGGCTATTGGCGGCCGGGTTAACGATGTCACCATTTTGGTGGCTACGGCCATTTCAACCTTGCTGGTAATCGGCACGTTCGTATTCGTGATGATTATTGGCAGCCATCACCGGATCAATGCCAGTTTTGAGTATGCTACAAAGACTCTCAACAACCTTATTCACCTGGTACGACCCAAACATCCGGAAACTATCAGTTTTGAAAAGTTCCGGCGAACAATCAACGAGCTGCACAACAACTACTTAATAGCCAGGGACAATTACCGTAAACTTATGTGGCCGCTAATTTGGGCTACAGTCGCCAATGCTACTGAAGTTCTGGCGGTTTATGCGGTTTTCGTTGCCTTTGGGCATTGGGTTAACATTGGCGACGTGATTCTGGCTTACGCGGTCGCTAATTTCGCTGGTCTGATATCGGTCCTGCCGGGCGGCATTGGTATTTACGAGGGGCTAATGACCGGAGTTTTGGCTGCCGCTGGTGTTTCTGCCGGGCTAACCCTGCCAGTCGTGGTCATGTACCGCATTCTAAACACTATTATCCAGGTGCCGCCGGGCTATTATTATTACCACAAGGCCATCAATGCTGGGCCTAAAGATTTAAAGCATAATGCTCGGACTTGAACTTTCTGTTAGCCAATTTGTAGCGCTGGTAAACCAAACGCTAGAATTCGCTTATCCTAGCGTTAATGTTACAGGCGAGTTGGCTAATTTTCGTGTTAGCAAAAGCAAGTGGGTTTATTTTGACCTTAAGGACGAAGAGGCCATAGTACGCTGCTTTGGCTCGGTTTATCAGCTACCCGGGCCGCTGGAAGACGGCATGTTGCTAAAGGTACGGTCTGTACCGCGCTTGCACCCTCAGTATGGTTTTAGCCTGAACGTTATACAAATTACGCCTAGCGGCGAAGGCGCCATTAAAAAGGCAGCCAGCTTATTGGAAGCCAAACTGAGAGCCGAAGGGCTGTTCGCTCCGGAGCGCAAGCGCCCATTGCCGTATCCGCCGGCCAGCATCGGGCTGATAACGTCCGTGGAGGCGGCGGCCTACGGTGATTTTATCAAAATTATCGGCCAACGCTGGCCGGCGCTAGAAGTCACGGTCGGTGACGTTCAGGTACAGGGCGAAGCCGCGCCCGAACAGATCGTGCAAATGCTAGAAAGGCTTAATCAACAGTCAAAGCCACCGGAGGTTCTGGTGTTGACGCGTGGCGGTGGCAGCTCTGATGACCTGGCTGCTTTTAGCAACGAGTCTGTGGTACGTGCCTTGGCTGCCAGCCGGATCCCGACTTTGGTGGCCGTCGGACACGAGAGTGACATCAGCCTGGCCGAACTGGTCGCTGACCAGCGTGCCAGCACGCCCAGCAATGCCGCCGAATTACTTGCGCCCGATCGTTCGTACATACTAGAAAGGCTCGAACAAGACACCCAACAACTGGCCCAAATAACTGACGCCAAAATCCAGGAGGCGCAATCCGACGTTGCCGAAGGAAAAGACACGCTTAAAGCCGGTTTGGGCGAAACTTTCTCACAGGCATGGGAGCAGCTCATCGCCCAACGCCAGCTTCTAAAAGTTTTGAGCCCGCAGGCTGCTTTAAGCCGAGGCTTTAGCCTAGTCTACAAAAACGACCAGTTGATAAGTCGAACGCGTGAGTTGTCCAAAGATGATATAGTAAAAATAAAGTTCAGTGAAGGCCAGGTTAAAGCCGGTATAATAAAACTCGAGAACTGAACGGTGAGTTATGGAAACGCGGAAACTAATAAGTTATAAGACCTTGAGGGCAGAGTTAGACGAGACTCTGGCTAGGCTGCAAGATCCGGCGACGGACGTGGATGAAGCGCTAAAGCTTTACGAGCGGGGGCAAAAAGTGGCTGACGAACTGACAGCTTATTTAAAAAAAGCCGAAGCCAAGATTCAAAAAATAAAAAAAACGAAGGAAAGTTAGTTTGGTTTGGCTGGGATTGGCGCTGGCTCTACTGATTATACTATTCGGCTTTGTTTTGCTGTTCGGAGCGCCGTATCTGCCAACTATGAAGCGGCAAACCGAAGCTGCTCTCGATCTGTTAAATCTCAAATCGGGGCATCTTTTAATAGAACTTGGCAGTGGTGATGGCAGGGTGCAACGGGCGGCCGCTAAACGGGGCATCAAATCAATCGGTTACGAACTTAATCCGCTACTAGTGCTTTATAGTAAAGTCCGCAATTGGCGTTACCGCGGGCTTTCAAAAACGTATTGGCGTAACTTTTGGCACGCTAATCTGGCCGGTGCAGATGGTATTTATGTATTTTTGCTTAAGCCCTATATGCCTAAACTGGATAAAAAAATTACCCGCGAAATCGCACATCAGACTAGAATCGTCAGCTATGCCTTCGCCTTGCCGGGCCGCAAACCATCCAAAACCAAAGCCGGCCTGATGCTCTACGAATTTTTGCCTGGGGCCAAAAAAAGAGAGCAACCCTAAAGCGCAAACTTTATTTTTATTAGTAAATCGGTTAACATGAGCGGTATGGGACCGAATAATCCGGTTCAAACAAACCAACCCCAAAAAAAGCTTAACCTCTGGCTTATCTTGTTTGTAGTCATGGCGATACTATTTATATTGGCAGTTGTCTATGGTTTCTCAATTTACGGCAAAGAACAAAATTATAAAAATAATGTGACTCAAAAGGTTAACGCCGCCGTTAACACTGCCGTGCAGCAGACTCAAAATGCTGACAAGCAAGCTTATTATGCTCAAGCCGAAAAGCCGCTGCAAACGTACACGGGACCTTCGAACTACGGCAGTATCGTCGTAGAATATCCCAAAAACTGGAGCGCATACGTTGAGACAGCTAACGGTCAAGGGGGCGGCACGTCAGTCAATGGCTATTTCCAGCCGGATTATGTGCCTAATACCGATAGCCAGTCGGTTTTTGCGCTTAGGGTGGAGCTGGTCCAACAATCTTATGACTCTGTATTGCAGCAATATAATGGCAAACAAAGCCAAGGTTTGGTCACGGTTAAGCCATACAGCCTGCCGAAAGTTCCCAATGTAATCGGGGTGCGGATAGAGGGTGAGGTCCAAAACAATAAACAAGGTAGCCTGGTTTTGCTGCCGCTACGTGCCCAGACGCTGGAAATATGGACTGAAAGCACGCAGTACGAACCTGACTTTAATAACAATATTTTGCCCAATCTTAGCTTTAGCCCGTAAATTAGAAAGCCCAT
>CAZUPM010000029.1:3417-7593 GCA_964622365.1 uncultured Candidatus Saccharibacteria bacterium | reverse complement strand
ACGGCCAACATTCAACGCAGTATTGACCGCAGCAAGGACAAAGACGCCAGTCTGCTGCAGGAAATTTTATACGAAGGGTACGGCCCCGACGGCGTGGCAATCTTGGTAGAGACCGCCACCGACAACTTAAACCGCACCCTGCCTGATGTGCGCACCGCCTTTAGCAGGCACGGCGGCCGCCTGGCCGAAAAAGGCGCCGTGGCTTTTCAGTTTGAGCGCAAAGGCATGATCCGCGTCCAAGGCACAGGCGACGAGGTATTGATGCAGGCACTCGACGCCGGAGCCGACGATGTGCAGGAAGAAGACAATGAAAGCGTGATTTACACGGCGCCGAACGAGCTGGCCAAAGTCCGTAACAACTTGCAAAAAGCCGGCGCCGAAATCACCGAAGCCGAGCTGACTTATGTACCCAACAATACTGTCGCAATCAGCGATAAAGACACGGCCGGCAAAATCATGCGGCTGATGGACGCGCTGGATGACCTGGATGATGTGACCAACACCCACGTCAACTTCGACCTCCCCGAAGAGTTTCTAGCATGAACTATCCGCTTAAGTTAATGCAAATGCAGGAATGGGCGGAATGGGGATTGCCTGCCCAGGGACATTACAGCCCGGATTTGCTCTATCACGTCTGGCCGGAACACCCAGAGGAAGTAGCACTAGCAAGTATAGCCCTAGCCGAACGATGTAAACCTAGGGGAATAGAGCTGAAAGTTGGCGAGATGGTTACCGCCTCGCCCTGGCATGATGCTGGCATGGCTGATGATTATGAGGCGAAGGGGTTTGCCATGGAGGAGCAGTATGCCAAGCATTTGGCAAACGAATTTCTATCTTCAAGGGGTGTAGAACAAACATTCATAGAAGGAGTTGGAGGCATTATTATAAGCTCTGTCCATGGCGCCGTACGTACAGACCCCACTGAGGTGGCTTTCCACCGGGCTGACATCGACAATATAGGGAGTGATTACCTACGGTTCGCTTATAAAAGTTGGCTTTTATATAGAGAATTAAAAATGCAATATCCGGATATGGATTTCAACGATTGGCAAGCTAAACAGCTAACATTAATTGAGGGCTTCTTTATACCGGAGGCTCTAAGAGAGCTACCGATATTAGGTGAGCCAGTGGGAACACAAGATTCTTTCGATACTGTTGCCGCCCGGAACACAGCCTGGATGGCCGCCGAAAAGAGCGAGGCAGACCTTATGTCAAAATTGGATATGGCCGCATGAGAATTTTAGGGGTTGATCCGGGGACGGGAATTTTAGGCTTTGGCATAATTGAGGCCAAAAATTCTAAATCCAAGCTGATTGATGCCGGTGTTATCCGCACGCCGGTCAAAGAAGACGATACTGTGCGGCTGCAAACTATTTTTGAGGAGTTGGCCGGCATAATCGCCGCCAACAAGCCAGAGGTGATGGCGGTGGAAAAGTTATTCTTCGCCCAAAACGTGACCACGGCCATGACTGTTGCCCAGGCCCGCGGCGTGGTATTGCTGGCCGGCAAGCAGGCAAACCTTACAATTTTTGAGTACACTCCACTGCAAATCAAACAAGCGCTGACCGGTTACGGCCGGGCCGATAAGAAGCAGATGCAGGAGATGGTGCGCGTGATTTTGGAATTAAAAGAAGTTCCTAAACCGGATGACTGTGCCGACGCACTGGCGGCCGCCATCACTCACGCCATGGCAGCCCATCTGTAGTAAATTTGAACCCACTTTTTTGTTGCATTTAATAAAAATGTGTTAGAGTAGTAGCATTAGCATTAAGATAAACAAGGAAAGTTATGCCTCCAGACAATCAAAACCCAAACGACACTAACCCGGCTCCTGGCCTAGGCAGCGACCAACCGGCCGCTCCTGCGCCAGATCAAGGCGACACTCCGGCTTCGCCTGCACCAGATTTAGGTGCGCCAGCTACTCCACCCGATAACGGTGGTGGATTTGACGGTGATACGCCTGTACCTCCGGCTCCGGAACCATCGACTCCGCCAGCCGGCTCGGCAGAACCACCAGCCGATAACGGTGGTGTGCCAGGCGGCGATACTACCCCGCCAGCCGGCCCGGTCGTTGGCCAGTAATTTACTAGTTGGTCAAGAATCAAAAGCCTGCTTGCTCGCAGGCTTTTGTAATGTCAAAATATAGTAAATGATTGCGACGCTCACTGGAGAGGTTTCCGAAAAGTTAGATGTAATGACGGTGCTGAATGTTGGGGGCATAGGTTATGGCGTGTTCGTAACTGCCGAGGACTATGGCCAGCTGCAACCAGGCCAAAAAACCAAACTCTATATATATGAATACATCCGCGAGCAGGTTCACGATCTGTTTGGTTTTATAAAGCAGGATACCAAGCGGCTGTTCGAACAGCTTTTAGAAGTTAGCGGGGTTGGCCCGCGCATGGCTTTGCACGTTTTGAGCTTGGGTACGACCGACGAAGTCCGTCAAGCAATAGCCAGTGGTAATACCAAATTTATCCAGTCTGCGCATGGGGTTGGAAAGCGTGTCGCAGAAAGGTTGGTGGTGGAGCTTAAAGATAAAGTCGGTTTGATTGGCACAGATTTGGAATCGTCTGGCTTGCTACAATCCGAAGCTGAAACTACCAAAGATGAAGCCGCGCAGGCCTTGATAGCCCTAGGCTTTTCCATCCAAGATGCGACGACTGCCCTGGCCAAAGTTGACAGCAAACTCCCAACCGAAGAACGTGTAAAGCTCGCTTTGAAGGAGCAAAGATGATTGAGCGGATTGTGAATACGGCCGGCGAGCCGGATGACAAGCAGGAACAAGAGTTTGAGAACACGCTTAGGCCGCGTGATTTTGCCAATTACATTGGCCAAGAAAGGTTGAAGCAGAATTTAAAGCTGGCGATTACGGCAGCCAAAAAACGCGGCGAGCCGATTGATCATATATTGCTTTACGGGCCACCCGGGCTTGGTAAAACCACCATGGCCAGCGTGATAGCTAACGAAATGGGAGCACAAATCCGCATTACGTCCGGGCCAGCGATTGAACGGGCCGGCGATTTGGCCAGCTTGCTGACGAACCTGAGCGACGGCGACATACTATTTATAGACGAGATTCACCGCCTGCACCGCAGCGTAGAAGAAGTTTTGTATAGCGCGATGGAAGATTTTAAGCTCGATATTATGCTAGGCAAAGGGCCGAGCGCACGCAGCTTGCGGCTCGATGTGCCAAAGTTCACGTTAATTGGCGCGACCACGCGTACTGGCGCGCTGGCGGCGCCGCTGCGCGACCGCTTTGGCATGATTCACCGGCTGGAATTTTACACTCCCGAGGAAGTTAAGCAGATAATCATGCGCGCGGCCAAGATCCTTGGCATTAAAATTGATTCTAAAGCCGCCGAAATGCTGGCCGGTCGCGCGCGATTGACGCCGCGCATCGCCAACCGGCTTTTAAAGCGCACGCGCGATTATGCGGACGTGAACGGCGATGGCATTATTGACGAGAAAACCAGCACTGCCTCGCTTAAGCTTTTGGAAGTTGACGAGCTCGGGCTTGACCCGGCTGACCGGCTGATTTTGGCAACGATTATCGAAAACCACAACGGCGGGCCGGTCGGCGTGGAAACGCTGGCGGCGCTGACAGCCGAGGAGCGCACGACAATTGAAGATTTTATCGAACCTTACTTGTTGCAAATTGGACTTTTAGAAAGAACGCCGCGTGGCCGTAAAGTCACGACCAAGGCCTACAAACACTTCGGCAAACAACCTGGCAAAAAATCATCCGACCAGGCTAGCCTTTTATAGCGCAAACACTTAAAAGCGCTGACAAATCTACCTGGCTACGGAGCGCTTTAATGAGCGCATCGACTCTCAAACTTACCATACCGTCTGATATGGCTTGTTTTTGCAGACCAGCGACTGTTTTTCCGGCGCGCACCGCTTTTTGAAGTTCCGGGCCTGGCTGGCAGAATTCAAAAATACCTATTTCGCCACTGTAGCCTGTGTGATCACAGTGGCGGCAGCCATGCAGTTGAGCCCGCCACAAGTTTTTGATTTCAGACTCGTTACTGTTCAGCGGGCCATCGCCAATACCCGAGTTTTTAGCGGCTTTTTCCAGCGCGCTTATCTGCCCCATATTCTTCTTGGAATTAATGTGGAATAAAAAGTTCAGTTTTTCGCGCTCGACGGCCGTTAGATGGTAGCTCTCACGACAGT
>CAZUPM010000029.1:0-3407 GCA_964622365.1 uncultured Candidatus Saccharibacteria bacterium | reverse complement strand
TCGCACAATCGACGCACGAATACCTGTCCTAAAACCATCGGCAAATCATAGGTGGTAGCTTGAAGATTGTCATAATGAGCAAGCGCGGCAACAGCGGTGCCAAAAGGAAAGCCGGCTACTACTAAGCCGTGGGCCGAGGCAGCGTGGACAGCTTGGGCAGTTTTTTTGCTATCAATAATGCTAACGCCTAAAACGTCAAAATGTTCATGCCCTAAAATCATAAGCTGCGCGGATATGTCCAGGCCAATAGCCGGCTTAACGGCAACCTGCTTGATGCTGAGTGGCAACAGGTGGTTGTCGTTATTGATAAAAGCTGTCTTTAGCACGGGGCTGGCAAGCGACTCTAATAAAGACGCCAGCATGAGATTTATATGGTGTGGCTGACGGCAAGCTATAAGGAGCAGCCCACGCTGCGAAGCCATCGCGCGGTTAAGCTCATCTAGGCTCTTGCCCCACAAGCCTAGTCGTTTCGGGTCCGGCATACTGGCGCTCAATTCGCGTAACTTAATAGTTACCTTTTCGCCGTCAATAACCGGCAGCGTAGCAATCTGGGCTTCGTAAGTACGGCGCCCAAGTTTAAGTTCGTAATTGCCAATCTGTGGTTCGGCTGTGTTATTAATATCCAATTTAGCCTGTTGCTTTAAATGCTTTGCCAGTGCGCCGGCGTGGGCCAGCGGTAATTTGTTGGCAACGTACAATGTGCCGCCTTGACGATAACGGACCGCCACAAAACGCGGACCGGGTTCAATGTGAATGTCGCTAACGCTATGTTTGATAGCCCGCGCGATAATTTCTTCCGCGCCGACCGCTACTTTCTCTTTGGCTTCTGTTTCACCCATGATATATGTCAATTATATAAGAAACCGCCCATGCTTGCATAATGGTCGGCTCTGGCTTAAGCTAGGCCGAACTTGCTATAATTAAGTAAATTTTGGAGGATTTGATGTCAGACGATGCTAAATCGGCCGCGGCCGGTAAAACCAAGGCGCTAGGCTTGGCGCTTGAAACTATAGAAAAGCAATTCGGCAAAGGCTCGATTATGAAGCTAGGCGAAGCCACGCATGCCGATGTAGAAGTAATTCCTAGCGGCAGTTTGAGCTTGGACTTGGCACTCGGCGGCGGCCTGCCAAAAGGCCGGGTGATTGAGATTTACGGCCCGGAAAGCTCTGGTAAAACGACCGTTACTTTGCACGCCATCGCCGAAGTCCAAAAGGCCGGCGGCACGGCTGCCTTCATCGACGCCGAGCACGCGCTCGACCCGGCATACGCTAAGCGCATCGGCGTGGATATCGAAAACTTATTGCTCAGCCAACCGGATAACGGCGAGCAAGCACTGGAAATTACTGAAACCCTGGTGCGTTCCAACGCCGTTGATTTGATTGTGGTTGATTCTGTAGCCGCACTGGTGCCGCGCGCCGAAATAGAGGGCGATATGGGCGACAGCCTGCCTGGCCTGCAGGCCAGACTCATGAGTCAAGCCTTAAGAAAACTAACTGGTGTAATTTCCCGCTCTAAAGCCACCGTCATCTTCATCAACCAAATCCGCATGAAGATCGGCGTGATGTTTGGCAACCCCGAAACAACCACCGGCGGCAACGCGCTTAAGTTTTATTCCAGTGTTCGCATGGATATCCGCCGCATTGGCCAAATCAAACAAGCCGACACCGTAATCGGTAACCGCACACGTGTAAAGGTTGTGAAGAATAAGATCGCTCCGCCCTTCCGCGAAGCCGAGTTCGACATTATGTACGACGAGGGCATTAGCAAAGCCGGTGATGTTTTGGACTTAGCCACTGCCCGCGAAATCGTCGAAAAGTCTGGAGCTTGGTTTGCTTACAAAGGTGAAAAAATCGGTCAGGGCCGTGAAGCCGCCAAAGAATATTTGCAGCAGAATCCAAAAGTAATGGACGAGTTAGAAAAAGCTGTGCGCACCTCCGAAAAAGAGTAGATATGGGCGCCAGACCTGAACAGCTAAACCCTAATGAAACATCAGTACAAATAGGACGTTACGGTTGGAGACTTAGGATACCTCGCGCTAGTATATTGCCTGCAGGCAAATCAATTAAGTATCCAGGCAAAAATATCGGAAGCGGTTTTCTAACAGACACGGGGGAACCTTCGGCCGACGAACAGCAAGCATTCGAAGATAGTTTGGCCGAGATTAAGCAAGCAGAACTGGAAGCCTCAAAAGATTTACACACTAGAATCGGAAATTGTTCTTTAGGCGAAAATCACGGTGGCTAAAATATGAGTGACGCGCTAATACAAATCGTAGACGAAAACGACCGGCCGGTTGGCGTTGCTACGCCTCAAGATGCATGGGATAAAGGGTTTAGGCACCGCATAGCGCGCGTCATGGCTTTTGACAAAAACGGTGACGTTTTGCTGCAAAAAAGGCAAGATGATAAGTTCTTGTATCCAGATTGTTGGGACCCAACGGCTGCCGGCCACGTGGATGAGGGTGAAGATTACGAAGCTTCCGCCGTACGAGAACTGGAAGAAGAAATGGGGATAAGTGACGCCCAATTAAAAGAAGTTGCTTATTACCGAACAGAGGTAATGTATAAAACTAAGCAATTATATCGTTTCGTAAAGCTTTATAAAACTGTAGTTCCAAGAAACATCAAGGTTAAAATCCAAAAACAAGAGGTCTCCGAAGCCAAATGGTTCAGCCGTCAAGAACTGGACGATTTAATCAAGGACCATCCTGATAAAATTTCAGACGGCTTACAAGAATCATACAAAAAACTTTTTTAGATGAAGATAACCTCCGTTAGGCAGCAAGAAAAGCGCAAGGATCGTTACAGTATTTTTGTGGATGGCAAGTACGCCTTTAGTTTAAGCGAGGCAGCGCTGCTGGAGCAAAAGCTGGCCAACGGACAGGAATTGGATAAAACTCAGCTTAAAGAGTTTAAAATACTTTCGTCTGATGATAAGGCCTTTGGCAATGCCCTGCGCTATGCGACTTTGCGGCCAAGAAGCAGGTGGGAAATGGAAAGTTACCTCAAGCGCAAGCATGTCGAAGAGCCGGCTGCAAAAAAAATTTTAAAAAAACTCGAATCAATTAACCTACTAAACGATGAGGTTTTCGCCAAAAGCTGGATTGAGAATCGAAGATTGTTGAAAGCCACTAGCAAAAGGCGGTTGGTTCAAGAGCTAAAAGCCAAGCGCGTGCCAGAGGAAGTGATACGGCAAGCTTTAGATGATGACGGAACAGACGAACAGGAAATTTTACTCGACTTAGTCGCAAAAAAGCTAAAGCAAACAAAGTATCAAAATGACCAACTCAAACTTATGCAGTACCTGGCCCGCCAGGGCTTTAGTTACGATGATATTAAATCTATTTTGCTACTTTTTGCGGGAAAAAAGTAAAAAGGGTTTGCATTAAAATAAAAATGGATTTTTAG
>CAZUPM010000028.1:0-7693 GCA_964622365.1 uncultured Candidatus Saccharibacteria bacterium | reverse complement strand
CCTCGTTTACACCGAGGGGGTCGGGGGTTCGAACCCCTCATCACCCACCAAATGCAAGAAACCAAACTTAAGAGTCCTCTGCTGGTTGGTTTGCCTTATAAAAATCAATAAGTTCTCTCATGATAGCCATTTGTGAGACGCCCCGCTCTTCTGCCAGCGCGTCTAATTCTGCCTTGACACGACGCGCTTCAATTGCCTCGCTTAGTTCGGGCATTGTGTCGATAGCGTCTCTTAAACTTTGCGTAACCCTGTAGGTTTTGTATGGTCGCCCGGTACCAACGATTGTGGCGCCCTGCTCAACTAAGCCAAGTCCAGTTAGATGATTGGCAATCTTTGTAACGGACGCTGGAGTTTTGCGCATGCATTCAGCAATCGCTTGACGTGTTAATGGCTTGTCGCTCTCTTCCAGCGCCAAAACAGCTATAGCATCGTAAATCGTTCGCGTAGGGATCCCGCTTGCTCTAGTATTAGTTAGGGCCTCGACAACAGAAAGTCCGCCAAGCATAGGCACTGCTGCTTCATGATTATCTGGCTGACGCTCGAACCCATAGTATACATATAATAGCATAAGTCGAGAGCTAAAGCAAGTTTTCATTTTCGCCTAAGATAGCATTTTGGTATACTGACGAGTAAATGCCTCTAACAACACAACCATATAAAGGCGCGAGGGATTTTTACCCGCCGGATAAGCGCCTGCAGAAATACATCTTTGGCAAGATGCGTGAGGTGGCTGAACGTTTTGGCTACGAGGAATACGACGCGCCGATTCTAGAACCGCTAGAAATATATACGGCTAAAACCAGCGAAGAGATCGTCAACGAACAGACTTACGCTTTTTTGGACCGCGGCGGCCGGCAAGTGGTGATACGGCCAGAAATGACCCCGACCGTCAGTCGCATGGTGGCGGCCCAGCGCCAGGAGCTTAGCTATCCGCTCCGTTGGTATTCCATCCCCAATGTCTGGCGTTACGAACGGCCGCAGCGCGGCCGGCTGCGCGAACATTGGCAACTAAATATAGACTTGTTCGGGCTAGAAAGCATAGAAGCGGAATCGGAAGTCATACAACTGGCGGATCTCTTGATGCGGTCTTATGGCGCCAAACAAGACATGTACGTTATAAAACTCAATAACCGGCAGTTGGTTAACTATGTTATGCAGGACTACTTGGGCGTAGGCGCAACCCAGGCCCAAACCTTGAGCCGCTTGATAGACCACAAGGATAAAATGGAACCTGCCGAGTTCGCAGAGGCCATTGACGCTTTATTTACACCAAGCCAGCGCGAACAAGGTTTAAGCGATCGCTTGCTAGAGCTGCTTAAAGCCAAAAAGCTAGATGAGCTTCCGGAGAAATTGCGTAATTACCAGGCCGCGGCCGACATAAGGAAAGTTTCGGAGCATTTAGTGGCGCTTGGCATTACGAACACGGAGTTCGATTTAACGCTGATGCGTGGCTTTGATTACTACACCGGCTTAGTGTTTGAGGTTTACGATACCAATCCAGAAAACAGCCGGTCGTTATTCGGCGGCGGCCGTTACGATGGCTTGGTTGGTCTGTTTGGCGTAGAACCGGTGGCCAGCGTTGGCTTTGCCGTCGGCGACGTGACTCTGAAGGATTTTTTGGCCACACACAAGCTGCTGCCAAACTTAAAGCCCGAAACCGACTTGTACGTGATTTTGCTTGGTGACGTTTTGGAGCTGTCTCGCAAACCTATTGCCGAGCTGCGCGAAATGGGCGTCAATGTGGCCGTGGATTATTCCGGCCGTAAAGCCGACGCCCAAATTAAAGCAGCCGTTAAAAAGAACGTAACCTACGTTTTGTTTATAGGGGCCAAAGAGCTGGAAGAAGAACACTTTACCCTAAAGAATTTGGTGACTGGCCAAGAAGAATCCCATAGCTTGCAACGCGTAGTGAGCATAGTCAAGGATTATCGTAAATCGTGACGGCCACAAACCACGCGCTAACTGGGGCGGTTATTGGTTTGGCGGTTGGTAACGCCTGGCTTGTCATACCGGCAGCCTTTGTTTCGCATTTTGCCCTGGACGCGTTACCGCATTTTGGTGTTCGGGGCAGCGAAGCGAAATGGCTTCGGTCAAAGCGCTTCCGGGCGCTGTTGATTTTAGACATGACTGCCTGCCTGGCACTGGTCCTGGCGCTGTTTTTAAATGGCGGACAGCACTGGTTTCTTGCGGCGGCCTGTGCCTTTACAGCCACTACCCCGGACCTTTTTTGGATAGAGCGGTTAATAAAAGCCCTAAAAAAACGCCCGCTGCTTAAAGAATACAAAAACCCTTTCAAGCAACTACACAGCAAAATACAATGGTTTGCCCTTCCGCCAGGCTTGATTGTTGAAGGCGTCTGGGCGTCGGCCGCCATAATAGTGCTCGTTAAGCTGTTGCAAGATTAAGGTTAGTCTACCGCCACCCACTGTTGTTTTTTTGCTTATGGTTTGAGATACTTTTTTATATAGCTAAAGCCAATATAAATGAACCCAAATTCACCCGGACAAATTATATCTCCCGGCCAGCCACAGGAGCCGCAGGCGCCCGGCCCAACCCCGGAACTGCCTAGCGTGCCTCCAGCCCAAGCACCTACGCAGCCTTCGCAGCCAGTTTCTGGCCAACCCCGTGCCGCCGCGCCTCAAATTATGGCCAGTCAGGGAGTTAGCCCAGCCCAACCCGCCAAACCGGCTTCTGGGCTAGGAGTGTTGCGCTCTAAGTTAAAGTTAATCTTGTTAGGGCTTGGCGGCCTGGTGATATTAATCGTAGCCCTGGTAGTTTTATTGGATGTACTTGGCCATCACAAACCTAAAAAAATAGCCTATACGCCACCTCCGCAAAAGCAGCTCTGTTACGTTCGTTTGGATTACTTAGACTGCGCAAATGTGAATAACTTAAATGCCAAGATTGTCAGGTATAACCTGCCATCTTTGCCCCAAAGCGCACGCATAACATCTTTAGTGGCCAACGCTAACCAGCCGGGTTATTTAGCCGTTTCGCCGACATCCCAAGGCACCAATAATATTTGGATTATCAAGTCAAATATGCAGCTTGACCAACAAGTGCTGCTGCCCAGTGGCGAAACTGGAGCCGCGCCATCGTGGTCGCACGATGGAAAGTCTATTTTGCTTGAGGTTGATGGCACTGACGGCAGCCGGCAGATCGAGCGGTACACGATAGCCACGCAACAATTGCAGCCTTTGACTAACTCTGGCTATAACACCGATCCTTATGAAACCACGGACGGCCATATAATTTATTATCATTCCGACGACGGCACGACCAACTGGCAGGTATATGTCATGAATAATGATGGCAGCCAGCCGCAGCCGCTTGGTAACCTAACCTCGCTTAGCAGCCAGGAAGGCTTAAGTTACGACCCTGCCCAAGATATGATTTTTGTCTTTGGGGTTGGCGCCAACAACCAGCCGTTAATCGTCTATGGCACGACGTCGGCCTTTTTGCAGGCCCGTTATGTGCAGGTGCTGCAGGCGCCTGTTGACGGTCCTCAGGACCAAGTCGGCTTTGTCAACTCCAATACGGTTGTTTTAACGAACGGCCGGTTGGCATACTTATTAAACCTGGCCTCGCACGCCCAATCGGCTATTATCAGCAACTTTGGTAATTTGGTCGGCATGTTGAATACGTCGCAGTTTCAAAAGAGCGCCCAACAGCAGGAGCAGCCGGACGAACGTATCATTGGCTTAAGCGCCGCTCCGCAGGACTTCCAAACATACATCGAGCAACTATTTGCTACTGGAGACCAATCCTGCAGCCAAGTTGTGGCCAATCAGAAAGCCAGCATCCAGTACGAGATGGTTATAAACCAAGTCGTGAGCGATAACTACGCTTCGGTTACGGAAGGTTGCGGTGCCCTGAGCACGGTTTATTATTACAAGAACAGCGGAGGGGTGTGGGTTAGCGCTTTCACAGAATCTAGCACCCCACCTACTTGCGCTCAGTTGACCCAGTACAATAACTTCACCGGACAGATTATATCCCAGTGTTATAACACCAAAAACGCGCTTGTGCCTAATCCCAATCCGTAGGTTTGGTTTTGGCGGCTAGCGCCTAACTGTGTTAAAGTAACAGTTTATGCGAGTTGCCCGAACAGATTTAACCGGTACCGCAGTCAGGCTGGAAATTGCGGCTGGTCGGGCAGACCTAAAACCCATTATGGAGCCGGTATTAAAAAAGTTGGCCACTAATGTCCGCGTGCCAGGATTTCGAGCCGGCAGGGCGCCGAACAGCTTGGTTGCCAAGCAGGTCGACCAATCTATTCTGCAGACCGAGTTCCTGGATAAAGCTATAAACGAACTTTACGTGGCGGCGGTTACGAAGGAAAAACTGCGGCCAGCCGCTTCACCTACGGTCACGCTTAGTAAGTTCGTACCTTTCGAGACACTGGAGTTCAGGGTTGAAGTTGAGACTATCGGCGAAGTCAAACTACCAGATTATAAGAACATAAAAGTAGTTAAGCCTGAAGCCGGCGTTACGGCTAAAGACGTGGCTGACGTGATTAAGCAACTGCAAGCCCGTGAAGCCCAACGCCAAGTTGTTTTGAGCGCCGCTAAAAATGGTGACGAAGCCGTGATTGACTTTAAGGGCGTGGACGCAGCAACCAAGAAACCTATAGCCGGCGCCGAAGGCAAGGATTATCCGCTCCTATTGGGCTCTGGAGTCTTTATCCCTGGGTTTGAGCCGGAAGTTGTGGGCCTAAAGCCAGGCGGCCAGAAGACCTTCACCCTAACTTTCCCCAAAGACTACAGTGTTGCCGCGCTCCAGAACCGGGCTGTCAGCTTTGAGGTAAAGCTAAAAAAGTTGCACGAGCTTGTAGCGCCCGCGCTGGATGATAAATTCGCGTTAGCAATCGGCCCGTTCAAGACCTTAGCGGACCTAAAAGCTGATATCAAAAAACAGCTTAAGACCGAGCGGGAGCGTGAAGCCCAAGGAGCCTTTGAAAACGAGCTGGTAACCAAAATTACCGAAAAGGCGGAAATTTATGTGCCTAAGAGTTTAGTCGACGAGCAGCTGGCCGCCATGGAAGAAGAAGAAAAGCGAAACTTGGCTTACCGCGGCCAGACATGGCCAGAACACCTTATGCAAGAAGGCGTTAGTGAACAGCAGCACCAAGAACGCAACCGGCCAGTGGCCGAACAGCAAGTTAAAATCGGCCTGGTGTTGAGTGAAATCGCCGAAAAAGAAAAGATTACCGTCACGCCGGAAGAGCTGGAAATCCGGATACAATTTTTAAAAAACCAGTATAAAGATCCGCAAATGCAGGCCGAGCTGGCCAAACCAGAAGCTAGACGCGATATCATGAGCCGCTTACTCACCGAAAAAACCCTAGCCAAACTCAAAACCTATGTCTCCGTCTAGACTAGAAACCGCCACTATGCTTCCTAAAACCACCAGGTGCTTAGACGATGTGCTCTACGTGCTACGAAGTGTTACTATGGATGAATTCATGAGAGAGCTGGATGGCAAAATACTATAGAAGAGCTTGTTAACGAAAGTTTAAATGGCTATGCGGGCACTATCACGCAGTTTAGAGCTCCTTTTGCGATTGCGCCTAATGCAGAAGACGAGATTGCCCTTGAGTTGTTAGTGGGGCCGGTAGCTGGGTATGGGGTGCTCGGGGGCGTAGCAATTTTACCCGAGCTGGTCGATGAGGATAAATTAATTAGCGCAGGCAACCAGCCAGACATATATCTAGACTTATTTTGTCGGGCCGAAGGTGCTACCAATAGCTACAGCCACCATCTACTTGTACCTTTACTGCACGCGGAAGAAGTGTGCTTCTTGGGTCTAGTACCCGCTAGGCTTAATTAGCACTAGCTGTGATTGTAACCGACCTCAGCCGGCTATTTTAGCACTCGCACTTGACGAGTGCTAATTGACGGCTTATACTATTTTCTATGATCAAACCAAGTTCACAAGTCTTAGTCCCGACCGTTATCGAAAACGAAGGTCGCTACGAACGCGCTTATGATATTTACAGCCGGCTTTTAAAAGACCGCATCATCTTTTTAGGTAGTGATGTCAACGAGCTGACAGCCAACCTCATTGTCGCCCAACTTTTATTTTTGCAGGCCGAAGACGCCAAAAAAGACGTATTTATATATATAAACAGCCCAGGCGGAACAGTTTACGACGCGCTGGCTATTTATGACACCATGCAATACGTGACTAACGACGTGCAAACTGTTGGCATCGGCGTGCAGGCTTCAGCAGCCGCTTTTCTGCTTAGTTCCGGCACCAAAGGTAAACGCTTTATGCTGCCTAACGCTAGCGTGATGATCCACCAGCCGAGCTCCGGCACCAAAGGCAAAGTCACCGACATGGAAATCGACCTTAAGGAATCGTTGCGCATCAAGCACCGCTTGAACGAAATTATGGCTAAAAATACCGGCCAAAAAGTTGATAAGATCCAGACCGACATGGAACGGGACAAATGGATGACAGCCGACGAAGCCAAAAAGTACGGTCTTATAGACAAGGTCATCACCACCCCGCCTAAAGACTAAAACCAGCCCTTGACAAACGAGGGCTCATGCCTCACACTGTAGCTCAAGAAGTAGTGTAAGTCTGGCAGTGCTATATTTGTATCAAAACGGCAGCAAAAACAGCCACTTAGTAGTCTTCGCGCGCAAAAACTACAACATTATCAACAACCTTATTGGGGCCGCGGCCAAATAACCCTGGCCAGCCATAAGTAACTAATTAAAGGGGGAATTGCTGCCTCATGGCAACAAAACGCACCATCGCACAACTATCCGACCACAAGCGCACTTACTTTACTCAGGCCGATGATGTCATTGACCTGCCTAATTTAGTAGAGCACCAAAATAAATCATTTCAGTGGTTTATTGACGAGGGGCTGAGTGAACTGTTAGCCGAAATCAGTCCTATTGAGGACTATACCGGTACCAAGCTTAGCCTTTCGTTCAAGGATTACCATTTTGACGACCCCAAAACGACCGAGCTAGAAGCGCGCGAAAATAATGTCAGCTACGAAGCGCCGCTTAAAGCCACGGTAGAACTAACCAATAAAGTCACGGGCGAAGTCAAAAAACAAGAAATCTACCTAGGCGACTACCCATGGATGACTACCCGTGGCACTTTTGTTATTAACGGGGCCGAAAGGGTTGTGGTAAGCCAGCTGATTCGCAGTAGCGGCGTGTTTTTTACCGCCGAGCAGCATGGCACGGCAAATCTTTATGGGGCCAAGGTTATTCCGGGCCGCGGCGCCTGGCTGGAGTTCGAAACGGCGGCCGGAGGGGCTCTATACGTTAAGATAGACCGTAAACGAAAGATTCCTGTTACCGCACTGCTAAAAGCCTTGGGGATGACCGAACCGCAGATCCGCGAAGCTTTCAAGCATGTCGACCAAGGCCAAGCCAGCTACATAGACGCCACCCTAGAAAAAGATCCGACCCGGGGCCAAAATGAGGCTTTGATTGAGGTGTACAGACGCCAACGGCCAGGGGATTTAGCAACTGTAGATAATGCGCGCAGCATGCTCGAAAATATGTTTTATAACTTTAAGCGGTTTGACTTTAGCCGGGTTGGAAGATATAAGCTCAATAAAAGGTTGGACCTAGACGTCCCAAACACCGTAGAAAACCGGGTGATGCGGCTAGAAGACCTTAAGGCAATAGTCGCCGAAATTATCAGGTTAAATAATACTCAGGAA
>CAZUPM010000027.1:0-7747 GCA_964622365.1 uncultured Candidatus Saccharibacteria bacterium | reverse complement strand
AATGCTAAAGCAAACAGCACAAAAGGAACCATGCCGGGTCCGGCAGTAGCTTGTATAGTTTTATCTATTATTTGGGTCTTAGTAAATAAATAAGGCGACAGAGCGTCCAGCATAAGCAACGATACTGCCAGTAGTAGTAATCGCAGTTTAGTTCTAGATAAATTAACTGTGGTACTTGGCAAGGTATGAGCTAGGAGGAAAAAAAGTGCTATTTGTAGAACTGCTAGAAAAATACTCATCCTAACCCATAAAATCTCGTGAGAAAATAGACTTGGATCTACAGAGAAGTAAATATCAACTAGCCATAAGCTAGTTATAATAGCTAATCCTCCAAAAATTTTATTAGTCGCGCTTCTAGAATTATTCTTAAACACAACTGCGGCCAACAATAAGTTGACTATAGCAGTTACTGTAAGAGCGGCTAGCCTCAATCCCATCGCCGTCATAAGCTAACCCGACAAGAACTTTGTAACTAGTTTATTAAACCGAGGGGCAGCTTCGACTGGCGGCATATGTCCAACGTTTTCTAGAATTTCTATATTAGCATCTTTAAATTTTTTAAACTCTGGTTTCACCGTATGAAACGGCATCAAAGGGTCTTGTTTGCCCCAAATTATTAAACTAGGTACAGCGACCTTACCTAGATCGTTTCCTAAATAAAGTTCTTGCCTCATGCCCGAGTAATGGGCCAAGCGACTAATAAATAGCAGGTTATGAGATTCTTTAGAGAGCTCATAAAAATAATCGATAAATTCTGGGGCCAGCAATAGATTCTTGTTATAAAAAACGTCGCGCATGAACTTCTCAAGGTTTTTATTGCTCCTAGATGGTTTTAGTGCAGTTTTAGTAAGCATAACAGCAAAAGGCTTAAGAGAAACTGGCCGAAACTTTATGGGCATATGCTTTGTAAAACCTATGGGGTTAGTTACGACAAGCTTGTTTAGATATGGCTTGTGCTCTATAGCCATACGCATAGCAACCCAGCCGCCAAAAGAACTGCCAACTACGTCTAACTTTTTTAGCCCAAGCTTTTTAACAAACAAGTCAACCACATTTAAATAATCAGCCTCAAAGTCAGTTTTACTAAACGTGACTTTGCTAGAACCTCCAGCCCCTGGTAAATCTAACGCATAAATCTTAAAATGTTGCGCCAAAGCATCGATATTTAGATGCCATTGGGGCCAGCCAATATTAGCACCGTGGATCAGTAGAACGGGTTTGCCTTGACCAGCTGTCACATAATTGATGTCATATTTGCCGACTCTAATACTATGGCTGATCGGGTGCGACTTAAGGGCGTTAGCCATCTCCGAAAGTGAATTTTGAAGGTCATTACCATATAAACCCCTCCTTGGTGTGTGTCTCGTTTGTTTGTTACGACCGTAACCTATGCGCATAAAGAAGAGTGGCGTACTTTGAGTGCCAACTATTTCGGCTAGTCTTTTGAGCGCCTTAGGCTCTTGAATGGAAGCGTACATTGGGTGAGCTGATAAACCTAGTTCAGTAAGTTTGAGCCATACTCTTTCAATAATTTGACCAGTTTTGGCAGACTTACTTGGGTTTATGTGCCCGGCAATCGATACAACTAATATGGCTGAACTTGATTCCAGTAGATCCCTGTCTTTGAGAGCCAGCTTTTGTAACAAGGTTGGTTTTTTACTAATTAAAACTTTACCTATACGGGCTTTGAGGCTTGGCATACCGGTCACAAATCCAGGCATGCCATCAGCTGCTTTTGTGTCGTTGGACCTTAACCACTCAGCTAGCTCCTGGGCAAATTCTGGGATTTTAGCTATACTGCTTGCCGCTTTTAGGTGATTATTAACTAGTTCTTCAAATTTTTTGCCGTGTTCTATTATTTCTATTTTGATGCCTTCCTCATTCAGATTTTTAAGCTGTGATTTAACGGATTTTGATAGTGTTTTGTCTATGTAAGTCAACTTGGACGATAAGCGCCCCGTAATATTATCAAAAGCCTTTGTGTTGTTAGGTTTCATTGGATTACCGGTAAATGTCAGCTTAATAATCCCGTCATCAACTCGCATTACTGTTTTAAGACCAAAGGCTTTAGCGGCCTGTACAATATTCTCTGCGAATGCTCCAAGGGCAATATAAATACCCTGTTTATTTGGGTCGCCAATATTTAATAAACGTTCACCGTTAGGTTTGATTGTCAACTGATTGTATTCGATTTCTAAAACCCACGGTTGCGTATTATGCATAGATGGGGCCAGCACTCCATATCCTGTTAAAAACGCAATCTGTCGTTCTAAGCCATCTTTGTAGGGAAAATCCTCCGGATTAATAAGCCAAGCTTTGTAATTATCTCTTTTGTTGCTCATTGCATTTTGTAGCTAGTTTAAGTTTATTCTAACCTTTAACGCCCTAAATAGCTACTTACCCAAAACACCCATAAGAGCCATTTTGCGCTCTTTGGTGTCAGCTAAATCGTCGGATGGCAAATGAATAAGTTCTGCGAACTTAATAAAATACCGCCCCGACTTGACTGATGCTCCAAGTACAATTTTTTTTATCAGGTAAGCCGCCAGGCCGCCATCAACAGCAATGGTGGAATAAAGTTGTGGCCGGCCTACTAAAGTTTTGCCGATTTCGGGTAATGACGCCAAAGCTTTAGTGGGTACATATTCCTGCCCTACCAGCTTAACGGCGTAACGCTTAATATCCGCCGGCGACATATCCGGATTACTAGCAATTTCATCAGCTACATCACCAATCGCCCCGTTAAATATGGCTAGTTTAGGGTCCCGGTCGTAGCGCTCTACGTCAATCAGTATGTTGTCCCCGAGGCTGGTAAACATTATTAAGGGCACTCCGCACTCTTTAGCTTTAATGCGCAACTTAACCTTCATTTTAAAATCATCAATTTCATCTACAACCACAGAAACTTTGGGACCGCTAAAAAACTTGTCAATGTTCTGCTCGGTTATAGCTTCAAAAATTTGCACGTCGGCAAATGGATTAATTTCGTAAACTCCACGCGCGGCAAGTTCAGCTTTTGACGCACCAATATCGGCCAAACTTTCACGCAGCCGATTGAGGTTAGCAGTCTCTAGCTTATCGAAATCGGCAATTTTTATAGTATTTGATAGTCCTGTATATATACAAGCTAAAGCTATACCGGACCCTACTGACATTCCCGCTATAGCAACAGTACTTCGGCTTAACTTTTGTTGTTCGTACAAGCTAATCAAATTGCGGTTACGATTAGTGCGCAGTTTAAATAAATCTTCACTGCCGACAGTATGTAAAAGGATGCCGGACCAAGGATAATAAACCCAAGCGCCAGCTATGTCCCCGCTACCTCTTTTTGACGCAAAATCCTTGTAAATGGAGCCTTTGCCATCAGGAAAAGAAATTTCATAAAGTTCCTTCAGTTGCTGGCTATATATATCGGCAACACGCCAAATTTTACCTTGGCGTAGTTTCTCTAAATCCTGTCTTGTAAATTTACCCGGCAAAAGTACTTCGGGTTTCTGCATATTACTACCTTACTACCCACTTTTGTTTAGTGCCGGTCTTGAAGTACGTCGGGTCTTCGTACTCCCATAAATAAACTATTGGTTGTATATCGTCACTAATCATACGGTTAACTTCTCGATATTCGGAGCTTTCTTTAATCAAAATTTCATGTAATGCCTTTTTAAGCTTGGAGTTTAGATTATCGGTATGGACAACGCCATGTTTAGTCTCTATGTGAATATGTAGCTGTTGCCGTCCACTACTGTCATAATCAACTTGCATAGAAAACTTACCCGTAATCTCATTCTTTAAAGCGTCCTGTTGGAGTGCGCGGCGAATAGTATCCGGATAAATTAAAAATGCATAGTAACTAACGCTAAAATCATTACGCTCATAAACATATACAAAAGGCAGGTTCCAGAGTGTATCTTCTATTTTGTTTTCTTTTGCTAATGCCTGTACGTTTACGCCTTCCTTTAACAACTTTTCGTGTACAGCGCTCCTTTTTAATACGCCGCCATAATCTTTAAGATTATAACGAACCAAAGGCAAGCCGCTAAAAGCTGTACATAGTAAGTTTTTATCATCTTCTTCAAAATAAAAAAGTTCAGGGTTATATTGAGCGAAAGTGGGTTGGCGGTGGGCTTCCGGGAAAATAGCATCGAGTTTTTTGCGATTTAGTAAGGTCCGACGGATTAATATTGACTCCGGGGTTTCATGGGCCATAGTTCCGAGGTCAACGGTTCCATAGTGATTTAAGCTCGCTTTTAGTGGATCCTTGCTATTTGCGACTTGCAATACGTAGTCACGGAATTTTTCCGAGAAGCCCTCGGCAGAAAATACAAAACCTAAATTGTACTCTTCCCATTTTATTCCTTCGCGGCGTCCATCATCTAATATATCTTTCAAAAAAGGTGCATAGGCACCAATGATAACTTGATCAAAATTGCCTCCCAGCCGCTTAACGGCATTGATAACTTCCCGCTTGTGAATACCGGGCGTAATAATGCTTAAATCATAATCGCCATGGTCGGCAAGAATTTTTAGCGCTTCATAGGTGAACAGTCCGCCAATCCAGGCACCCATTGGAAATGCTACTATATATAAGGTGCTGCGTTTATGAATAGAAAAGTTGTTACGCAAATATAGTTCCGCGGTAATGGCATATTGCCAATCCTGCGAATGTTCACGAGGAAAATAGAAAGGTTGCCCGGTAGAACCAGAAGTAGTCGAAACGACCCATTGACTGTGGGGGAATTCGCCATCCCAACACAACATTCTAAGCGGGTACTTACGAAGATAATTGTCCTTATCGATACTCGGTATTTTTGCAAAGTCACTAATCGTTTTCACGCTGCCCGGTAAAAAATGCTTGCTTTTTAAAAAATCTTTGTAGGCCGGCACTCGTTCAACCATAGTCCTAAAAAGATTTAACGCACGGGTTTCCCCTCTTTTTTGCCATTTGCTTTCAGGTTCGTTTTGAAGGCGTGAATGTAAAAGACTAGCGTTACGGTAACCTTTTGGTAATAGTAAATGACTCATAAATATACGCCCAAGCTATTGACTGCATTGTACCATGCTGTTGTACACAAGAGTGTTGCATATATAAAAAAATCATGTACATTGTAAGTAAAGCTAAAAATAAAAATGTCATTTATATCTCAACGCCTTCAATATTTTGACAGCAGTGATTTTCGGCAAGCTGTAGAACGGCAGGCTGAGTTAACCGACCCGATTGATTTAAGCATTGGCGTACCGGAAGAATTGACGCCCAAGCATATTAAATCCGCCGGCATCAAGGCAATAAAGTCAGATTATACTACTTACACGCCGGCTAACGGCCTGGCAGAACTTCGCATGGCCGTGGCCAAGAAGTTGCAGACAGAAAATCAAATCCCAGTGAGTGCGGATACAGTAACTGTTGTGCCGGGCCTCACCACTGGCCTATTGCTGGTGTACTTAGCAATTTTAGATCCAGGTGACGAGATCATAGTTTTTGATCCGTATTATCCGCCCTACCCGCATTTAGCCAGCATGATCGGCGCCCATGTGGTTTACGCTTCTACTTTGCCGTCTTTTCAGCCAGACCTACCCGCAGTCGAAGCAAGCATCACGAATCGTACCAAAGCCATAGTCGTTAACTCGCCCAATAACCCATCCGGCGCGGTTTATTCGGAACACACCTTGCGAAAAATTGCCGACATCGCCAAAGAGCACAATATGTTAGTTATCTCGGATGAAATTTACGAACACTTCACTTATGATGCTCCACGTTTTAGTATCGGGAGCATCTACCCAAACACTATAACTATGAACGGTTTCTCTAAAGAGTACGCCATGACCGGTTGGCGGCTGGGCTACATTGCCGGGCCAGCCGAAATTATCGACGCTATTAACGAGCTTCAGCAGTACGTAGTGATGTCGAGTTCATCCATTGCGCAGCACGCCGGCCTTGTCGCTATAAAACACCGGCCCGAAGTGGTAAATAAATACCGCCAAAAAAGGGATTACGCCGTATCAGAACTTACTAAGGCCGGGTATAAAGTCGAGGGCGGACAAGGCGCTTATTATCTTTTTATAAAGGCTCCTCATGATTTGACTGACGTAGAATTCGTAGACAAAGCCAGCCAAGAGGGTTTGATAATCGTACCCGGCAGGGCTTTTTCTAGGCTGAATGGCTTCGTGCGCATTTCTTACGGTGCGGATATGCAAACACTTAAAAAAGGTCTGGTAGCGCTCAAGAAGATAGCCACGGCTACCGCTGACAGTTATGCTAAACTTTAGATAGCATGCCCACGAAGATTGCGATTGTTGAGGATGACCAAAACATCAGCCAGATGTACCGGTTCAAGTTCGAACTGGACGGCTACGAGGTAGAGACCGCCGAAAACGGCCGCCTGGGCCTGGAGCTGGCCGAAAAGATGCGGCCGGATGTTATCTTACTGGACCTGATGATGCCGGAAATGAACGGCGACGAGATGCTGACCAAAGTCCGTGCTACGCCGTGGGGCAAAAACATCAAAGTAATTGTGCTAACCAACCGCGGCGAGCAGGAAATCCCCAAAAGCCTCAAAAAGCTTGACGTTAGCGGCGTGATTTTAAAAGCCGATATGACCCCCAGACAAGTAGAAGAATTCGTCAAAACCCAACTTAAAGCCTAAAACTACAATTGAGATAGAATTACCGAAAGGGAGAACAAGGAATGGGCAAAAGTTGCCACAAACCTGTTCTCCCTCCCGGAAACTCTCTGACGATCTCCTTTCACTTAGGAATGCCGGGAATATTGTCTAGAACGACCGAGGACAATGGTACCGCTATGCTCGCCGACACCACGGCCGAAGCAATACTTAGCGCAACTTTGCACCGGCAGCTTTTTACATTGGCCACGATGGCGACGAATTGCGGTCCAAGTATAGCCGTTATAGGCACATAGCCCCACCAGCTGAGCTTACGCTCTAACCAGAAGGCAAAGAGCAAAAACGGGTCTTCGAACTTCTCGGCCTCCTTGGTAACCCTCAGCTCATGTAAAGCCAAACCAGCTCCGAGGAGAAAGAAAACTACTACAGCCAACCACGGGCCTAACCAGCCGAAATGTAGCCAGTTGGCAAAAGCTATGATTCCATCAATCAAGGAACCAATGGCTAACGTGGTAATGATGGTGTACACGTAAGCTTCGCGCACCCCGCGGCGGTTAATTGCCCTAGCTACTTTTCGTAAGGCTTTAACAACTTTCACTAAACGGGACATTTTCCTCCAAAGAGATCACAACCGTTTTACGGTCGGATGCAAAGGCGAATAGCCTTTTCGCATTTGATACCAACCACAAAACAGCTCGTCAGGGAGTTTTTAAGGTACCTCGGAGCAAAACAGCCCAACGATTAGCTATAGTATACAAGATTTACAACTTAAAATCAATCAAGCGAAAAGCTAGAATATATCCCTCAGCTCTGTTAAAATAAGTTCATGTCTTTATCAATCGGCATACTTACGCTCTAACCTTACCGTTTGAAATCAAACTAAAAATGCCAAAAACTGATAGCGGCAAACGTGGTTATTCTAATAAATATGTTGCCAGTTTGGGATGAGTTATAAATTAACTTATGTCAGTTGTTCGTAGGAGGCTTATTAGGAGCCCCCGGTGTAAATCTAATGTCTTGAACAGGGATATCTACATTTAATAGAGGCGAGCCTTCACCGGGTTTAGGTACTGGTATCGTGCCGTGTACTGCCTCAGTTGGTGGAATCACACCATTTGGTTCAGAAGCAA
>CAZUPM010000026.1:0-7919 GCA_964622365.1 uncultured Candidatus Saccharibacteria bacterium | reverse complement strand
CGTCATATTTAAGCGGGAGGTCATCTAGCCCCCAAGCTCTGGCTGCCGGACGCCATAACAAGATTTTAAGAGCTATAGATTATCGAAAAAGTAAGGCGGTTTGCACGAACCCGTTGCCAGGTCAGGCCCACTGCCTGGCCAAAATAACCGTAGGGTTGAATGGCCGGCCGCTAACAGGTACGCCGGCTGGCTCGGGCTCCTATGGTCCGGCTCAATTCCACACAGCTTATCAATTGCCATGCATGCCCGGCGGATCGATAGAGGCAACCTGTCCGACTCCAAGCGCTTTCGGCCCGCAAACTATAGCCATTGTTGACGCCGGTAACTTTTCTTCTGGCGCGTCGGGGCTGGAAAGCTCGCTTTCCGGCTACGACCAATATTACAGTTTGCCTGATTGTACCACTGCTAATGGCTGCCTGGATGTGATCAACCAGTCCGGTGCTACTTCGCCACTACCTGCTGACGCCGGCTGGAGCGATGAAATAGCTCTTGACGTCGAAACCGCTCACATGGTTTGCCAAACCTGTAAGATCTTACTAGTAGAGGCCAACAATACAAATGACAATAGTTTAGCGGCGGCTGACGCTATGGCCGCCAGTTTTAACCCTGTGGCAATTTCTAACAGTTGGGGAGGTGGCGATGATCCGACTTACGATTCTGATTTTGAGCATACCGGTATTGCGGTAGTGGCATCGACGGGTGACTCCGGGGGGGTTGGAAGTGGTCAAGCCTGGCCGGCTGACATACCCGATGTAGTGGCGGCTTCCGGTACGAATTTACAACTCAACACCGATAATACTTGGGCAAGCGAAACAGTTTGGTCTGGTTCGGGGGGCGGCTGCGCGGTCAACTATACGGCGCCAACTTGGCAAACTTCACTTTCCGATTGGGCAACTAACGGCTGTGGCGCCCAGCGAGCTTTCGGCGATGTGTCTGCTGATGCCGATCCCAGCACCGGAGCGGCTATCGATATTAACGGTACATGGTACGAAATTGGTGGAACATCGCTTTCTTCGCCGCTAATCGCCGGCATGTTCGCACTAACCGGCGGAGTGCCTAGCAGCACCACGGCCTCATCTATTCCGTATTCACTATTCAGCGGCTCAAACTATCATGATATAACTAGCGGCAACGACTGCGCGGGCTCCGTGACTACGCACTGTACGGCCTCGACTGGCTTTGATACGCCTAGTGGCTTAGGCTCTCCAAGCGGGGTAAGCGGCTTCATGGGGATGTTAAGTCCGGCGGCATCACTGGCGACCAGTGACGTGACACAGAACCAGGTCAAGCTAACCTGGGCGGCCAGCGGCGCGTCCGGCATAACGGGCTATTACGTCTATCGTAATAACACGCAGATCGCTTCGGTTACTGGCACTAGTTATACCGATACTGGCCTGACGCCGAACACCGGCTATAACTATTATGTCGTAGCCCATAACGGTTCGGGAGGGCTATCAGGGCCTTCGGCTGCTGCTGCGGCGACCACTTATTACTCGGAAGACATCAACGAAGACGGGCACATTAACCTATTAGACTTAAGTATCTTAGCCAGCAAATGGGGACAGACTTCTAATTTGGGCCGGGCTGATATAAACGGTGACGGCAAAGTCGATCTGTTAGACTTAAGCTTGCTTGCCCAATATTATGGAACCGAATAATGTCGCTTTGGAAAAATAAAAAGGCCAGGCTATTAGTTGTTTTTGTTGTGCTGGCGGCAGCTATAGCCATACCTATTTATATGTTTCAAGAGCCCGCGAATCCTGTTAGCCCTAGCAATCATTCATCATCTGATGCCAATAGAAAAACCAGCAATATTTTAACGGCTGGCGGGACGCCGGTGCCAGCGCGGTTTCAGAGCAAAGCTAAATCTTTGGGTTATTATTGTCCTTCTTGGGCCGCTAAGCCCGGAGTGGCTAGCTCTAGCGTCTGTTTTCCGTTGGATAAATAGTTATCGCGACTTAAATTGGTGATGGCTGGCGGGTGCGGCAGTTTTGTCTAGGACTGCGGCGCCCGCGGTACGAAACTTGTGTGATAGGCGCATAGCCAAAAGACGCTGTTTGGAATAAACACGGTTTTTGTTCCTGGCCTTAGCCGAAGTCCAAACTATCGCCACTATGATTCCAAATGCCACCACCAGTAAAACTGTGAACGCCAACGCGCCGGGTATGGGGGCGACACTCTTATAAACAAAGCCATTCAGGATCACGGCCGCGGACTGTAGCGGTGCCGTTTGTTTGCCGTTTTTGGTTACAAAATCGTTACTCACGTAAACTGTTTGGGAGTAAGTTTTGTCACCAGCTTTGTAGAGTAAGTGATGCACGCCCGGGGCGACGTTCGTAAAGGTGGCAATGCCTTGATTATTGGTCTTGGCATTAGTTGGAGTGGAATGCAGGGTAACTGGTTGGTTGGCTAAGGGATGGTTTTGGCTGTCGAGCACGGTTATGCTGATAGTATAGCCCTTAGTAGTGAAGGATTTTATCGGGCTTTTGGTTATGTTCCCGGAAGCGTCTTTGGCAATGATCTGATAATAATACGTCGTGCCGGGGAGTAATTCGGCTTTATCAAAACTTACGGTGTTAGAAGTTCCCAGGCTACTTGGCGCGATGCTAAGGCTAAGGTTGTTTTTATCTGTACCGTACTGCAGGTAAACCTGAACCGGCACGTTAGTCGCAACTTTTAAACTAGCGGTATCAAATTGCGCGGTAAAGTCGTTGATTTTAATGGTCGCGGGCTTGGCTGGCGCGCTTGGCTGGGGCGTGGCGGCCGGTGTGCTGGAACTAGATGTTGCCACCGAAGACGATGAGGAATGGTATGAATAGGACTTGGTGGGGCCCGCAGTCGGTGCTGGAGCCGGTGCCGGCGAGTAAAAACTGACCGTAGCGCCCGAGGTGGATGGGTTTGTGTACGTGCCGTTGTCGGCGGCATTGGCGTTGCTTAAACTTAAAGTTGTGCTACCGCTGCCGACTAATGTCTTAAAGCTCACGGTGGCAATCAATGAATCGCTGCTGGTACTGCTACCCAGCATGGCGCAGGCAAAAGTCGCGGCGCCCCCGCCACCGCTATTTTCGGTGCAAGTAGAAAATGCACCTATGGAATTTGAAAGCCACTCCAAAGCCGAAGGGTTGTAGTTGAGTGTAGCCTGTACGGCATTGACTGATGTTCCGGGATTGATACGTACTTGAGTGCTGAAAGTACCGCCAACTTCCTCACTCATACTTCCTGGCGATACGTAGATAGTGCCGGTGGCCGCATGACTGGCCACGGCTGGCAGCAGGCCAATACCCAAACTGACCAAAAAGCCAAGTAATACCAGTTTTGTTTTAAGCCGCATATTTGTTTTTGCTTATGCATATATATGATACATCACCATGACGTTTTTGCAATACCAGGGCCCATACAAAACCACTGTGCTATGCCGTGAACACAGCCATAAACTACTTTTACTACTTAGGTTGAGTATCGTCTGAACGACAGTGTGTAGTTACAGTGTGTTACTGATAGGGTTTATAAAACACAAAAAAGCCCACAGCATATTAGCGGAAGTTTGAATCTTATTTTTTGGACGAAGACTTTTTGATGCCAGTTTTTTTGACGACGGAAGTTGTTTTCTTGGCAGTTGAGGTAACCTTAACTCCGGCAGCTTTAGCGGCCGCCGCTAACTGGCGCTGCTTGCGCGCGACTTTATTTTTATGCATCACGTGCTTTTTACCAGCTTTGGCCAACTCGCTCTGGGCTTTGGCGTGCGCCGCCGCTGCACCATTTTTGGACGTAAGGCTTTTTTGAAAATCCTTGATAGCGCTCTTTAAAGAACGCTTGGTTTTACTGTTGCGGATTGTGGCTTTTTGGGCTACACGCACACGTTTTTTGGCCGATTTTATGATGGGCATTATGAATCCTTCTGTTAAATACTAGAGCAACACTATACAAAGGCGGAACGGATTTGTAAAGTGTGGATATGTGCTCGACAAGCGTAAGCGTTTGTGATACGCTGACCTAAGAAGTTTTAAAATAAAAATGGATAATAACAACAATCCTAAACAGCAGGCGATAGAACGGCTTAAGCAAGCCAGCAGCATCCTCGTAACTGTCAGTAACAACCCCTCTGTCGACCAACTGGCCGCCTGTATTGGCCTGACACTTACGCTTAATAAGCTAGGCAAGCATGGGACTGCCGTTTATAGTGGCGCGACGCCTTCAACAATTGAGTTTTTAAAACCCGAGCAAACCTTAGAAAAGAACACCGACAGCTTGCGTGATTTCATAATAGCGCTGGATAAAGCTAAGGCTGACAAGCTGCGTTATAAAGTAGAAGATAAAGTTGTCCGTATTTTTATCACACCGTATAAAACCAGCTTAAGCGAAAAAGATCTGGAATTCAGCTTGGGTGGCTTTAACGTTGACGCTGTTGTCGCTTTAGGCGTACATAAGCAAACTGAGTTAGACCAGGCCATAACGGCCCACGGCCGCATTCTGCACGACGCCGTTATCATCACCATCAATACGACCAGCAACAATGATTTAGGCGCTATCAATTGGCAAGATCCGACGGCTAGCAGCTTAAGTGAGATGGTGGCCGGTCTGGCTGGGCAGCTAGGCAAAGATGCTAAAGAAGTTCTTGATGTCCAGATAGCCACGGCGCTATTAACCGGCATAGTGGCCGCGACGGAGCGGTTTAGCAATAATAAAACCTCGGCGATAACTATGAGTGTCAGCTCTCAACTTATCGCTGCCGGAGCTAATCAGCAGTTGGTAGCGACTAAGTTAGAGCAGCCTAAGCCGCCTCCACCACCTCCACCACCCAAACCGGTGTCTCCAGAGCCATTGCCACCACAACCTACACCTGTTAACGGCGGGGGTTCGCCAAAACCAACTGCGCCTATTCCGGCCCCCGCGGATGGCACGCTGTATATAGAACACGAAGATAAGCGTTTGGAGCCGGACGAAAACGCAGATAACGCGCCAAATGCTGAACACCAGATCGAGATAGACAAAGAAGGAATCTTGCACAATATCGGAGCTCCCGGTTCCGTTCAAAACCCATCAATACCACCGGTTCAACCGCCTCCCGGCCCATCAGTTACAATGGCTGGTGAGCCTAAAGTGTCGGGCGGCGGCCCGTTTATGTTCGAGCCACCGGAGCTTAGCGGGACGTTGACCGCTAACACCAGGCCGGAAGGCTTTGAGCCCGGGACAGATCCGTTAAGCTTGCCTCCATCTAAATCCTCTTCGCTAATGCCGGATGCCATTAACCAGGCCGTAACCACTGCTGTTAACGATAGGGTAGCAGAGTCGCCTGCCGAACAGCAGCCTGGCTCGCCGGCCATTCAGATGCGCCATCCTTTGGACATGCCCATACCGGCTCCGCCAGCGCAGCCCAACCAAGTTGTTGCCGCGGCGGATGCCGAAGATAAGCCTAGCGGCGTGCCCGCGCCTCCACCTTCTGCCGCGGATAATGCCTCTGCTCCGCCACCGGTGCCGCCACCCCTGCCTCCAGTTTTCTAAATCCACAACCTAAACTAGACTTTAAATATGGATGGAATCCTTTTGGTAGACAAGCCGAAAGGCTGGACTAGCTTTGACGTGGTGGCAAAAGTTCGAAGTTTGCTACGCCAACAGCAAATAGCTGACAGTAAAAAGTTAACGGTTAAGAAAGTCCGAGTTGGACACACGGGGACACTAGATCCGTTGGCGACTGGTTTGCTAATTTTACTGATCGGCTCGTATACTAAAAAAGCCACGGAACTTTCTAAACTCGATAAAACTTACGAAGTGAGTATGAAGTTAGGAGAAACTAGCTCAACTGGCGACGGGGAAGGCGAAATTCGACCTTTCCGTCATCTCGACCGGAGTGGAGAGATCTCTCGACTAGCTCGAGATGACATAAAAGAGCCGACGTCGGCTCAAATTGAAGCGGCTCTGAATAAATTTGTTGGCGAAATTATGCAGACGCCGTCAGCATTTTCGGCCATAAAAGTTGGTGGGCAACGGGCGTATAAGCTGGCGAGAGCCGGCAAAGAAGTCAAAATTGAACCAAGAAAGTGCAAAATATACAAGATCGCGTTAAATTTTTATGAATATCCATCTGTTAGGTTTACGGCCAAAGTTTCATCAGGTACGTACATCCGCTCGCTGGTCGAGGACATAGGCAAAGCGATCGGCACCGGTGCCTACATGAGCGGCCTGCGCCGCACCCAAGTCGGCGAGTTTAATATAAAGGACGCACATCAAATCAACGAAAGCAGCTTTCTAAGCCACCTATTGGTAGCCTAGAAGGATGATACCTGTTCTCTACTAATGGGTAGCCAATCATTTTAGCAACACACCACTTGCTTAAATTCGCTAAGTAGTAGATAATACTACGCATGGAAGCTGAACCAGACCCAGAAAAGTTCGAGGAGTTTAGTATTGCTGGAAAGATGCTTCTCGGCTGTTTGGCCTTTGAAGGTATTACGGCAGGTTTAAGCGTTGCCGGTATTGACTCGGGTGTTACGGGCGATTTAGCTCTCGGGACCCTAGTACCAATAGGTTATTACAGTTTTAGGGTTGCTAGAGCCTTGAGACTCTGAGTTTTTACGAGTCTAGACTATTATTGCTATAGTTAGCTAAACAATTTTTCTCTTTTAAAGGAGTTATTATGCACGTACAGGATCCGTTAGACCCTAAGGTGGAGTATGGTCCATGGCAGCCGCCAAAACTAGAGGCCCTAAAACGCTGGAAAAAGCCTGGACAGCAAGAAGGTTACGTCATATTAGATTATTGTACCCAAGCTAGAAGAGCCTTAATGAATCCGTTGCCGCCTAAAGCTGCCACTCCGGGGAGTCATCAACCAGTTCACGAAGCTTTGGATGCATTGGAGCAGGAAGCGCAAGAAGCACTGAATAGTTAACGTGGTTGCGTAACAGGGTGGAGTGTGCTAAAATTTGTTCAACGTATGATTTCTAAGGATAAGAAGCAGGCGACCGTTAAAGGCTTGCAAAGCCATAAAAACGATACCGGTAGTTCCGCCGTGCAAGTTGGTATTTTGACGGAGCGGATCAAAGAATTGACTGAGCACCTCAAAACCAACAAGCACGACTTTATGGCACGCCGAGGTTTACTGCAAATGGTTGGCAAGCGCCGCCGTCTGCTAAAATACATTGCGGATAAGGACAGCAAAGCATACCTGGAGCTGATTAATAAACTAGGAATTCGTCGTTAAATCCGAAATACGAAGCATGAAATGCGAAACAAGCACGAAATAAGAAGTCAGAAGCACGAAACTTTTAGAGTTTTGGATTTCTGATTTCGAATTTCCTACTTATTTAGAATTTAGAAATTCGAATTTCAAATTTTAATTGTGGGTGATAGAGCACAAGTTTCCACTTATTACCGTTGGATACTTGAACCTTGTCACTCAATAGAAAGGGGACAAAGCTATGGGTGAGACCATAAATCCTTTTGGGAAAAAAATAATTAAAGTTGAGACCGAATTTTGCGGCCGGACTTTGAGTTTGGAAGTCGGCCGTGTGGGCTTTCGAACCAGTGCCAGCGTCATCGTGCGTTACGACGAAACAGTGGTGCTAGGCACGGCGATGGTTGGCAAGCAGCCGCTAGAAGGCTTTGACTACTTTCCGCTGAGCATAGATTACGAAGAAAAATTTTACGCGGCCGGCAAAATAAGCGGCAGCCGGTTCGTCAAACGTGAGGGCCGCCCGAGCGACGAAGCGATTTTAATCGGCCGCTTGATAGATCGCCCAATCAGGCCGCTGTGGCCAAAGGACTATCGTCATGAGGCGCAAGGCGTGGCGACGGTTTTGAGCATGGATCCGACCTTCAGGCCCGATATGGTGGCGATGATCGCCATGAGCGCCGCCTTTATGCTGACCGGCGCGCCGTTTGACGGCCCGGTGGCAGGTGTGCGCGTAGGTTTTGTAGACGGC
>CAZUPM010000025.1:0-8185 GCA_964622365.1 uncultured Candidatus Saccharibacteria bacterium | reverse complement strand
CTAGAGCTCCTACGACCGATAAAACCTTATGTCTGGCAAACCAGTTCTTTGATGATGTTTTGTCTGACATTTTTTCTCCTTTCAGACAATTACGTTAATTTATTATTTGGCTTCTGGCGGCAATATAGCACAAAGCTCACCGCCAGGTGACGACCTTACGGCCGCCTACACGAGTTTCCTCGTGCAACCAGTCAAGACACCTGAACGATGAGCTCAGTAGTCTTGACTGGATTTACGACCATGCCTTTTACGGTATGTTACTCAGTTTAGGTCATTCTAAATTGTCATAACGCTACGATTGTTGCGTTGCTTGGATTATATCTCAATTAACGTGCAATAAGAACGTCACGTTCAAACTGTATTACGCTATAGAGAATTAATAACTATAAGCTTGTTGTTGAACTATATACTTTGCATCACGTAGCTGTTGCTGCCACTGTGGTGATGGATTATCTATAAACCACTCAGCTATAATAGCCATTAGTCGTTCAAAAGCCCTAGCTTCTGTTCGACCATGATAAGATAGAAACTATGTGGCAAGAAAAAGACGATGCGCTTTACCGCCAATTTACGTTCGATGATTTCAGGCAAGCCTTTGATTTTATGAAACCCGTAGCTACTATGGCCGAGAGGTGTGACCATCATCCGCGGTGGCTTAATGAATATAACAAGGTCGAGATCTGGCTGAGCACTCATGAAGCCGGCGGTAAAATTACGGATAAGGATAGGGAACTGGCAAAATCAATTGATAAAATATTCGAGAGTTGTCAATGAAAACACTCAAGTTTAACCACGAGACGGCCGAACTTATCAGGCGGGGTAAAAAAACCATTACCTGGCGGGTTAACGACGAAAAGAACATCAGCGTTGATGACGATGTTTGGATTATCGATAAGGTCGAAGGCCATAATCCCGACACCTGGGAGGCTATCGGTACGGCCAGGATAAGCGAAGTATTGGCTAAACATTTAGGCGATTTTACGAACGAAGAACTGGGTGATGACGCCGAGTACGCTTCTAAAGACGAAATGGTCCGGACTTTTCGACGTTATTACGGGCTTGATATAAACGAAAAAACCCCGGTAAAAATAATCCATTTCAAATTTGCACCTCGGCCGCCCCAGCCGCTCGAAAAGATAGAAAATAAGCAGCTGACTAATTTGGTCGAGATAAAACTCTACGCCGATGGCGGCTCACGTGGTAATCCTGGGCCAGCTGCCAGCGGATATGTGTTGATGACGATGGACAACACTGTTATATTCCAAGGCGGCCAATACATGGGCCTGACCACCAACAACCAGGCCGAATACAACGCGCTTAAGCTGGGGCTGGAAGAAGCTTGGGAACGTAACGCTCAAATCGTGCACGTTTATATGGACAGTCTTTTGGTGGTTAATCAGATGAAAGGGCTATACAAGGTTAAGAACCATGACTTGGCGCCTGTTCATACCGCAATCAGAGTGCTGGAATCCAAATTTGACGAAGTTACTTATACGCATGTGCCACGCGAACTAAATAAACTAGCTGACGGGATGGTTAACGAAACCCTGGACGCCACCGATTTGAGCTAACTTAAAAAGCCCCCTAAAATAAGAGGCTTTTATAATACCTAGGCCAGATTATCTGTAAGCCGGGTTCTGTTTCCGCCGAAGCGGAGCTGGTAATCTATCTAGCCCCGATATTGCTGTCGGGGTCAAGCGGTTTTTGTGATGAAACCTTAGCGGGACACTTTGAGCTTTAAGGCTCGCAGGATCCATCTCCTTGCAGCAGACAGGGTTTACCTTTTTCTGGCGTCACCGCCAGGAATTGTGGGCTTTTACCCCACTCGTTTCACCTTTTCCCGCTGTATAGCGGGTAGTTTCGTTTCTGTGGCACTTTCCCTAAGGTCGCCCTCGGTTGCTGTTAGCAACTGCCTTTCCCTTTGCTGCCCGGACTTTCCTCGTACTTTTTAAGGCACGTAACCAGCCAATAATCTGGCAGAGTTTATTATAACCCTTTTAAAGCAAAAGGGCAAACACGCTGGCACAAAACAAACAGCAATAATTTACCTAGATTTATATTGCATTGCCGCCTGTACCAGCAATTGGCGGTAATTATAAAATGGTAACTGGACTTCAGCGAGACTTTGCGGGGTTTTTATGCGTTGGTGGGCCACAAATCTGTGTAGGCCCTCGCGGCTCACAAAAGTCTCCATACTTGCCAGCTGCCCCATAAGCTCTGGGTCAAGATTGTCTGCAAAAAACAAAATATTTTTAATAGGGTAATCTTCTATGGGCGAGAATAAAGTTACCCAACTTGTTCCACCGACACTGGCCTCAATTGATGCAATAATCCCACACTGATTAACTCGTGGCGCTTCGTCGGGTAGCATGAGTTTACTTCTTGGCGGTTTTGAGGACGGCTTCGAAGGCTTTGGGCTCGTTAACGGCTAGCTCGGCCAGGATTTTACGGTCGAGATGAACGTCGGCAGCCTTAAGATCGGCAATCAATTTGCTGTAAGTGGTGCCATGCTGGCGGGCGGCGGCGTTAATGCGGGCGTTCCAGAGCTGGCGGAATGTGCGTTTGCGGTTACGCCGGTCACGGTAAGAATACTGCAGAGACTTGGTAACGGCTTGTTTACCGCGCTTAACCGATGAGCGGTGAGACTTTTGCATACCTTTTGTCGCTTGGCGGATTTTTTGGTGCTTGGCGTGAGCGGTAACGCCTCTTTTAACTCTCATCTCAAACCCCTAACTTTTTCTTGATTATCCTGGCATTGGTGTTGCCCAAAGTGTCCAGCCCGGCCAATTTGCGTTTCCTCGCCGTGCTCTTTTTTTGCAGAAAGTGGCTGGCATGGCTGTGTCGCACGCGGACTTTACCAGTTCTGGTTAACTTAACGCGATCTTTGGTGCCGCTATGAGTTTTGAGTTTTTGCTTTGCCATGGTTTACACTCCTTATCATAAAACTTAGTTGCTTGCCTGCCAGTTGGGGCTGTTGATCGACGGCGACCGCTTCTCCAAAATCCTTAATGATACGCTCGGCCAGCTTAAAGCCTAAGTCTCTGTGGGCCATCTCGCGGCCGCGATAGAATAGGGTAATTTTGACTTTATGGCCGTCTTCGAGCATTTCTGTGACTTTGCGCGTCTTAACGCCTAGATCATGATCGCTGATTTTTAGCCCCATACGCATCTGCTTGACTTCTTGGACTTTGGCACTGCGCTTGTTCTTTTGGGACTGTTTGGTGCGCTGGTAATTATATTTGCCCCAATCGATGATTTTGACCACCGGCGGGTTGGCATCCGGCGAAATCTCAACAAGGTCAAGCTCCTGCTCAGCGGCCAGCCTTAAGGCATCATCGCGCGACATTACCCCGAGCTGCCTGCCATCCTCACCAATCACACGCAACTGGCTTGCCCGAATAGCTTCATTCAGGCGGGTTGGTTTGCTGATAAATATCTCCCTTAATGATTTTAATGATTAGTGTTTATGATAGCAAACGCCTTAACAGAGGTCAAGCGATTTGTTGTTGAAGTTGGTAACGTTGGCTGCGGTACTGTAGCGCTTCGGCTACATGAGTGGTGCCAATATCTGCTGAATTGTCTAAATCAGCCATCGTGCGGGCTACCTTGATGGTACGCATATATCTAGGGGCTGAAATGTCCAGTTGCTCGGCGGCGTGACTAAGTAATTCATGAGCGGCATGGGGCAGGTGAGCTGATTGCTTGATATCCCTATTGGTCATATCGCCTTTAACTTCTGTGTGGTACCGAAGCGCACGGCCTGTAAATCTAGGACTCTTTGTACCCGTCTCAAAATCTCACGGTAACCGGCAGACTCTGTCCTAGAGTTTAATAGCCTTTCGCGCGACGCTTTCTACAGCCACATATAAATCTATACGATCAGTAATGGGGTAGGAAAGCTTACGTTGATAGCGAGAGTTCTGGTGGGGCAGACAGAGACAAGGTTTAGAGGCGCCGTAATAACCGCATGGGCAGGGATTATCAGTGGCTACCAGAATAAAATTAGTGGGATAGTCTACGCTTATTTTGGTGCGGGCAACGACTATGGTCTTATCTTCTAACGGTTGACGCATGGCTTTAATGGCCGAACGTCTGAATCCCGGAAACTCATCAAAAAATAAAACTCCACGGTGACTTAAACTTATTTTGCACGATTGCAGATTTTGGCCGCTCCCGATGATAGCCGTATCGCTGGCGCTATGGTGCGGGGCGCGGAATGGCCGGGCGGTAATGATGCTCTCGTAGTCTTCGCTGGCCAAGCTGTGCAGATGGGTAACTTCCAGTATTTCTTCATGGCTTAGCGCCGGCATTATTCTCGCAGTGCCTTGGCTAACCTGCTTTTGCCGGTCCCGGAGTCAAACTTAAGCGATATTTAGTTTGCAAAAGAATGCTTAAAAACTGAGAGTTAGTCGCTAACGCAGACCCGCCTTTTTGGGCCTATAGAGTATCTTTATATGAAAAACAACGGCTTGCGAGAAGCCGTTGTTTCAAGATCATTTTTTGTTTTTGAGCACTTTTTTTACTCAAGTGCTGAACCTATCTTATAAAGCTGCAATTGAACTGTCAAGCGCGATAATGGTTATTTTTATAAGAAACCTGTGTATAACTTTGGGCACTTCTAACAACAAAAAACCGCAATGTCTTCAATTAAAGACTTTGCGGGGATAGCATTGGATATAACTATGTTGCAAAAACCGGCGAATAATTTGCTTTTAGGGCCTGCAATAAAAGACCAAGGCTTTTTGCCAATACGTCTGAGTGGGTAGTGAAAGTTTATATAGCTTGATGAAAATTATCGCTACTGGCCGTCACTTTTTTTATAAGGCTTTAAATTTTGCAGGACCAGGCTTTTGCAATGTTACGGCCGGAGCGGACCAAAAAAATCAAAAATACCCAACTTGCTTTGACAAAACGGAATATACTTATGTAACTATTTATCGCGTGAGCGGCCTAATTAGTTGTTTAGGTTTTTAAAATCTTAGCTCAACTACATATATTGTTAAAACAGCTACAAAAAAAATAACAAATTAAAACTGTTATGAGTTATAAAAACAACAACTTATGCATTGACAAATTAAAGGAAAAGGATTAACGTTATAGGAGTAAGTTAAAAAACAAAAAAACTTACAAAAAGAGAGGCTATGGTTATCGCTCAAACCACCTAAAAGGTGGCGAGAGCGGTCAGTCAGGGCCATGGACGGTAAGCGCTATACAATAATTTAAATGAGCGCATTTACCGTCCGGGCTCCAATAGCACCACTGCAAAAGTGGTGTTTTTTTTCTTAATAGTTACAATTAATATTGGATGAAAAGAATAACACGACGCCAAGGGCTGATAGCCGCCCTGTATTTAGCCAGCTTGATTATTTTGCTGACCACCAATCCACAAAGCCTCCCCTTGATCGTTTTACTGATACCGCTGACCCTATTTTTCGTAGCTTTTTTTCTTACCATAAGAGGGCTCTTAATTAGAGGTTTAAAAAAACGTAGCGATAAGCTAACCACCCGGCAGCTGACGGGTCTATCGGCCATGATAGCCGGCCTGCCTTATTTATGCATACTTTTACAATCTGTTGGGCAGCTTTCGTTGCGAGACTTTCTGCTGTTAGTAATCTTTTTTGGTATCTTGTGGTTCTATGTTAGGCGCAGCCAGGTGTTCACATAAGAATTGCCGTCTTTAACTCATAGCATACTGATATAATAAAAACGATGCAGGCCAATCATGACATTGAGGGGATGAGCCCTTACGGGCAATCTGTTATAGCGGAGAGCAGTTCTGCTTTTAATGAGTCTAGCCCTGAGCAAAGGACAAACACTCCGGAAACTGATGCCCGCCCAAAGGCCATGCTCAGCCCAGCCGCTAACCCGCTTATGTCTGGGACGCCTTCTTTAGGGGCGCCATCTGCTTTACTTACACACTCACAGTCGGCTCCGGCTGAACCCATTGTTACAAGTACGCCGCAGGCAGCTGATGACGCCGATCTAATAGAAGAAGAATGGGTGCACAAAGTTAAGCAGATCCTGGTCAAAACCAAAGGCGATCCATTCAGGCAAACCCAGGCTGTTGCCCAGCTTAGGTCTGATTATCTAAAGAAGCGTTATAACAAAGAAGTGAAACTTAGCGAAGGCTGAATATGTTAGTGGGCATAATCATAGTACTGGCTATACTGGTAATTTTGGCCGCCATTGGCGGCGTAATATTGTTCATGCAATCCAGACAAAGCATACGCGAACAAAAAAATATCGAACGCAGCCTGAAGGTGGTGCCCTTGCTCATACATCTGCCACCTCAGAGTGAAGACGTACAGGCCACCGGCCGCGATATCCGTGACGTTGTAGAAGAAAACATATCTCGTGCCGAGATCATCTATAACATTGTTGCCAGCACGTTCGAAAAGGAATTTAAAAGAAAGCTTTATTACGGGCAGAGACATTTTGATTTTGAGATCGTAGGCTGGCAAGGTGTGGTGCAGTTTTATGCTGCTGTGCCGATAGCTTTAGTCGATATAGTCAAACAGGCTGTTTTAAGCGCCTATCCCTCGGCGCGCTTAGAAGAAGTCGCCGAACATAATATCTTTAGCAGCAAAGGAAAGATAGCCGGTGTTAGCGGGGGCCAGTTTAGCCTGAAAGAGCCATACGCTTATCCAATTGCAACCTACCAGGATCTGAAACGGGATGCGATGCAGGGCATTTTGAACTCGCTTTCGACACTTGAAAAAGATGATGGGCTTGGTATACAGCTTATGCTGCGGCCGGCCGACCCTTCCTGGAGTAAGACCGCCTCCGGCCTGGCCAGTCAAAAACGTAAAGGCAAAGAAGATAAGCAGGGCGCTGAAAAGGCCTGGAGTTATATTTCTCAGGTTGGCGGCGCTTTAGTCAAGCCGCCGGAAGTAAAAGAAAGCGATGGCAAAAAGCACGACCTTTCCAATCTGGACCAGACAATCCTAGATTCTATAGACGATAAGACGCGCCATCCCGGTTTTGAAGTGCTAATAAGGGTAGTGGCTTCTGCCGACAATCAGCAGCGGTCCCAGACTATCCTGAATAATGTGGTGGCCTCTTTTTCGCTGTTCGATTCGCCCGGCAAAAACGGCTTTAAGTTCGAGCCGGCCAAAGATATAGATGAATTAGCCACGGCCTACATCATGCGTACTTTTCCTCAAGAAGAGAGTAAAACTATCCTTAATTCCGTTGAACTGGCGACCCTGTTCCACTTTCCGGACCAGAAGAACATACCAACTTCGCAACTGGAACGGCAAGATTCCAAGCAGGTTGATGGACCGCGTAACATGCCGGAGCAAGGTTTGCTATTGGGCTACAACATCTTCCGCGGAGTTAAAAAGCCTATCCGTATAGCCTTGGCTGACCGGCAGCGACACATGTACGTCGTCGGCCAGACCGGTACTGGTAAGTCCACCTTTCTTGAGAATCTGGCTTTGCAGGATATGTTGAGCGGCAATGGCTTTGCGTTTGTGGATCCGCACGGTGATACGGCCGAACGCCTGCTGTCCATGGTGCCCAAAGAGCGCACCGAAGACGTGATTTACTTTAGCCCGGCGGATATGGATTTCCCCATGGGATTAAACCTGTTTGAATTTCAGACTCCTGACCAAAAAGACTTTTTGATTCAAGAGGCCCTAAGCATGCTGTATAAGCTTTATGACCCGCAGCACCAGGGCATCATGGGCCCGCGTTACGAGCACCTATTCCGTAACGCTGCCCTAACGGTTATGGCCGATCCGGAAGGCGGCACGTTCATAGACATTCCTAAGCTTTTCCGTGATCCTCGCTTTGTCCAGCAAAAGCTTCAGTACGTAACTGACCAGACCGTTTTGGAATTCTGGCAAAAAGAGATGCCGGCCAGCCAACGCTCTAATGAATTTGGCGAAGTCACCAGCTGGTTTGTTAGTAAGTTCGGCGCCTTTTTATCGAACGAGATGATGCGCCATGTTATAGGTCAGACCAAAAGCGCGTTTGACCTGCGCGATATCATGGACAATAAAAAAATCCTGCTGGTTAACCTAAGCAAGGGGCGGACGGGCGAGCTTAACAGCAAGCTGCTGGGAATGGTGTTCGTAATGAAATTCCAGGTGGCGGCTATGAGTCGGGCCAACATACCGGAAGACCAGAGGGTTGACTTTGCTTTATATGTCGACGAGTTCCAGAACTTTTCGACAGATAGTTT
>CAZUPM010000024.1:0-8216 GCA_964622365.1 uncultured Candidatus Saccharibacteria bacterium | reverse complement strand
TATTACGCTATGCCAAATTTGGCTACCAAAGATGGCGCGCCGACCGGCGGCGTATACGGCTTTGCCGTCATGGCGCTGGAAGTCATCCGCCGGCTCAAGCCCGATTACGTGGCCGTGGCCTGGGATAAGCCTAAAACCAACATTCGCAAACGTGTCAAAATGTACCCGGAATACAAAGCCGGCCGCAAACCGGCGCCGCCGGATTTTTACGAGCAAATCCCCGTGTTGCACGAGTTGCTGGACGCTTTTGGCTGGCCGCTGTACGAGCTGGACGATTATGAGGCCGACGACATCATGGGCGTGCTAGCCGTGCAAGCGCGCGCCAAAAAACTCGACACCATGCTGGTCACTTCCGACCTGGATATGCTGCAGCTAGTCAACGGCAACGTGCACGTTTACGCTCTCAAAAACGGACTTAGCAATATAGAACTTTATTCGCCGAAGACTTTCGAAGCCAAATACGGCATCGGCGTAGAGCAATTTTTAGACTTTAAAGCCATCAAAGGCGACTCATCCGATAACATCCCAGGTGTGCTGGGCATCGGCGAAAAAGGCGCGCGGGAACTAATACAGACTTACAAAACGCTGGATGGCGTATACGACAATCTACCACTCATCAAAGAAAGCTTACGCAAAAAGCTGGAAGACGGCAAAAAGTCGGCTTATCTAAGTAAAGAACTGGCCAGGATTTGGACGGACGCGCCGCTCAAACTAGATTTAAAAGAAGTTGACGGCAGCAAATGCCAACCCGAAAAAGTACTGGGGCTAATGGAAAAGCTGGAGTTTAAAAACTTAGTACGCCAGCTGCCGGAACTTATGCAAGTGAAAATGGCGGATAGCGGACAGCGTATAGCTAGTAGTAATTTGAATACCGGCAAGAATTTCATAATTGATAGCGATAAAAAAGCCGACGAGCTAAAACTAGGCGACAGCAAATATTTTTACATTCACACCCGCTCAGCCGGCAAACACGGCCAAAAGCCGGAAGTCATGATTATCAGCCTAGACGGCAAAGACACATACACGATTGACTTGCACAAAGTCGGGCTCAAACTCATCGTTGATAATTTTAAAAAAGTCCGGCTGCTTGTGGGTTATGATATCAAATCAACGCTCAAGGTTTTGCTAGAGCTGGGAGCTGCGGACTTCCCGCAAGTTGGCCACGACGTTTTAATTAGCGCCTTCTTGCTTAATCCGCTTAGGCGGGAGCAAACTTTGACAGATCTGGTCCGAGCCGACCTTGGTTACGAAGGTTCGTCGTTTGAAGATTTAGATGCAGATGAAGTCATTTCTCGCGCGCCGGAAATTATCGCCGCTATAAAAACAATGCACGAAAAACAGGCCAAAGAGCTGACTCTAAACTCTAAACTTTCCATTCTTGCCTCGGATATTGAATGGCCGCTCATCCCGGTGCTCGCGCGGATGGAACACACCGGCATAGAACTAGACACTAAATATCTCAAAAAAATGAGCGGCGAAATTGATGATACCATGTCGGATTTAGAGCAACAGATTTACGGCTATGCCGACCAGGAATTCAATATCAGCAGCCCGGCGCAACTGGCCGAAGTCTTATTTGAAAAACTGGACTTGCCAAAAATCGGCATCAAAAAAGGCAAAACCGGTTTTAGCACGGCGGCCAGCGAACTGGATAAACTGCGTGGAGCGCACCCGATAATCGAACTAATAAGCCAGTACCGCGAGGTTACCAAACTCAAAAGCACGTACGTGGATGCGCTGCCGAAGTTAGTGGACCAAAATTCGCGCGTCCACACCACCTTTAACCTGACCATCGCTCAAACCGGCCGATTAAGCTCGACTGATCCGAACTTGCAAAACATTCCCGTGCGTACCGAGCTAGGTAAACGCATTCGCACGGCTTTTGTGGCGGCCAAGGGCAGGCGGTTGGTGAGTGCCGATTACAGTCAGTTCGAGCTTAGGATTGCGGCTTACCTTTCGGGCGACGAGCGGCTGATTAAAATGTTTAACGAAGATGTTGATATCCACACGGCCACGGCGGTCGAAATTTACGGCCGGGCGCCAGAAGATGTCAATAAGAGCATGCGGCGTGAGGCTAAAGTCGTGAACCTTGGGATTATGTATGGCTTGGGCGCGCATGGCCTAAGTGTTGCCACTGGCATTACGCACGAGCAGGCCCAGAATTTTATAGATAAATACTTTGATGTCAGGCCTAAGTTACGGGATTACATTGAATTGGTTAAGAAACAAGCTCGCGAAAAGGGCTACACCGAAACTTTGCTGGGCCGCCGGCGGCCAACGCCGGACGTGCATTCATCCAACTTCGCGGTACGCGAAGCGGCTATACGCGCGGCGGTGAATATGCCGTTTCAGGGCGCCGCGGCAGATATTATGAAGCTGGCCATGATAAAAGTGGACGAAAAATTGCGCTCGGACTTTCCGTCCGCGCAAATTTTGCTGCAAATCCACGATTCGTTGATCGTGGAATGCGGCGAAAAAGACGCCCAATCGGTCGCCAAACTACTCAAAAACGAAATGGAAAACGCCTATAAATTGCCAGTTAAACTAACGGTGGACACATCCATTGGCAGCAATTGGGGCGAACTGTGATCAAAGCGGTGATTTTTGATTGTTTTGGAGTGCTGGTTACCGAAAGCTGGCTTGCATTTAAAAAGCGACATTTCGGTGACAACGCAAACTCTTTTAAAGAAGCCACAAAGCTTATGGATCAAGCCGATGGGGGCATAATTTCGCACGAGGAATTTTTAAAAAAGGTTAGCGAATTGTCCGGCCAGGGTGCTGGCGAAGTTGAAGAAGAACTAGACACTAACGTGGCTAACGAAGACCTTTTTGAATATATATCTTACTCATTAAAGCCTAAATATAAAATAGGGATGCTTTCGAATGCCGCATCCAATTGGCTTAGTGAATTATTTACGAAGGAACAAATGAACGCCTTTGATGCCGTAAGTTTATCTTATGAAGCAGGCATCATTAAACCAGATCCAAAAGCGTATGAAAACGTTGTAAGAAAGTTAAGCGTTGCTTTTCACGAAGCCGTCCTGGTGGACGATCAGGAGCGTCACCTGATTGTTGCTCGCAAACTTGGCATGAAAACCATTTTATACAAAGACTTTTCGCAGATGAAGCGCGAGCTGGAGGCTATTTTAAAAGATGGCTGACTTGCGGCAGCAAACAGTTGATACTTACAATAAGTCTGCTAAGGAACTGGCCGAATATTCTCATGGCATAGGAACACGCAAAAAGTATATCAACCGAGCCTTTAATCTAGCCGGGAGCCCAAAAAACGCGAGGGTTCTGGAAGTTGGGTGCGGTGACGGCCGTGATGCCACCGAAATTTTAAAACACACTGACAATTATTTAGGTTTTGATATTGCGCGGAAAGCGGTCGAACTAGCAAAGCAGTCTCTGCCCTGAGTTAAATTTTTGGTAGGTGACGCCACCACCTTTGACTACCAGAAAGATCTAGATATAGTCTTTGCTTTTGCTTCGCTCTTACATCTTAATAAACAGGAGGTCAAAATAGTCCTGGATAAGGTTCACGAAGCGCTGAAACCCGGCGGCGTTTTCTACATTTAGCTTAAATATATGCCCCGATACGCGCGCCAAATTAAAGAAGACCGGTTCGGCCGCCGGGTTTTTTACTTTTATAACGCGGATCTGATTAGGGAGTTAGCCAGCCCAAAGTATGCAGTTGCGGAAACTTATAGAGAGACCATAGGGCATACGGAATGGCTTGAAATAAGCTTAAGAAAGTAGAATAGTCTGAACCACCCCACACTTTGTTGAGCTGTACCTAAAAAGACGACATACTATCTTCTGTTAATAACTACAAAAACAAGGAAAACAAATATGTCGTCACCAGATATTGTACGTGGTATACGTCTCAAGATACAAAACCAATTAGTGCCAGTCATACCAAAGCGTTGGCAGAAACAATTTAGCTTTGGACTCCAGGCCTATGGGCTTAAGTCTTTCCAGAGTGCTAGTAGTAATGCCCGAATGACAGTAGTACGACCAGCAACAGCTATTTGTAAGAAAGAGCGATTGTTTGCTAACCAAAAACTAGTTAACCATCTAGATAAAGCCTTTGACAGCTTAAAGCTGATTCGTCCGACCAGCTTTGTTAATGTTGACCACAGCGACATGAACGGGTTAACTGCCTTAGTTGGAGCAGTCCAGACTAAGATTGGTAGAGCCATTCCATGTTTTGTGGAGACTACCTACTCTGACCGTCTCAGTGCCAGAGCCGATGCTTCGCCTAGAAAACAAGCTCTTAGAGCTGCCCGGACAGAAGAGCGTAAATACTGTAGCTTCACTGGTCACACCATTGATGCCTTGCAGACTATGGCAGACAGATTAGGCTTCTGGCCAAGGTTGGTCTTTGACCGGGGATTTGGTAATGAGTCAATTGTAGAACATCTCAATGCCAAAGGAGCTATCTTTTACATTCGGGTCAAGTCTGGACGCTTCGTGGAGTTTGACGGCCAACGAACCAAAACCCAGGAGTTAAAAGCTAAAGCTGCAGTTATTCAACTATACGGCTTAACCCTACGGGTTATCCGTAGTCCTCAAGATGGCAAGAATGATGAACCTTGGTATATATTGACCAATGACTTTAGTAAAAGCCGGGCAAAGATTGTTCGTATTTACTACTACCGATTCGAGATAGAGGAGACATTTAAGGACATGAAGCACCTCTTTGATCTAAAGCGTACAAGACTCAACAAACTGCTAAGCTTAAAACTTCTTCTCTGGTTTGTGAGTTTAGGCATAGCCCTGCTTTACAAAGTAACCAAACCAAGTAAGCAACAACATGAGCTTACCCATCCGAAGAAACAAACTTCCTGGTTACGCCAAGCCTACGAGCAATTACAGCGAGCTATTAACCAGCTGCTCTGGAGTCAGAGGTGAGGATTGGAAGTGTGGGGTGGTTCAGTAGAATAGTATTGCAAAAGTAGCTAGTTTGTGATATTATAACTGTGAAATAGAGGTTTTTGAACAATGACGCGGATTGTAGCTGGCATATTGATTGCGGTTGGTCTAGTGGTTTTGATAATAATATTGATTGTCAAAGCTGTAAGTGGCCCTGCGTCTTCGCCAATCAACCAACCCAAACCGCTAATAGATTACGCGGGCACAGATGTGGTTATGCAACTCACTATTGATGGTCAGGTTAATGCCGACCAAAACCACCGCCAGTTACAAATATCCATTGGCTCGACTAGCTCTCAGATCGACCTTTTTCAGGGATATCAAAAAACATTGCTAAAAATTAGCAGTTATCCAAACAACCAAAACGCGTACGCTGTTTTTTTAAGGGCGCTTGATTTGCAAGGATATAAAAATGGGGTTAAAAGCCCAAGTGATGACCGCGGCTACTGCCCGTTCGGAGAACGTTATATTTTTGAAATAGTTGAAAATGGCCAAGACTTGCAAAGGTATTGGTCCAGTTCTTGTGGAATCGGCAACTTTAAGGGCAATAGTGGCGCGATCATCAGTTTATTCAAAAAACAGATACCTGATTATTACAAGCAAACAGCCAACCTCAACTTCGACATGCAAAATTAAATTGACTAATTATAACCGCAACGATTATGCTTTAAACGAGCCTTTTGTAAAACAAAAAAGGAATCGTAAATGCAAAAAAATCTACCCCCAAGTGCTTATGATTTAGGTGGCATGATAGTGTTCGGAATCAGTGACGCAAAAGAACGGTTAGATCAAACGCTCGCCGGCGAAATACCGGTAGCGCCAACAACCCAAAGTTTTTTGGGAGAATCGGCGCTGGTGCTAGCCGCTGATTCTAAAGCTTAGTTTTTTGGTTGTTTTAGCAATTTTCTGAATTTGCACGCTCTGAAGCCGCAAAGTGCTGGCTAAAGCGGCGCTAGTCGACATGATAACAATGTTGTTCGGCCTGACGGCTACGCTTACGGTTGAATTAAAAGTTTTTTGCACGTAATTTTTGATGGCCGCGATTTCCGGTGGCTCATCTAGATTTCTTTTGCCCTTTAAAATATCTCCCAGCGAATCCATTTAGATAGCTTACAGCGTTTAGCGGGCAGCGTGAAGTTGAATACAGCTATAATAGGGAGCATGCCGGAGTTGCCAGAAGTTGAAACTATCCGTTTTGGTCTTAATAAATTTTTGCCGGGTAAAATCATAAAGTCAATTGATTTTGACTGGCCTAAAAGTTTCCCAAACACTAAAGCGGACGTTGATAAGTTTTTAATTGGCGCCAAAATCATCAGAGTTGCGCGGCGCGCCAAGGTATTGCTGATTGAGCTGGGTTCTAAGTATTCGCTGGTGATTCATTTAAAGATGACGGGGCAGCTGGTTTTTGTCGGTCCTGCCGACAAGAAGGTTAAAGATAAAGGGTTAAAGATAAAGGAAGAGGATAAGCCTCGTAAATCGTTAATCGTTAATCGTGATTCTTCTGTGCGGTTTGGGGCAGGGCACCCAACCGGTTCGTTGATTGGTCAATTGCCAGACAAGTCAACTCGCGTGACACTAACTTTTAAAGATGGCTCGCGGCTATTTTTTAATGATCAAAGGAAATTCGGCTGGATGAGGTTGATCTCAACAGCCGAGGTAATGAATCTGGATTTCTTCAAAAAAGTCGGCCCGGAGCCACTGGCGGCGGATTTTACCTGGCAAGATTTTCAGAAGCGCCTTGCCAGGCGGCCAAACAGCAACATAAAATCAGTTTTGCTTGATCAAACCGTTGTAGCGGGAGTTGGAAACATTTACGCCGATGAAAGCCTGTGGGGAGCCAAGATTCACCCTCAAACTCTGGTTAAAGATTTATCTGTCCAACGTACTCATACTTTGTTTGAAGAACTCATATACGTACTAAAATTATCAATAGATAAAGGCGGCTCGACAGACAAAAATTATGTTAATGCCGAAGGGAAACGAGGAGGCTACTTATGTTTTGCCCGGGTTTTCCGGCGCGAGGGCCAGCCGTGCCCTAGACATCCCGATACGGCTATAATAAAAATCCGCGTTACCGGCCGAGGCACGCATATTTGCCACAAATGCCAGAAGGAGCCAAAATGATAATTACTTTAACGGGCGATAACTCTTTTGCGCTACAGGTCGAGTTGAAGAAGCTCGTCGATAGTTTTGTGCAAAAAAATGGTGCTATGGGATTGGAAAAAATTGACACAGAAGAAGCTGACTATCAGAAAATTTACGATGCTTTGACAAGCCTGCCGTTTTTGGCTAGCAAAAAATTAGTGGTCTTGCGCAGGCCGAGCGCGAGCAAAGAATTTACCGAAAGGATCGAGGCTCTTTTAAAAAAATTGCCGGAAACAACTGACTTGGTTTTGGTAGAACCAAAATTCGACAAACGCTCGAGTATTTATAAATTGCTCAAAAAAATTACAGATTTTAAGGAGTTTAACGAGCTGGACGAAAACGATTTGGCGAGCTGGGTAGCTGAAACCGCAAAATCAAAAAGCTGTGAAATCTCGCTGGCCGATGCCCGCTTTTTGGTGGAACGAATCGGCACTAACCAGCAACTTTTAGCCAGTGAGCTGGAAAAAATTTTACTCTACGATTCAAAAATCACTCGTCAAAATATAGAACTATTAAGCGAGCCGACTATGCAGAGCACAATTTTTGAACTGCTTGACGCCGCTTTTGCGGGCAATGCAAAAAAGGCGATTAAGCTTTATGGAGAACAACGGCAGATGAAGGTTGAGTCACAACAGATTATCGCCATGCTGGCCTGGCAACTCCACATTTTGGCCTTAATTAAAACGGCCGACGAACGTTCGCCGCAGCAAATCGCTAGCGACGCCAAACTAAACCCTTTTGTGGTACGTAAAAGCCAAAACATCGCCCGGGATCTAACGCTTCCAAGACTCAAATCTCAAATCTCAAATCTTTTAAAACTGGATGTTCGCCTCAAAACAGAATCTATTGATGCCGACGAAGCTGTCAAGTACTATCTACTAAACCTGAGTAAAAATAGCCGCTAAGTGCTTAGGGCAAAATATGGGGAAAGACTAGCCACTTTTTGCCAATCCTACAAACACCCCTATGGCTTGCCGCAGTATAGAAAAACTTGTATTATTAAGTAGCGTCAAGCCACAGCTTTAAACAAAAAACAAAACAAAAATGCGCGACGCTTATGCAAGGCCTGCTTTAAAAGGCTCTGATGGTAATTCAGGAGCTTCTACTTTGGCGCGCCAGATTTTGGCTGCTGGTTT
>CAZUPM010000023.1:0-9180 GCA_964622365.1 uncultured Candidatus Saccharibacteria bacterium | reverse complement strand
ATCCACCATACGATATGCTGGTGGATTTAGCGAAAATATCTACTGGTCGGGGTGAGAGGACTTGAACCTCCGGCCTCCGCGTCCCAAACGCGGCGCGCTAGCCAACTGCGCCACACCCCGAAATCTGTATAAGCAAAAGTAATAACCATTTATCCATTTACGGTTTCTAATGATTCATCACTTAGCCCAACAGAGGTAATTATAGCCCAAGTAAAATAGGAAAACCATATTCCGTTTTAGGCTACCTGCTTTTGATCAAGGTGGGCGCGGAGGGCGTTGAATATTACTATCACATCCACGACTTCTTGTAATATGGCGCCATAAAGCGGCTGGAAGTGTCCGGTCGAAAATATTAGCATAAGTACAACGCTCAAAAATATACCGCCCAAAATGCTTTGGCGGGCGATAGAAAAAGTCCGGCGGGCGATAGAAAGCGCTTGCCCTACCCGATTTAAATCATCAAGCATTATAACCATGTCGGCCGATTCGCTGGCGGCCGTTTCGCCGCGGGCACCCAGCGCGATGCCAATATCGGCAGCAGTCAACACCGGCGCGTCGTTAACGCCATCGCCTACAAAGGCCACCGGTCGCTCGGCAAGCTGTTCAATGGCGCGTAATTTGTCCGACGGGAGTGCCTCTGCTCTGACGTCCGTTAGACCAAGCTTTTTAGCAATGGCTTTGGCTGTCGATTGGTTGTCGCCGGTAACCATAAGGATGTGAGCGACGCCCATTGCCTGCAGTATCTTAATGGTAGGTTTGCTTTCGCTTCGAAGCTCGTCTTTGAACGTGATAATGCCCGCCAGCTCGCCATTAACCGCTATGCTGGTTGCGGTATTTGATAAATCGTACTGACTTTTACCGCCCGGGAATTTAACACCTTGCTGTCGTAAATAACTCTGGCGACCCACTAAGACTTGGCGGCCGGCGACCAAGGCTGCCAAGCCACGGCCGGATTCTTCTTTGATATTTTTGGCTTTAGGGACTTTAATTTTTTGCTTACCGGCGGCTGCCAGTATGGCCTTGGCCAAAACGTGACTGGAACCTTGTTCCAGAGCGGCTGCCCAACCAAGCACCTCGGTTTGTTTGAACTTGCCGAAGATTTTGATTTTGTCCACCGCTAATTGCCCGCGCGTTAGGGTGCCGGTTTTATCGAAAACAAACGTCCGGGCTTCTGCCAAGTGTTCCAGCGACCCACCGTTTTTAACAATAATGCCGTGTTTGGCTGCCCGGCTCATGCCAGAAATTACGGCGATTGGTGCGGCTAAAATCAGTGGGCATGGCGTAGCCACAACCAGCACTTCCAAAAAGCGGATGCCGTGACCGCTAGCCACCCACGCGCCGATGGCAATGATGAAAGAAACTATGGTAAATGGGATACTGTAGCGGTCAGCCAGTCGCACGAACGGCGCCTGGCTGCCGGCCGCGGACTTAACCAGCTTGATTATTTGCTCGTACTGGCTATCCGCTGCCACCCGCAAAGCTTTGACGGTTACGGCTCCGTCCATGTCGATCGAACCGCTAAGCAGTTGGCTTCCTACGTCTTTAGTTTCTGGTACGCTTTCACCAGTCAGGCTTGATTCATCAAAGCTAGCCGAGCCTTCGATTATGGCGGCATCGACAGGGACGACTTCGCCTGGCTTGATTACGATCTTATCGCCGACCCGCACTTCGCTAATCGGCACGTCGCGCTCCTGGCCATTGCGCAGTAAATGGGCTTTTTTAGGTGCTTTGTCTAGCAAGGCGTTGAGTTCGGTTTTAGCACGGTTTTCTGCGTAATCTTCTAATGCCTCGCCGCCAGTCAGCATCATAACGATAACGATTGCGGCCCAAAATTGCTTAAAGGCAACAGCGCTGATTATGGCTGTGGCAGCCAGGATGTCGATGCCGTACTTGCCGGTGCGTAGTTCTTGCCACATATCCCAAAGCAGGGGTAAAGCCTCCAGGCTCGCTACTACGCCAAGCAGCCAACCCCCGATGTCCGATTGCCCGGTAAGTTGCAAAACCAATGAGACGATCAGAGCCAACGTGGCCACGCCAAACAAGTAATAATTCTTAAAAAACTGTATGACTTTATGCAACATACTAAGCCCCAATGAAGTTTTAGCTAAGAGGTCTTGACGAAGCCACGGTGGTGGCTGGCGCAATAAGCTTACACTGCTTGCACTTAAGACACTTCGTTCATGGCTACAAAAATGCCCAGTGGGCATTTTTGGGGCGAACGATGGGGCTCGAACCCACGACATTCGGGACCACAACCCGACGCTCTACCAGCTGAGCTACGTCCGCCACGCTAGTGAAACAACAGAGGTAAATTATAGCTTAAGTGTACTTGTTTTACAACGCTAGCCTTCAAGTAACATGGGATAAATATCGATTACCGGTTCTTCATAAGGATGATTGGCTCGAGTTGCTTTGACAATTTCATTTAATTGCTCTCGTTCGCAAGTTATTTCAATCCGTTCTTCGGCAACTTCCTCAAGTTTGCCAACTTGACCGATAGCCTGACTCGCGCCTTCCCGAGGCAAAAAGCGACCGATGCCTTTGACCGAAAAGCTGGTATGTGAATAATTGCCTATCTGACCGCCACCGGCATCACCAACAGCCCGGCGCAGTTTTTCAGCGTCTTTTTCTGGCACGGTTACTACAATTTTTAAAAGTTGGCTAATGATTTTGGCGCCCCGGGTAGGATATCGGCCGTTGGCCTCCTCCGCTCGCTAATGCTCGCTCGACGGTTCTCATCCCACATGATACGAAATTCTCCATAGCTCCGCAAAAGCGGAGCGACGGGGGATGGCGCGCCCGGTAGGATTCGAACCTACGGCCTTAGGCTTAGAAGTCCTCTGCTCTATCCAGCTGAGCTACGGGCGCAATCTGGTGCGAGTGGAGGGAGTCGAACCCTCATCACCAGTTTGGAAAACTGGGATAATAACCGCTATACGACACTCGCAAATTGGCGGCTATAACAGAGACAATTATATCAATGGCAAAGTGCAAATGCTAGCTATGTATTTAATGAGCTTGACGGACGCGCTATAATCAAGCTTAAGTAATTAACAAGGAGGCGCTATGTTAAGACGCTTATCGGTGGGATTCATCAATTTATTTGTGGTTCTGGCCGAACTGTTTCTGGCTCTTAGGTTCCTCCTAAGATTCTTCGACGCTAACCCTCTTAACCAATTCGTAAACTGGGTTTACTCTTCGAGCAATTACCTGTTGCAACCATTCCGTGGCATGTTTTCGCTTGGGGTTGTTGGCCACCATCACGTGGTTGAATTCTCGACCTTGTTCGCAATGGCTGTGTACGCAGTAGTCGGCTTGGTCTTGGTGTGGTTTGTTAGGTTGCTGGCACCACGCAAAGCGAAGTAATAACCTAGAGTTCGTGCAGCACGGTTATGTGCGCGCCGAGGTTGTTGAGCCGTTCGGCTAAGTCTTCGTAGCCCCGGTTGATAGTGTAAATATTACGCAACATGGACGTTCCGCCCGCTGCCATCATGCCTATTAATATGATGACAGCTGGACGCAACCCGCTCGGCGCGACGATATCGGCGGCCCGCCAGCGGGTTGGGCCGTTTACAAAAATACGGTGCGGGTCGGCCAGTTCCATATCGACGCCGATTTTTTTGATTTCGGTGTACATCAACGCACGGTCTTCGTATACCCAGTCATGAATCAGGGTGCGACCCTTTGCCACGGCTGCTATCGGCACAAAATACGGCAAGTTATCTATGTTGATACCGACGCCCCCTGGTAGCGGGTGGAGTTTTTCTTCGGGGGCTCGCAAGCCACCGTTATGCTTATATATAGTTATATCGGCCAGGTCGGATTGGCCATTGTCGGCCTTGTAAGTTTCGCTTATATCGAATTTAAGACCCATATGTTTAAGTTTTAGCAACTCTAGATCGATGAATTCTATGGGAGCTCGCTTTACTGTCAGCTGAGAGTTTGTGGTCACAGCCGCCGAAATAAAGGTTATGGCTTCCACCGGGTCTTCACTCAAAGAGTAAGTTACATTTTTGTGAATATTTTTTAAGCCGCGGATCCTTAAGGTCGGCGAACCGATGCCGTCAATTTTAACACCCAGTTTTTGCAAAAAGAAGCAAAGCTCCTGCACCATGTAGTTGCCGCTTGCGTCTTTTATAACTGTCTCGCCTTCCATACGGGCCGCGGCCAAAATGACGTTTTCGGTGGCTACGTCGCTCATCTCATACATTACGACCGGACTGACGGGCTGACGGCTTTTTACATTAATTTCGTAGTGCCCGCCATGGGCTTCTATGGTTACGCCAAATTCTTCCAAAGCGTAAATGTGCGGGATAACTGTTCGCCGGCCTAACTCGCAACCGCCAGCGTAAGGGATTTTGAAGTTTTTAAAATCGTGCATCAGCGCGCCTGCCAGCATAATTACTATGCGGGTTTTGCGAGCAGCTTCTTTATTCATCGAGTCCAACGCTAATTTAGAAGGGGGCTTAATTTCAAGATCGCTGCCATGCAGCCATCGCATGCTTACGCCGATACTGGTTAAAACTTCAACGATACGATTAACTTCTTCAATTTTAGGAACCCGTTTTAGGCGTGTAATTCCCTTGTTGACCAAAGACGCACAAAGAATTGCCACGGCAGCGTTTTTCGAAGTCTTTATGTCCACAGCGCCCGATAATTCATGTCCGCCTTCGATCCGCAGGTTAACTGCACTGTCACTAAGCGAAATTATTTGTTTATTCAGCACGTCGCTGATGCGGCCTAATGTTTCCAGACTTAAATTTTGGCGACCATGTTCAATACGGTTGACCGCCGATTGGCTAGTTTTAAGCCGCTTGGCGAATTCTGATTGTGTCAGGCCTCTTTCTTGCCGTATATGAGAAATTAATTGGCCGATTTGCTCATTATTCGCAGGCATATCGAGAAATTATATCGTTCCTGATAAACTTTGTCTAGTTTTATGTTTAAGCTTACCCGGCTAGTATAGCCGTATTTAGCTAATATTGATATGGTAAAATTTATGATTTAGCTATCGCCCGACCTCAAATGGCTATAAAATGTAACTATACGGGAGTTAGGTGATGGATGATAAGGAAGTTGGGAAACTTATAAATGCGGAGGCCAAACGTCAACGCGAAGGTTTAGAGTTAATCCCCAGCGAAAACTATGTCAGCCGCGATGTGCTGGATGCCTTGGGCAGTGTTTTTACAAACAAATACTCGGAAGGATACCCCGGTAAGCGCTACTATGGCGGCCAAGATTTTACCGATGCGGTTGAGCGTTTGGCAATTGATCGCGCCAAAAAACTTTTTGGAGCCGATCACGCCAATGTGCAGCTGCATTCAGGAGCGCCAGCAAACATAGCGGTATATTTTGCCTGGCTCAACCCTGGCGATACCGTGCTGGGCATGAAGCTTGATCAAGGTGGTCACTTAACCCACGGACATCCGGTCACAACTATGGCGCAACTATATAAATTTGTCCGCTACGGCATGAAAGACCCCGAGACTGGCGAGATTGATTACGATGAAATGCGCCGAATTGCGCTTAAAGAAAAACCGAAAATTATTTTGGCTGGCTTTAGCGGTTATCCGCGAAACCTTGATTACGCAAAGTTTGCAGCGATTGGTAACGAAGTAGGCGCATTGCTCATGGCGGACATGGCTCATATCGCCGGCCTGATCGCCGGCAAAGTTTTGCCGAACCCCTTCGACTATGGATTCCACGTTATTACCACTACGACACATAAGACTCTGCGCGGCCCGCGAGGTGGTATGATTTTGGCCAAAGGCACGGTCGGCAACCCGCTTAAAAGGGTTGAAAAAACCTTGGAGAACCTGCCGACACTCATCGATCGTGAGGTCTTCCCCGGCTTCCAAGGGGGCCCGCATATGAACAATACGGCCGCCAAAGCCGTAGCATTCGGCGAGGCCATGCAACCAGAGTTTCAGATGTATGCCCAGCAAATACTAAAAAATGCTAAACGGTTGGCGGACGAGCTCATGCGGCGTGGCTTTAAACTTGTAACCAACGGCACAGACAATCATTTAATACAGGCGGACATCATGACATCGTTCAAAATCGACGGCCGGGAAGCTCAGGATATACTCGATAAAATCGGCTTAAGTGCTAACTGCAATGCCATACCCAATGACATGCTGCCGCCATTCCGGCCGTCCGGGCTGCGTCTTGGCACCCCGGCTATGACGACGCGCGGGCTAAGAGAAAAGCATATGACACAAATTGCCCAGTGGATGAAGCAGGCTATCGATTCCAGGAATGATGATAAAAAGTTGGCTGGGCTGCGTGCCGAAGTCCGTGATTTTGCCAAGCAATTCCCTCTCCCAAGCGACAAATGATTTAAGGTAACAGCTCGGGTTCTTGTTCGAGCGTAACGCCAAATTTCTGCTGCACTGCGTCAACGATTTTTTGTTTGAACTTAAGCAGGTCGGCAGTTGATCGAGCGTGTTCGTTCACGAAGACTAAAGATTGCGTTGGCCAAGTCCCCATGCCGGTTTCAGCATCTTGGTAAGACTTAAAGCCGGCCTGCTCCACCAGCCAGGCGGCTGAAAGCTTTGCGCGGCCATCATCTTGCGGCCAATAAAGAAGCCCGCTGTAGTTTCCAAGCAACAGCATCAGGTCGTCGTTTTCAATTATGGGATTGGCAAAAAAAGATCCGTTATTCGCCACTTTAGCGGGATCCGGCAATTTGGACTGGCGGATATTAATAACGGCCTTCCTGATAGCTAGCGGACTATAATCACGTGCTGTTTGTTCGTCTATGTATTTTTGCAGCGAAGGATAAAATGGTGGTTCCATCTGGCCTTTAGCGAGGTGCAATAGTATACCGGTTATTAAGTACCGGCCGCGGTCGATCGTTTTAAAACGGCTGGTCCGGTAGCCAAAGCCGCATTCCAACTCCGCCAGATTCATCAATTTTTCGGTTTGGGTATCGTAAGCCTCGACGCTTACTAATGTTCGGGAAATTTCCTGGCCATAGGCACCAACGTTTTGCACCGGCGTGGCGCCAACGGTACCCGGTATCAGGCTCAAAGCTTCTATGCCCGTCAGCCCGACCTCGACTGTCTTTGCCACCACGCTATCCCAGTTTTCGCCGGCGCCAAGAGTAAGATATACGTCGCCCCCGCTTTGCGGCCGCGGTTCGTAACCCTTAATCTTATTAACTAGCAGCAAGCCGTTAAAGCCTTCATCACGCCAGATTATATTACTGCCGGCGCCTATCATGAGCGTGGGCAAATTACGCTGCTTGGCCCAGGCCACCGCTTCGGCAACTTCCTCGCGGCCACTAATTTCAGCCATATACGCTGCATTGCCGCCGAGCCGCATAGTAGAATGCTGACTTAACGGCACATTCTGAAGAATTTGCATACGCTTATTATACCCATTAGGCCTTGCGCGCGCACTTACTAAACGCTACTATAAATATATGGAGCAATCATCGGCTAAGCCGTTTGAAAAGCTGGGTGAGCAGCTCAAAGCAATACGCGAAAAAATGTGCGAAAGTATGGCCGAAGTATCCGGAGCAGTTGAGATTGAACCAAAGATTTTGCAGCGGATAGAAAAAGGGTTAGAAAGGCCGAGCGAGGATGTGCTGATGCTTATGATCAGCCATTTTGGAATGCGTGACGATGAAGCCGTGGGACTTTGGGAACTAGCCGGCTACGGCCAGCCCGATTTTAAAAATCGCGGGCAGGAAGATAACGGCACGCGGCCGGTGCTGATGATGATGGCGCTGGATACCAGAATCTTATACAGCGATAGCGCCCATATCTCAGCCGATAAGAACGGCGTGGTGTTAAACTTCGCGCAAAAAAACGGCTCTAACGACCAAAACGTGCCAATCGCCCGCGTTGGTATGAGTTACGAACAAGCCAACGATGTTTTAAAGGTACTGCAGCAAACGCTAGCCCAAGCCGAAGCTATGCGCCAGTCGCATGGGCTACCCGAGCCAAGGCCTAATCACAAAAAACCCAACCAGAGTTAAGCTATAATATAACTCACAAATTGCAATCCAGCGAGCCGGGAACTGCCGGAGGCTTGGTGCGATTTATGCGATGGGCGCGTGTAGCTCAGCTGGATAGAGCGTTGGTTTCCGGTACCAAAGGCCGGGGGTTCGAATCCCTTCACGCGTACCAAAAAGCTTTTACTATCTGTCGGTTTAGCGACAAAAGTTTCAGAACCCACTAGTTAAGGCGTTTATAGTTTAATGGTGAAGCGGGTGTTTAGTTCGACTACCAGCATAATGTTACTTGCGGCTGTGGGCGCGATTGCGTATCTATTAACCCAGTGGCAGCCTAAGCCGGTCGCCCGCGCTCTGCCCGCCTCTCACAATTCAATTAATACGGCTCAGCAGCAACTCAAACCGAAAGCCATGCCCGCGATTACCCCGGCGCCAAAGACAGTAACCATAACTTACGACAATTACGGTTTTTCCCCGAACATAGTCAAGGTGCCGGTGGGCACTACTGTTATTGTAGTTAATAAGGCCAGCGACGGGGCAATCGTATTTAGAGAACTGACCAGTAACCCCAGCCCAAATCCAGAACTTAACCTTGGCATGATTAATATGGGTCAGCAAAAATCTTTCGTAGTCACCAAAAAAGGAACTTGGCAGTTCCAAAATGGCAACGAATCGTCGGACCGCGGCGTTCTGGCCGCTGAATAACTAAAAGCACTATTTAAGCCAAATGCGCGCGTATTGTTATAATTTGATGTAGTGTGCGCCCTTAGCTCAGCGGATTAGAGCGCCTGGCTTCGGACCAGGAGGTCGGGGGTTCGAATCCCTCAGGGCGTACCATCGTAGACGAAGAGCTTCTAAAAGCTCGGTTCTCATCTGTTCAGAACCGGTGAGAACCTTTTTAATTTCAGCTCTAAATTGTTTAGCATTTTCTTTGATCGGTATTATCCATTCATTAGGGGTAATTTGTAATTTTCCGTCTAATAGTACTGGGTTCTGACCAATAGCTAGCATTATGTCTTTTTTGACCGCGATGTCGCCATTAGCAAACTTATAATTAGCATTGGTGAGCTTAGAAACGACATCACACAGATAGTCATACCAATTCTCTATTTCAGTACCTACTTTAAATTGCCGTTTATGTAACTGTTTCAGCTCAGCTTTAAGCTTCTGGTTTTTTTTAGTAAACTCCGCCTCATCAATAAGTTCCCTGGTGGACATAT
>CAZUPM010000022.1:0-9239 GCA_964622365.1 uncultured Candidatus Saccharibacteria bacterium | reverse complement strand
ATGACTTCTTTACGCTTTACGCCGACGTCGATAAATGGGAGTGGAATGGCAAGCTGGAGGATCCCTCACCCAAGCTCGCCAACACCTTAGATCAATGGATCGTTTCGCGTTTGCACCAGCTGGCCAAAGAAGTTGATGAAAATATGCAGAGGTACGACATACCGAACGCGCTCAAGCCGGTCCTGCCGTTTATAGACGATGCCAGCAACTGGTATGTGCGCCGCTCGCGCCGGCGTTTTTGGAAAAGCGAGGACGATGCCGATAAAAACCAAGCATACCAGACGCTTCACTATGTTTTAGTCTATTTAAGTTTGATTCTGGCACCGTTCACGCCGTTTTTGGCCGAGGAGCTGTTTCTTAAACTTACCGGCGGCGAGCTGAGCGAATCCGTCCACTGGCAGGACTGGCCAAAGGTCGGCGAGATTGATGAACAACTAATCAGAAAAATGAGCGTCTTAAGGCACTTAATTACTATCGGTTTGAGCGTTCGCGCCGAAAATCATATAAAAGTCCGCCAACCATTGGCAAAGGTTACCCTAGAAAAATGGTACAAGCAGCTTCTCTCCGAAGATATGATCAATACATTAAAAGAAGAGTTGAATGTTAAAGAAGTTAAGTTTGATGAAAGTGAATACGATCCTTGTAAAAATTTCTTAGAAAATTTGCATACCGGGAACTTTTCGCAACTTTTGCGGCTAGTGCTCGACACAGAGATGACGCCAGAACTGAAGCGGGAAGGGATGATGCGTGAGGCTGTCAGGTTGATCCAAAACGAGCGCAAGCTGGCTAAGCTGGATGTGGACGACCGCATAAAATTAAGCCTGTCGACGCCGGATGAGCAACTGCGGCAGGCAGTTAACGAACATAACAATACGATTGTCGCGGAAACTTTGGCTAGCGAACTGGTGTTTGATCAAACTTTCGCCCATGAGGTCGAACACCTGATCGATGACGCGCCGCTGACTGTTTCGCTGGAAAAAGCCAGTTAGTTTACAGGTTACGGGTGACAGTAGACAGTAGGCAGCCTACAGTAACTTTCTCTATGTCATCTCGAGCGATGTTGAGAGACCTAAAAAAATCCTCCGTCCGCTATACAGCGGAGAGCTGTGACCTTTACTAACAACCCAGCTAGGCTCGCTCCGAATGAACGGAAGTTAACAGAGTCCGGCGTGAAGAACGACAAACGATTTACGGGGTTTACAACAGAGGCGAACTCTGTTAAACTCAACTGAAGTTATGAAAAAAGCAGTGATTGCTACTGGCGGCAAACAATATTTGGTAAGCGAAGGCGAAACGCTGGATGTAGAGCTAATTAAAGGTGCGGACAAAACCGCCAGCTTTGAGTCGCTGCTTGTTATCGACGGTGAAAAGGTGGGTGTTGGCCAGCCGTTTGTCTCCGGCGCCAAAGTCAGCGCCGAGGTGCTTGAAGCCGAAGTTAAGGCCGATAAGGTAACCGCTATCCGTTACAAAGCCAAAAAGCGGGTTCATAAAACTCATGGCCATCGCCAACGCCTAACCCGCATCAAAATCACGAAAATAAGTTAGGTTACAGGTTACAGTTAACGCCAATATAGTCTTATCGCGAACTGCGGGTGTGGCAAGATTCTTTTGATTTGACTAAAGAAGTTTATAGTCTGACGGAACATCTCCCAAGGCACGAACAATTTGGTTTGAGTTCTCAATTACGACGCTGCGCAGTTTCTGTGCCAAGCAACATAGCCGAAGGCCAGCAGCGCAACAACGCAAAAGAAAACCGTCAATTTCTGGGCATTGCCCGTGGCTCTGCGGCTGAACCCTCAACTCAACTCTTATTGGCCCAAGAGATTTATAAATTAGAGGCAAAAGAAATTATTAACGAAGTCGAAGCTATACAAAAAATGCTCTATGCTCTAATGCAAAAACTGTAACCGTCCACTGTAACCCGTAATCTGTCACTCGTAACCTTTTTTGCTTGTGCTAAAATAAAACCATCATGGCGTTTTGGCCAAAGATAAAAATGGTTGGAATTAAAATCTTGCAAAGAATTTGGTGGTGTGCTGTGCGGCGCTGGGGCAAGTGGGGAGCGTCACTAGTGCTCGGTGCCACGCTGGTTGTAGTTGTTGGTGGCGGAGCCTCTCTCGCCCTATATGTGGGTGGTGGCGCCGGGCCCAGCCCGTCAACCCAAACAAACTCCATAAATCTATCCAAGGGCCTTGTTGGCTGGTGGAAGATGGACGGAAATGCTAAAGATTCCACGCCTTACGGCAATAATGGCACGCTGTATGGTTCGCCTAGCCTTACTACCAACCAGGACGGTCTGGCTAATAGCGCCTATAGCTTGAATGGCACAAGCCAGTATATAAATACTAATTTTACAGTTCCGGCACAGAGTTCCAGCACTTCATTTACCTGGGCTCTATGGGTATATCTAGTATCAAATACCAATGCTAATTCTGTGGTGCTGGGGAATCGAGCAACCAGTCCCTGGATTAAATTGACTCCTAGTGGTTTTGAATATACGACCCAGATTATTAATTACAATATGCCGACCGGCACCTGGTCTCACGTAGTTGTCACCAAAAGTGGCTCAAACTTTACTTATTACCTTAATGGCGCACAAGTAGCTACAGGAAGCAGTTCCGCTAGCGCTGGCAATACGCCGTTCTATATAGGTTATGACCCTGGTTATTCTACGGATGGTTACACACAGGCTTCAATCGATGATGTTAGGGTATATAACCGGGCTCTTAGTCCAGCTGAAATTACGGCGCTTTATAACCAATACAACCCGAGCCTTAGCACTGATTCCGGCGAGAACGGGCTAGTCGGTTGGTGGAAGACGCAGGGCAACGCCAACGACTCGAGCCCTTATGCAAATAATGGCACCGTCAATGGCGCGACGCTAACCACCGGCCGTGAGGGCGCCGCCAACAGTGCATATAGCTTTAATGGCAGCTCTTATATAAGCACGGCGCTTAGCTGGCCGAGTTCGGGGTCGCTGTCGCTTTGGGCGTACCCTACGGCGCACAACGACTGGGAAAGTCCGGCGGGGTGGAAGTATAGCCCCACCAGCGGCGGCTACGCGCTGATAGATGAGGGCAGTGGCAGCCCTGGCACCTGGCGGGGAGTTTTTGACATCACCGGCAGCGGAGAAAACGACGTTACCGGGCCATCGGTTACTTTAAATGCGTGGGCGCACCTGGTTTTAACCTGGAATAAATCCGGCTCTACTTGGACCGTAGGTTTTTACGTTAACGGGGTTTCTTACGGCACGAACACGCAAACCGGCACGGCTTCTTCCACAATCGGGCCATTTTATTTCGGTACCGCCGGGCAATCGGCCAACAACAACTATACCGGGAGCATTGAGGATGTGCGCGTTTATAACCGGGCTCTTACGTCCGCGGAAGTCAGCAACCTGTACCATAGCTATAACGCGCAGGTGGAACTGGGTGGCTCTGGCGCCAGCGGCAGCGTGAGTTTGGGCAAAGGCCTGGTGGGCTATTGGCCGTTCGGTGGCAACGCCAACGATTCCACGCCTTATGGGAATAACGGCACCGTAAATGGCGCGACGCTTACGACTGACCGCGAAGGAAGGTCGAATAGTGCCTATAGCTTTAACGGCAGCAGTAATTACATAGGCTTTAGCACTTTTCCAACAAACAATAGCGCTCTGACGATCTCGGTGTGGGTGTACCCTACCAGCTTTAGCCAAAGCAGCTATGGCGGCGGAACGGGCGGAACCATAATTGATGCCGATGAAGACGGTAGTTCTGACGGCTATGACCTGGGCATTAGGAATAATAATAAAATCTGGTGGTGGCCGCAAAACGGCAAGGATTTGTTCAGTACAAATACTATTCCTCTTAACGCTTGGACGCTGGTGGACGTTACTTACCAAAGCGGGACAGTTAATATGTACATTAACGGATCTTTAGATAGCACAGATACGGGCGCTTCGACCCCTAATGTGCCGACCTTATTTAAAATCGGGGCAAAATCCTGGATCACTGGATATTGGGACGGTAAGCTAAGCAGTGTAAGGATTTATAACCGAGCGCTAAACGCGGCGGAAGTAACGGCGCTCTACAACGAATACAACTAGTCACGAACCTCAAATGATGCCCATCTAGTGACTCATTTTGGTTGCCAGCCACTTTACCTAATCAAAACTATTGTGGAAAAAGTAGGGAATTTTGAAGATAATTCATAGACTTTGTAACAACATTAGTGGACATTACAACAGGGATTGGACTACTGATGCAACGTCAATAAGGTGTTAAATTTAGTAATTGTAAGAATCTCAACGGCAAAATTTGCGAAATCTGATTAACTAGCACGCCAGACTTATTTTGATTTTTAGAGGTAGATTGCCCTTGCCCTAAGAGGTAGGCGAGCCGATAATTATATCTAGGTTTTTAAAACAAAAACCTCAAACAAACACAAAAAATGCCCAAGCAAACACCTAAAAAGTTAGTACTGTTTGTCAGTAAGCTCAGAAATGTAAAAAAGGGTGTGTTTGGTGCGAATCTATTTCGGCTGGGCATCAGGAAACATGTAGATAACAGTCCGGCCTTCGCTACTCTGGTCCTCCTAACCTTGGCGTTTGGCTTGCTTTCCACCTTTCTCTTCACCGGTAAGACCATGGCTGCCAACAACAGCACCGTCAACTTCCAGGCCAGACTGGAAACGGCAGCCGGCGCCATAGTTCCCGATGGCTACTACAACGTGGAGTTCAAGCTGTATAACGTCAGTAGTGGCGGCAGCGCGCTGTGGACAGAAGACTGGACCTATAGCAACGGTAACGCCTACTGTACTACCGCCAATGGTTTCTATGCCAGCGGTGACTGCCGCCTGCAGGTGGTGAACGGCTACCTGACAGTACCGCTGGGTGAACTCAGTGCCTTTTCTTCCTCCATCAACTGGAACCAACCGCTGTATCTGACCATGAACATCGGTGGTACCACCAGCAGCGGCTCCATAACCTGGGATGGTGAGATGAGCCCGCGCATCTCACTGACAGCCACGCCCTACTCCTTCCAGGCCAACCAGCTGGCCAACAGCGTAAGCAGCTACCAGGAACTACTGCAGTTTACCGGCTCCCCAACCGGCAACGTCACCATCAGCCTGCCTGATACCACCGGCACGGTGTGTCTGTCTACCTCTACCAACTGTGGTTCTATTTCCGGCTCCAGCAACGCCTTCATCAATGGAGGCAACGCCTTTGGCTCTACAGCCACTCTAGGCACGACAGATAATTACAATCTACAGCTTGAGACACACGGATCCACGGCCCTGACCATAGACACTTCGCAAAACGTCGGCATTGGTACCACCAGCCCGCAGTCCAAGCTTGATGTGGCCGGCGGGGTAGCGATTGGCAGCTATGCTGGCACCAACGCCGCGCCAAGCAATGGCCTGATAGTCAGTGGCAGCGTAGGCTTTGGCACGGATTCACCATCCAGCTCCAGCGCCCTGACTCTGGCCAACGGTGGCTGGATCAGCAGCGTTGATGCCGCCGGCACCGGCTACATCAACCTGTTTTCGCTCAACAGCAATAACGAAATCCAGGCTGGCGCGGCCATTAACGTGGACGGCGGCATCAACCTGCCAACTGACGCCGGGCAGGTAACGTTTAGCGACCTGCCCATAGACTCAACTCCGACATCCGGTACGCCAGAAAGCTACACCTTCCGGGTTGGTAGCAGTAACGCCCTGACCGTTTACGGTGAATCCAACGGCAGTGGCGGCGTACAGAACGTGCGCGTGGCGGTAGGCAACCTTATATCCCCGGCCTATACGCTGGATGTGGCTGGAAGCATCAATGCCTCTACCAACATTTACGTCAACGGCTCGGCAGTCTGTACGGCAGCGACTGGTTGTGCCCCAACCACTGGCAGCGGCAGTTATATCCAGAATACGACCTCGTCTTCTCTACAAACCGGTGCCAGCTTTGCCATCCAGCCGGCATCGGGCACGGTGGGCGGTTACATCAAAGCCAATGGCGCGGACATACTTGACCTGGAAAACAGTAGTGGCGTGGCTGTAGCCACCTTTGGCGATACCGGCAGCGTATTGTTCAAGCCTTCCACCAATTCCACCACGGCTTTCCAGATCCAGCCGGCTTCTAGCTCCACGCCGGTATTGAATGTCGATACTACCAACGGCCGGATAGGCATCAATACTAGCTCGCCGGCTTATGCCCTGGATGTTAATGGTGCTATAGAATCCAACACCGGCGTATACGTTAACGGCACAGAGGTTTGTACGCCCAGTGATTGTGTGCCTGCCAGCGGCTCTACCAACTACATCTGGAATACTACTACCGTACAAAATGGGGCCAACGCCTTTATCCGAAGCAGCGCTACTGGTTCGCCAACCGCAATCCTACAGGGAGCTAATGGCCAGACAGCCGACATATTGGACGTCCAAAGCTGGAATGGCTCTAGCGCCACCAACCTCTTAAATGTTACAGCCGGCGGCGATGTGGGCATCGGCACATCTGGCACTCCATCGGCATTGCTTTCGGTTGGTGGCAGCACGGGCAACTTTACAGTGGCTACCAGCGGCAATGTGGCTACCAGCGGCACCTACAACACCAACACCTTTACCAGCTCCACCTTGGCTTTCGGGGCGGCCAGCGCGGCGACTGTAGAAAGCGCTAGCGGCCAGAACCTTAACGTTTACGCTCAGGGCGCAACTACTTTAACCCTGGACAGCACAGGGGCGGGTACGGTAGATGTTGGCAATACCAACGCCACTGCCATCAATGTTGGCAGCTCAAGCACAACAGTAAATATAAAAGGTGGTACAAACAACATACAGTCAACCGGCTCATCGGCTTTCCAGGTCCAGACGGCTGGCGGTAGCACCACGGTTTTAAACGTCAACACCTCTACTAACACGGTAAACGTTGGCGTGAGCGGCAGCGGCGGCGTGTTCAATAACTACGGCGCCACGCTTAACACGCCAGATACGCTGAGTAACTTTACTAGCAGCGGTTCCATAGGCACGGCGGCCAGCACGGTAGATATATACACTACGTTTGTTATTCCGCAGACAACCAGCAGCATAACGCTTTCGCTGCCGAGCCCGACTAACACGACATCCGGCCGCTCGATTTACATCATCAACACCGGCACAGCCAGCTTTAACATCAGCAGCCCGGCCGTTACGCTTAACGCTGGCGCGGCGGCTTCGTTGGTTTGGGAATACAACGGCAGTAGTGGCGCCTGGGTTTCGACAGCGGTTAGCACCGGTGTGTCGCTGATTGGCAGCTTGGACGGCGGCACGGCCAACAGCAACGGTGCTTACATCAGCGGCAACACGCTTTACCTGCAAAGTGCTGGCACCAGCTATCCGGGCTTGGTAAACACCACCACCCAAAGCTTTGCCGGCAACAAAACCTTTACCGGCACGGCCGCCATACAACCGGCTGGCGGCTCAACTACGGCGCTGCAGGTTTTAAACGGGTCCAACAATATCATGCAGGTCGATTCCACTAACGACCAAGTTATTATTGGCAACAGCGGCAACACTATAACGCTCAGCGCTTCAAGCGGTTACACCGCGGCCGGCAACGCCCGCCATGCTAAAAAAATTGTGCTGACGGCCGAATACGCCGGCGCCGTGCTCAGCAGCACCGGCTGCAGCAGCGACATCGGTACCATGACAGCTGGCTACGACGGCACCCAGCACGAAAATTACTACCAGTGGACTACCGCCCAAAGTTCTAACCAGTGCTACAACATAGTGGTACAGGTTCCAATACCTTCGGACTTTAGCTCGTGGAACGGCAGTGATCCGCTGACAGTTGACGTTAAAACTTCTGATACCACCAATGGCACGGTCGTAGCTACATTGCTTGATACCAGCAATACCGCTGTTACCAACTGGAATACCTGCGCCTTAACGCCTACCGCCGCCAACACATGGGTAACTTCAGGTGCCGGTGGCACTAACGCGCCGGCAGCCTGCGGTATTTCTTCCGGAACCTGGACAGCCGGCGGCGTGGCCACTCTCACATTGCAGATCCAAGCACCTAACGGCGGAACGACCAAAGTCGGCAATATATCATTAACTTATTTGAGCGCGTTCTGATGATAGCCAAAATACAAACAATCCAAAACAGGTTAAACCACGTTAAGTTTTGGCGGGCTAATGTTCGCGTCAACTACGCGAAACTACATCGACAGTGGTGGGCGTTAAAACGTTTGCGTAGCAACAGGCCTAACCTGAGCGGCTTGCGCAAGCAGCTTGCTGGCACCCCCAGACGACAACTTCGTTTGATGCTGGTAGCTATAACGATAATACTGCCAGCCATTACGCTGTCTGTCATCTACGTATTAACGCGGCCAAATTATAGTCTTTCGCCGGCCGCCAGCCTGCTGGCCGGCCAGCCTAATAGCCGCATGCTAAAAGAAGTAAGCTACAACGCAAAAAACCAAACTTACACCGTAAATAAAAAAGGCATCAACTCGAAAGGCTCGGTTCCGGGCCAAAACCTTAAAATTGGCGGTCCGGCCAGCGGCGCCGGCTACAGCGCGACTATCCCGGTAGATCTTAACCAGGGCATGACTATTTACGATGATAATTCTAACCTATCGTTTACTATAGCGCCGGACGTCACAGTAACAACGGGCAAAAATACGGGCAATCACTTTGTTTACCCTGGCGCCAATGGTTTACAAGCCGTTTATACAGTCAAAAGCGATGGCGTAAAGGAAGACCTGATATTAAACAAGCCGTTAGGCAACAGTGTTAGTCTTAGCTATAAGCTCAAACTTCCAAGCGACCTGGCGGCCAAGCAAATGCCAGGTGGCGCGGTAGGAATCTATTCGGCCAACCCGGCGCTATTTGGCAACATCAGTTACGGCAGCTTAGCCGACGAACAAAAGGTAATGGAAGCGCGCCAAAACAGCGCCAAAAATAATTTGGTGTTTGAGCTCTTACCGCCGGTTATTAATGAAAGCAGCGGCCAGGTTAACGGCCACGCCACCAATGCCACGGCTTACTTTAAACTAAAGGGCAATGTGCTAACTGTAATAGCCAGCGGCTTGGGCAAATTGCATTATCCGGTTTCGATTGACCCAAGCGTGCTGGTAACCTCAGCCTTTACCGGCGGCAATAACGAAGGCGATGTGTGCTTTAGTAGCGGGCAAGTTAGCGAATGCGGCTTGAGCGGAGGTACCCTAGGTTCTTGGTCCTCTACCACCAGCCTGCCCACCGCCACTTACTATGCTACCTCCGTAGCCTACAAC
>CAZUPM010000021.1:0-9255 GCA_964622365.1 uncultured Candidatus Saccharibacteria bacterium | reverse complement strand
AATAGTATCATTGTTAATACATAAAGTCCCTAGTTATTTAACTGATAGAGAAATGGTTTGAGGAATCCATACTTAGGTATGCAACTAAAATATTAATACACTTATCTATAAAAGTGTCGTAAAGAACATTTGGAGGGCCATCGTAGAATTAAGTACGACGAAAATCCAAGGAAGTTACGGGTTATATATTACTAGTTTAGCTAATGGATATTGAGCTTCTCATGACCAGTTTATCAAGAAGTAGTAATATGTTAGAAAGAAATAATACTTTGGAGGATAACAAATGAGTGAGGCTCAACAACCAGTAGCATATGTAATCTCAGCAGTAGAGGGATTTGTAGACGAAACAGCAGTTAAGCGATACGCAGAGCTTACAGGTCCATCTATTAAGCAATTTGGGGGTCGTTTCCTAGTCTCGAATGCAGAAACGATTGTTGTTGAAGGTGTATTGGCCTCGAATAGACTCTCTATGGTTGAATTTCCCTCAATGGAAGTTGCACGAGCTTGGTATGATTCGCTTGAGTACGCAGAAGCTCGTGTGCTCACCTCGGCCACTTTCAAGGGGCGCTTACTACTTTTTGTAGATGGCAATGGAACAAATGAGACCACCACGGACTCGAACTTTTTAACAGATACGAATGAAGTTCTAAGAACAACATTTATAACTTAGAGACTAATTTCTATCTGTTAGCAACTATTGGAGGGCCATCGTAGACTTTACTGCGACAAAGATTCAAGGGAGTTACGGCTTATTCGTTGCTAGTTTATAGATGTTTTCTAAATGCAGTAAGCGATTGGTTTCTTACTGTACACTGCCAAGCTTGGTTTATATGTCCCACTAGATGTACGGGGTTTTTAACCCAACATTGGCCAACGTCGTGGAAAGCAAGAATAAAAAGAATCCCGAATGACAGAAAAAATGGTATTAGTATCGGCCATGAACGTCTTATGTCAATGACTCTTTTTAGCAAGTTGGAATGTTTGCTCTTTGTATTTTTGCTCAAATATACAATGTAGCTTACTAATGCTAGTAAGAGCGCAGCTTCTGGTAAGTATAAAGCCCATACTCCTACTGCAGGGAATCTCCACAACCAAGAATTATTAAGGGTACTGTTATTAACTACTTTATCGATACTGTTAGCTATCAGAGCGGCAAAAAACGGAATAAGTAATATGCAGCTTATCAAGCTATTTCTTTTAATATAGGTCGGTGTCCGATTCATGTAACTACCTCCTGAATATTGAAGCTGCTGTTTAGTTATATTGATTGGTAAATCAAATGCAACGTGAGCCCATATGGCTAGTCTAGAAGTTGCACTCGGCGCGTTATCCAGCATATCTGCTGTTGTTTGCAGTATCTGCTTGCCATACTCTTTTTGGTAAGTTTTTGGGTAGAGTTTTAGAACTTTAGAGTACAACGGAAATCTCTCATTCAAACTATCCATAAAAGACTCCTATTGCTTCAAACGCCTTACGCTGTTTTGCTATTTTTATTGTTTTATCGAAGTATTCAAGTTCAGCATTAAGCCTAGTCCAGCCTTTTTTAGTAAGGCGGTAATACCTTCGCCTAATATCCTCATCAGCTACTTCTTCAATTAGACTTTCTTCAACAAGCTGCTTAATAGCAGTGTATAAAGAGCCGGGGCCCAACTTAATTTTGCCCAAGCTATCATCTTCGACTTGCTGCATAATTTCATAGCCATGACGAGGTTTTAGGCTCAGAGCCATCAAAATACTAAAAGATATCTGAGGTAAAAGGTTCATAGTTCTTTTCATAACGTAGAGTATATATCGTATTACGATATATTGTCAAGCGATACAATATAGCATCACGGGCTAGAACTTTTTAACAGATACGAATGAAACTCTAAAAACAACGCTTACAACTTAGAGACTAATTCCTATCTGTTAACAACTTTTGGAGGGCCTTGTGTGACTCTATCGCAACCGAAATCCAGGGACAGAAACCTTTTATTACTGAGTTTTCAGAATAAAGTTCTGGATTGTTGCCTTTAACGCATCCTTGCTAGGCTCGCCGTTATCAATACGTTTAATTACTTCTTGTGGTTCAAGCCACTCATAACCAGTAAAGTCAGCGTGATTATAATTTTTTACTTCATCAGCCTTGTATAAAAATACTTCCGTAAAGAAATATGGCATATGCGGAATTGGGTCTAGCTTACCTAAGAATTTAAGCTCATTTTGAGTAACATCTAGAAATAGTTCCTCTTTGAATCCTCGTATTATGCCTTGTTCGTATGTTTCGCCGCTCTGTACGTGTTCAGCTACACTAAAATCTAAGCCATTTGGTACAATTCGTTTATTAGCCGACCTACGTGGAATCCAAAGCTGTCCTTTAATATTTTGTACAAAAGCTACTGTACCTCGTGTATAGCCTGCTTTAGTATCTAGAAGGCTACGAGCGTCAGCTTGATTTATCGTTCCAATAATTTGGTCATTTTTATCAACCACGTCCATTATGTCATTATCATCTGCTGAAACGTGATTCATCAAGATTAGTATACGCTTGTTGCGATAATGTTTCACTAGGGATAGATTGGAGGGCCATCAGGGACTCGAACCCTGGACACCCTGCTTAAGAGGCAGGTGCTCTAACCAGCTGAGCTAATGGCCCGTCAATCCTTGAAATTCTAGCAATTTTCATCTGTTTTTTCAATGAACACATAAAAATTTTGCTTCTTAATTTTAACAAGAGCCGTAGTGGGCGCTGTTATTTTTAACGCAAAAGCTTGCCCGATTACCAAAGCGTTGCTAAAGTAGACTAAAGTTTTATTAATAAAAACCCTTTGTTTACGGAGTTCGCAGCCGGATCTGCAATTAAGATTGCCGACAGACGACGACTCTGCAAGCGGAGTGTTTAGTTTGGAGAAATTATGGCAAAAACCACTGATGAATTACAAATCAAACCCTTAAAAGGTTTTCGCCAACTACCGATAGAGCAAGGTTTTGACTGGGCAAGCATCATAGAGAACGCCAAAAAATTGAAGCCGCTTGATAGTTCCAGGCCGCTCTATTTAGTCGTTTTTCGCTCCAAGTTAAAGCCCGATGCCGATGTAGTATTGCTGCACGAGCACGATAGCCGCGCGCATGAAGCCGCCAAGCGCTCGCCCGCCCTGATACACTATTACGCTGACACGGCAGACGAAGAAGGCCGAGCCCTATCTTTTTGCATTTGGAGCGACCGAGAAAAGGCGCGGATAGTTTCCCGGGATCCGGACCACGCCGCCGCCACCAAACTTACCAGCATGTACGAATACTACCGGTTGGAAAAGTATGATGTTGATTTTTGCGACGCAGATAGTATTCGATTCACGTCACATCAGAGTTGATGTTGCAACAGCATAAGATGGTTTTTAAGTTTTTCTCTTCACCCTTTGCACTAAAGCGGCGATTAAGTTGCGCCACTCGTGTGTCATATAGTCGCTGTGGTCCACGCCTGGCGGCAACGGTGCCTGTTTTGGATCAAGAATCGCTTCGAACAAGCTGTGTAGCACGCGCCTTGTGTATACGTTTTCCGGCCTGCCGCCATTCATCTTTGCGATCTCGCTGAGTAAACTTACTGCTTGCCCGGCAAGAGCGACATCACTTATGCGTGTGTACGGGTCTTCTCCCAGCGTGGCGTTTGATTCCGGTGCTGTGGGTTCCGGCTCTATTTTAGTAACGTCAGCGATAAACGAGGCCTCTGCTGTATGTTCGCCAACCGGCATCGGCGGCCGATTTAAAACGGTCATGTAAAAATTATACTCTTGTTTGCAAGAGCTCTTTGACCAGTCACAACCAATCTATTGGCGTCAAACGTGGCAATTAACTGGAGCCTGACCGAAATTAACTATAAGCAGTTACTTAAGTTTTTTAAGTTCGGCTCTGGCTTGATTGAGAGTGTTGAGACGTTTTTTTGATAAATTTTTGCCGGAGCGGTTGATATAAAAATTCAGCATGCTCATAGCCGATTGGTAGGCTGGGCTTTTGCGGCGCGGGCTGGCATTGGCGGAACCCATCAGAGATTTGGCGATGCGACGCGGATCGTCCCAGGTAAAAACACCCGGCTCCAAATCTAAAGCATCGCTTCTTTTAGTTACGGCTCCGGACCAATACTTATTAGGCATAATCTCATTATGTGCATGGCCACTTAAAACAGCAGTAAGGTTTCTTACACGCCGGGCAAAGAATCCGGACCGGCTGCCGGCTTTTGTTGCTTAAGGACGAGCGACACAATCAAGACCGCGGCCAGGGCAAAGAGCGCCGCCACATAAAAACCGACGTCGTAGCCATGGACGGCCGCGGCCGCTTGCGCGGCTTTGGTTGGCGCAGCATGTAGATTCTGTATATACCTAGTGGTGGTACCGGCGGCAATACCAGTCAGCACAGCCAGCCCCAGAGAACCGCCGACTTGCTGCGTGGTGTTGACTAACCCGGAAGCCAAACCCGAAAGGTTCTTTGCTACGCCCGCTGTGGCCGCTCCAAGTACGCTAACGAACGTAAAGCCCATGCCAAAAGACATTACCGCCATGCCCGGCACCATATTGCTCCAGTAATGCCCGGCTACCGGCAAATGGCCCAGCCAGAACAAGCCGCCGGCCGTAAACAACGGCGCAATCATCAGCACCGGCTTGTACCCGAGCCTTTTAATCACCCTTGGCGCATTAGTTGCCGCGGCAGCGATTATAAACGGGATAAACAGAAAGCTAACACCGGTTTTGACAGGCGAGTAGCCTAAGATTTCCTGCACGTAAAGCGTGCTGAAAAAGAATACCGAAAACAGCGCCCCGGCAATAGCCAGCATGGAAAGGTTAGCGCCAACCAGATTGCGGATTTTAAAGATGGCCAGCGGCGCTAAAGGATGCTCGGCGATGCGCTCGTTCAACACAAACCCAACCAGCAAGATTAAGCTGGCTATGAAGCAAGCTAACGGCAAACCGGCCGTCCAGCCATCAATCGGCGCCCGCACTAGCCCGAAAACCAAAAGTATCAGGCCGCCCGTTGCCAGCACCGCGCCAGGCAAATCTAAATCGTTATGCCCTTCTTCTGATCTGTGATGTGGCAAAATCTGCATGGCAACCAGGGCCACGATAAAGCCTATCGGTACGTTGATAAAAAAGTTCCAGCGCCAGCCTAAGTACTGTGTCAATATACCGCCCAGCAGCAAACCGACGGCTGCGCCGCCGGAAGCGACCGCGCCCCAAACGGCGAGCGCTACATTCCGGCCGTGGCCTTCGCGGTAAGTCACAAGAACTATAGATAGCGCCGCCGGCGACATAAAGGCCGCGCACAAGCCTTGCACCCCTCTAAGCCCGATAAGCATTCCGCCTGACAGCGATAGCCCATCAGCCAAAGATGTCAGGGCGAACAAGACTGTGCCGATTAGGAACACCCGGCGACGGCCAAACAAATCAGCTACCCGGCCGCCCAGCAACAAAAAGCCGCCAAAAGTTAGGGCATAGGCCGTGATTATCCACTGCAGGTTGTCTTCGCTCAAATGGAATGTTCTTTGCACTGTTGGCAGCATAACGTTGACAATAGAAACATCCAGCACCACCATAAACTGGGCCAGCGCCAATAGAACCAATATCCACCAGTGATTGACTGATTTTTTGGCAGCCTTGCCTGTCGCCTTTTGGGCTTCGACCAAAATTATCTCCTAACCGGCCTATTGTAATACAGCTGCGCAGTTTCGTGAAAATGAAATTAGAATAGAATAGTTAAAAAGTTGTAAGCTCATCCCTCAAATATCTAGTCGTCAATCTTTATTCGTAGTGCAAGGCTTCGACGGGATCGAGTTTAGCGGCCCGATGCGCCGGGTAAAGCCCGGCCAACATGCCAATGATGGTGGTGCCAACGACTACACTGATAACCAGCCATAGCGGCATCGATAGTATGTTGTTGCTCTTTATATCGTTGCCTTTTAGCTGGTTGTTGATGATAGGGTTGCCGATAAGGGTCAAGGCGTAGCCGATCAAAAGCCCGATCAGGCCGCCAAGCAGCCCCAGCAAGGAAGCTTCGAGCGTGAACAAGTAGCTGATGGTCGAGCGCTTGGCGCCGACCGCTCGCATCACGCCGATTTCGCGGGTTCGTTCCAAAATGGACATCACCATCGTGTTAACGACTCCGACGGCCGCGACTATCAAGGCGATGCCGCCGATGCCGCCCAAGACGTACCCAAGGATATTAAAAACTGAAAGCTGTTGTTTGATTTCGGTTTGGGCGTCGGCCGCCCCGATTTTAAATTTATTGCGTATGTTTTTAGCTACTGCCGCGGCGTTATAGGATTTATCAACTTTGACTATCAAACTGGAATAGCCGTTCTGGGCTAGCTGGTCTGTGACCGTCAAAACCAGCGGCGGGTTGCATGGTCCGCGCAAGGCGGAGCAGTTATAGGCCGGGTCGGGACCGTAATTTTGCTGTTCTTCCATGCCCCGCGCCCAGGCTAGCGGTACGCGCACCGTGTAGCCGTTACCACCGGTCGGGCCGTTGGAGTTGGCGACGCCGACGATTTTACCGGTCAGTTCGACCGGCGGCAGGTTACAGCTTTGACCAGCTATGTTGCAATGGGTCTGCGTGTACTCGTACTGGGCCTGCGGGTCGGAACCGACGCCCGTGTAATAGCTCTGTGTATGCAATGCGACTGCTTTGCCTATCAGCGCCTGATAATTGTTTTTGAAGCCTAGGGCGTCGGCATAGTCCGAAGTGATGGTCAGCACGCCAGTCGTGTTGTTAGGTCCGATATCGCGGCCGGCCAGCATATTGTTTTGGATGATGCCGTTAGCGTCGTAGGCAACTACTTGGTTAAGGCGCAGCTTGGTATTGCCATAAAATAGGCCATCGAAATTATTTACCTGGGTTTGGCGCGCCACGCCGATGACGTGCGGTCGGGAAGCGATTTGGTCAACCAGCGCCTGGTTAAGTTTTACGCAATCGGAGCTGCCATTGCAGTTGTTGCTATTACTACCCCATTTAATGTCGGTCTGCGGCGAAACTTCGACTTGTTGTAAGGTGCCATTCTGTTCAAATTGGTTGTTTATAAAGCCTTTGGCGCTAAAAACAAGTAAGCATTATAGTTACGCTGGTGGCGCCGATTACCACGGCAAAAATCGTCAGTGCGCTGCGCAGCTTGGAGCGGCTGATATTGCGTACGGCCAGAGTTAAATAGTCAACGAGCCTCATGCCGACCTCAGCTTGCCGTCGTGGATTTGGATGACGCGGTGCGCTTCGCGGGCAACATTCATATCGTGAGTTATGACTATCAAGGTTATGCCCTGTTTGTTCAGCTCTTTAAGCAATTTGATGATTTCGGCACCGCGGGCGCTATCCAGGTTCCCAGTTGGCTCGTCGGCGATGATGATGCTGGGTTTAACGGCCAAGGCTCGGGCTATAGCTACGCGCTGGCGCTGGCCGCCGGAAAGTTGACCGGGCTTGTGCTTAAGCCGGTCGCCTAAGCCGACGGCCTGCAAGCATTCGGTGGCGCGCTGCTTGCGCGCTTTAGGTCTCATACGCGAAAAGACCAGTGGCATCATGACGTTTTCTAGCGCTGTTTGAGTGCCTTGCAGATTGAATGACTGGAACACATAGCCGATATGGTGGTTTCTGTAGGCCGAGAGTTTGGCGTCGTGTAAGTGCGAAAGGTCATCGCCGTCGACTACCACGCTACCGCTTGTCGGCCGGTCTAACCCACCGATGATATTAGCCAAAGTAGACTTGCCGGAGCCGGAAGGACCAGTGATTGCCAGGAACTCGCCCTGCTGCACATTCAGCGAAACGCCATCTAAAGCATTGAGCACTTCATCGCCTAGATGGTAAGTTCGGGTAACGCTTTCGAGTTCGATGACTGCCGGCATTTTTTTATCTAATTGAAATAGGCATAAGCAAAAACGCAGAACATTGCAAATCTAACTACGTTGTAATTTTTTACACAAGATATTGATTACTTGCCGGTTGATGCCGCCTCTGCAGTCTGAGAGCCTGATAATGGCCCGCTCGGAAGAGTGTCTAAAAGCCCGGCAAGGCTTGGATCAGCTTTTTCTATCTCAGCTATCTTAGCATTTAGTCTATTTAACGAGGTTGCTACTTGGTGCAGAGTAGCTTCAACTTGAGGCACCGTTTCGATTCCGGCTTGGAGCCTACGCTGGTTCTTAAGGTAGCTTATGCCTTTGGCTATGCGCGAGTTATCCAATGTAGCACCTATTTGTGCGCTACTATTGTTAGTCACTGACTCGACTACCGGCACAGTGATCGCAGCACCTACTCCAAAAAAACCGGCTCCAGCAGCAGCACCGGAAAAAACTAGGCGCCTAAATGAGCCGCGTTCTCCCCGCACGTTGTTGATTGTACTGACTACGGCCCGACCCACACGTCTAGCAAAGCTGTCTTCAGGTTTCGGTAAAAATTCTAATTGCTCTGCAAAATCTATAGCCATTGTTCCCATAATGCGCCGGTTAATTTGCTTTTCAAGTTTTAATTCAACAACGAGCCTGGGCACAAAAGCTGATAACGGATTTAGCTTAAACGTTATAATAAAGTCATTATGGCAAAGGCCGGCCGCTTAAAAGGCCACCCTAAAATTAACTACAAAAAACTGCTCGCCCTGGGAGTGGTGCTGTCATTGCTTTACGCCGTGCTGCCACAGCTCGGAAAATTCCGCCAAAGCGTCCGGCTAATCGAACATGCCTCACCGGAATGGCTGATTATGAGCGTGGGCTTTTTTGTGGGCACTTATTTGGCTTCGGCGGCCATGTACATTTTGCTGGCCAAAAAACGGCTTAATTACGGACGGACAATTTTGGTTGAAGTTTCCAGCGCCTTTGCCGGCAGCTTGCTGCCGGTCGGCATTGGCTCGCTGGGGGTAAATTTTGAATATCTGCGTTCACGCGGACACAGCCAGGCCGAAGCCGGGGCGGTCGTTTCTACCAATAACATGATTGGCCTAATAGGTCACCTGCTGCTGCTAACGCTAACGCTACTGTTGACCCGGACGGCTCTAAATAATCTGGCTCTCCCCTCATTACAAAGACCTGTTGTTTATCGTGCCGATCGCGGTTATAGCCGCGGCTATTTTGCTAACCTGGCACAAAAAGAAGCCTGATAGCGTTTACCACAAAGCCCTCAGCGCGCTGCGCGACATACGCGCCTATCGTAACCACCCGCTTAAAGTCATCGGTGCGTTATTATTCGCGATGCTTGTTACCTGCTGCTTTACTTTGACGCTGTTCGCGGCTACCCACGCTATCGGTATTCATTTAT
>CAZUPM010000020.1:0-9975 GCA_964622365.1 uncultured Candidatus Saccharibacteria bacterium | reverse complement strand
TCCGTGTGATATCGAGCATCGTTGAGTCCGGATAATCAAGCAACGCCAGCAAGCTGTAACGTAAGATGTATTCGAGCCGTGGCCCCCAGCTTTCAAACATGCGCTTTAAAACGCCAATGAGTTCGGAACAAGTGTGCGTTTTGAGCTTAGGGTCGTTGACTTCCATCGGGTTAAAGGCAATTGGATAATCGGTGTCGGCTGGGTTGAAGTAAATCACATCGTTGGCCCGCTCCGCCGGAATACGCCTTAAGATGTTAAGTGCGTAATCGCCGTGCGGGTCTATAACAGCAAACCCGTACGGGCTAAAAATATCGCTTATAGTCAGCAGCTCCAAAAGCCCGGATTTTCCGACACCAGTTTGGCCGATGATATAAAGGTGCCGTCCGCGGTCGCCTCGCGGCATACCAAAAACTGTATTGTGGCCACGAAAATTGGTAGCTGCCACGGGGCTGACGTCGTCCCGGTATTGGCCGTTTACAATCGGCAGGTTGGCCGGCGGTTCGGCCGTTTGGGCCAGCGCCCACAGAATGTACGGCGTTTCAACGTTAGTATGCGGCAAGTGGTAAAGCGTTGCCACCTCTTCTATATTGCATATGTAGCCGCGTTTATTGAATTGCCTGGCCCGATAAAGAGCTTCTACGTATGGATCACTGAGCACGCGTTTAGCCTCAAAGCCGTTTAGATAAGTCGTGTTGAACTGCTTGTAGCTGGCGATAATTGATTGCATACGCAGTTGCGCTTCTGCGCCGGTAACATTGCCTCGGTAGATGATGCGTATATTAGTTTCAAACGCTAGCTTTTGGCTTTTTTCTTCCGCGCCGGTTATGCGGGTCTGTTGATAATCAGTCAATTTGGCGGCCGCTTGGCCGGCCTGGTGCTGAGGCGGGGTCCACAAAGCCCCCAGCACCCCCTTCATCGAGCCGCTGCTCCCGCCGTTGCGCATGCCCGCTATGTAGCGCTCATTTTTACGGTGCCAGTTGACGCCCGCCGGCCTGATAACCAGCTGTATCCAGGCTTCTTCGTCATCTTCGAATTTAGCAAGCGTAGCCGTGATAGCCGCCAGGGGGTCAACTTCAAAGCTCTGAAAGGTCTTGATGGGCAAAGCGTCATTGCTGACTAGCTTGAGTTCGGTTGCCAGAACCGTTTGGAAGGTCTGCTCCTGGCTCATGGTAAAATCTTCTATCTCGGCAATGTGGACAGTTGGATATTGGGCGTAGATTTGTTCTTCTACGAAGTCTTTCAGGTATTCAGGCACCCAGACGTAAAAACCGATACGCTTTTTTAAGACGGCGATTTCAAAACTGATGCGCTCGCGCCTTGGCGTTGCCATCAAACCTTTGCCCGGCATAGTTAGCAGGCCGTGCAGGCTGGCGAACATCTGTTCGGCGGCCAGCTCCTTTTTTTCGTTAGTGCGGGGCACTTGCAGCAAAAGCAAAACTCCTTTTTCGGCCGCCTTTGTTTGGTCCCCGCTATGTTTACTGCTAACAGCCATAAAAAATCACAGAACCCTTAAGCTTTTATCCTTTTATTGTCGCACTTTTAGCCAGTAAAATACAGGGTATAGTATTATAACTGACTCGATAATTTTGGGCGTGAATTTTAAGACTTATAGGGTCGCGCTTCAAGACCTTTATTAGTACAGGGTAGCGGTTTTAGGTAGAACCGTGCCTTGCAGCAACTTTTTGACTTCGTCAGCTTCGATAGTTTCCTTTTCGAGTAGCCGGTCTTTCAATACTTCCAGCTTGCGGCGATTGGCTTTTATAACCAATCTGGCTCGGTTAGCGGCTTCGGTAATAAGGTTTTCAACCTCGTCGTCTATAACTTTGGCTGTTTCGTCGGAGTATTCACGCTCATGCACCAGCCTGTCGAGCATCATGCCTTCGTCAGTGTGAAAAACCTGGTCGCGCAGTTTTTTACCCATACCCTGGTTAATAATCATGTCGCGGGCTAATTCGGCGGCTTTTTGCAGGTCGTTGCCAGCACCAGTGGTAACCCTATCTGAGCCGTAAATCACTTCTTCGGCGATCCGGCCGCCTAGCATACGGGCCAAAACGTCTTTGTACTCGATAATAGAATGGTAGCTTTTATCCTCTGGCGGAATGAACCAGGTAACACCGCCGGTGCCACCGCGCGGGATAATGGTAACCTTGTGCACCACGTCGCTATCGGGCAAAACATGGCCAACAATGGCGTGGCCGGCTTCATGGTAGGCTGTCAGCTCTTTCTCTTTATCGCTCATAACTTTACTTTTGCGCTCTGGTCCGATGGCTACTTTTTCGAACGCTTCGGTGACGTCTTCTTGGGAAATCTGCGGGTGATTATTGCGGGCGGCGATAATGGCCGCTTCGTTGGCAATGTTTGCCAGGTCAGCGCCGGAAGAGCCGGCAGTCTTGGCGGCCAGAGAGTCAAGATCAACCGATTTGGCCAGCGGTTTTTTAGCGAAGTGGATAGTTAAAATAGCTTCACGGTCTTTGCGGTCTGGCAGCGCGATGTTAACTCGGCGATCAAATCGGCCGGGCCTTAAAAGCGCCGGGTCAAGCACGTCGGCCCTGTTGGTAGCCGCCAGTACGATAACATTCTGGCCTTGTTCAAAGCCATCCATCTCTACAAGTATTTGGTTTAGTGTCTGTTCGCGCTCGTCGTGACCGCCACCCATGCCGCTACCGCGTCGGCGCCCAACAGCGTCTATTTCATCTATAAATATGATGCAGGGTGAGTTTTTCTTGGCTTTGGCGAACAAGTCGCGTACGCGACTGGCACCGACGCCCACGAACATCTCGACGAACTCAGAACCGCTAATGCTAAAGAAAGGCACGTCGGCTTCACCGGCCACAGCCCTGGCCAGCATGGTTTTGCCGGTGCCTGGCGGCCCAACTAAAAGAACACCTTTAGGTATCCGGGCGCCTACGCTGGCAAACTTTTTAGGAAACTTCAGAAACTCTACTATTTCTTCTAGGTCTTGTTTTGATTCGGCGCTGCCGGCTATATCTTTAAAGTTAATCTTGTCTTTTTCGTTGCCGTAAAGACGGGCACGACTTTTACCAAAACTCAGCGCCTGGTTTCCCTGCCCCTGGGCGCTACGCAGCATAAAGAAGAAAAGCAGGCCGATGATTACGACTGGCAGCACATATTCTAAGCCAAGCGTTACTATAGTGCTGCTGGTGCTGGATGTCGATTTGAATTCCACGGTTGTTTTAGACAGGTTAAACCCTTCGCTCTTTAGGCTGGAGTTCGGATCCGAGTAAGCTTTAAGTGTCGCGTGGTTCTGTCCTTTAGGCGTGATGTCCAATTCATTGCCGTTAACTTGAATTTTTTGATACTTGCCGGCGTTATTGTCGGCAATGGCTTGAGTGATTGGGACTTCTTTAAGGCTACTGGGTTGGCTGTAGGCCGCGAAGATTATCAACCCAAAAAGTACCAGTAAAGCAATAAAGCCGGCGTTACGATAATTGCGCTTAGGCGGCTGGCCCGGGATTTTAGGAGTTTTAAAAGGCTTGTTGTCCATAGTTAATTATTATAACAGTTAACAAGGCCTCTTGGCTAGCGCTCATGGCTTACGAGTGCCAGATGCTTTTGGCCAACCTCTAGCTCCACTTTACCCGAAACTTTTGCTTTTTTACCCGGCGCATATGTTTTAGCGGCCACTACCAGCTGCTCAATACGTTTACGGTTAAAAGCCGCCCCGTTTTGTCGCAGCCAGGTCATCAGTAGTTCTTTGGACAAATCATATGGCAGCCGGTTGAACCAGATCCGGTCCACTACATTTTGCCTAGCATGAGAGGACAGCAGTTCCGCCAGCGCTTTTTCGATGGTTATGTTAGTCGACCCTGCCTGCCGTATATTGCCCAGCAGCGCTTTTCGTTGTTGGCTTGTTAGCACTGGGATAATGTTATGGCGCACCCAATTGCGCAGATATTTTTCGTCACGGTTGGTCGGATCCTCGCGCCAGTTTAGCTTACTCTTCCTGGCATAACTTAGGATTTCTTTTTTAGAAAACCCCAGCAAAGGCCGCTTGATTTCCGGATTCGAGCTAAGCGAACTTAGCCCTCTTCTGCCGGTGCCACGGAGCAAGTTGATGATAGCCGTTTCCAATAAATCATCTTCGTGATGGGCGGTGATGATTGCCTTGGCTTTGTACTTTTTACGGACCGAGCGCAAAAACTCGTAGCGTTTTTCGCGGGCCAAAGCTTCGCTGGCTTGCGGGCCAAGCCGGCCTTCGGAGTATTCGAACGGTAAGTCATATTTTTTAGCCAAAGCCTGGACGAACTTTCGGTCGGTTGACGCATCGGTACGAATGCCATGGTCAAAATGCGCCACCACAAGTTTGAATTTTGAAGTTTGAAGTTTGAAGTTTGATACCAGCAGATCTAATAGCACGACGCTATCCACGCCACCGCTTACCGCCACCACATATTTACCAGGTTCAATGTTTACTTTCACCAGCTAATTGTATCAGGCGGACAACTGTTCGGCGGATTGTGTGGCAGCTAAACCAATCAATAGCAGCCCGTGGTCTTCAGAGCTTGCTATCCGATTATAAATATCACTCCTTGTTGGCGACTGTTCGGCAAAACCAATGATAGGATCAGTTGTTTCGTCAGTAGTTGCCAGTATGAGACCGTTAGAGCTATCCATTATCCAGTATGACCTATCCCCCAGATTGGCCAGAAAAGGCCTCGGATTTTCAGCCAACAATCTTGCAGCCTTAGGCCTGCTTTTATAACTGTGCTTTCGCTGTCATAAAACCGGTAGGCATCTTCGTTCAGTTTATCGTGACGAACATACAATGCACCACCTCCTTTGTTGCCCTGATTATAGGCTTGTCGGGACTGTTCCAACCCCGCTATATCTAGTTCGGCAAGTTCTGCTTTAGCGGTTTCAGTGATAGCCTTAATTTCTGGCAACCGGCGAGCCAAATCAACCGCGAAACGAAAGCCGACGATTCTAGTAGGATCAAAAAACGGCCGTCAGGGGCCGTTTCTGATCTTCCTTCTAGTCGTTCTAGCATGTCTACCATACTAGGTTCTTATTGTAACATGCTAATATTCAAGCGGCCAAATTGTTTGGCCGATAGGAGTAAAAACATGATAAAATTACTCTGTTGTTTTTACAAAGTTGCAATCCAAGAAGACTGCTGGCTAGCGGACGGCTGAATGCAATTTTAGGAAGAGTAACGTAGTGCTAGGCCGAAGTTTCTGACTATGTGTCGGGCGAGCCAGGCGCATACGTTGCGACAAGGCAGGGTAGCTCAGCTGGTTAGAGCGCAGGACTCATAAGCCTGAGGTCGCGAGTTCAATCCTCGCCCCTGCTACCAAAAAAGTTTTTAACTGTAACTAAACTTCAGCAAGGATTTTGTCGATATCCGACATGTCTTCGCTCGGGATCAACTCAAAGGCTAACCCGCTTTTAGTTGAAAGCTTCATAAGCTCTCCTTTTAAATTTTAATTTTTGTTTTAGCTTGCGCTTAATTTAGATTGTAAGTTATTTTTAGGCTTTGTAAATAGTTTTGTAAAAATTACTTGTTTAGACTTAAACTGTCGTCATGTGCCAAAGGCCTAGAATGACCAAAAAAGCCATTACACCGGCCGCGGCAAAACAGACGATAGCGGCTATCTGGGCAATGCGCGCGACGGTCGAAAAAGCATAGGCGTCGCCAAGCAACAATCCGCGCAGCGTTTCGCCTTGGAACAGAGTCTGGCTCTCCTGTTTAAGCTGGGCATTGTTAGGGTTGGCTTGGGATTCAGAGCTGGCCTGGGCGTAAGTTTTGCCGCCCGCTATTTCTGAAAGGTGCACGGCTATAAAATGATTGGCGTAAGCTTTGGCTTGGGCACCAGTCAAAAGCTGCTGGCCCGCGTATTTGTTGATTGCGGTCTGGTCGGTTGCCGGCAAAGCTTTAAAGGCCGGGCTGCCGGTTGATGGGAAGTAAATCTTCTGCGCGGCCAGTTCGTCGTGGACATTGCCAGAAGTAAAGGAGTAAGCCCACCACGCCAGGCCGCCAATCCCGGCTAAGACAAGCACTGCCACCACGCCGAACGACGTTAATAGCTTATCTATGATTTTACGTTTGGGATTTTTTGTTGTTGGCATTTTTGATTCCTTTTAATCTAGTTTCACTTTAGTAAATGTTGTAGAATTTTGCAATAGATCTTAAGCCCGGTGGGGGTGCGTAGGAATTATCCGATCGTTTTTCTTGTAGTCGGTGTATTGGACAAAGGTGGGAGTTATGCGGTAAGGGACATAAGCCCCGGCGTCTATGTTTGTTAGTGGCGGGGTCAGAACTTCGCCGTCATATATCCTAGGCTTGGTTAACTCGCTAAACACGTAATGCCTGATGCTCATATCGGATTCTACCTCTGCCGTGCCTTTTACCTGCACGGTCTTGGTCTTCTCTTGGTCAAACACCGTAAAGGCCACCTCGTTACGGTTTCGGATATTACGGGCCTTATTCGTGTCTGATTTAGTTAGGATATATAACTTGTCGTTATGGCCTAAAAGATAGTAAATGGCTGCGCCGGAAACGTTACCGGTGCGGTCGGCGGTAGACAGCACACCAGCCTGGTGCGCCTGCAAAAAATCTTTAGCCTCGGCCGTCAACGTTGCCGTACGTGGCTGGTGGTCGTCCGGCTGGTCAATATGGCCTTTATTGTTGGGCCGTTCGATCTGGTGCTCTATATAGCGCAGGAATATATCGGCACATTTGTTATTTACGTAACGTAACGTGTATTCGCCAACTCGTGTATGCAATGTAATGGCCGATGCCATCCCCGCCCTAAAGAATTTCACACCGGCCACCACTTCATACGAGATTTCGTCGCTAGAAACAAAACCCGGCTTTCGTTCCAGATAGATAACTCTTTTGTCTGTTGCCACTAATAGCGCTAGGCCCCGCCCGCAGGCGCCGTAAACCACGCCCTTGACGTGTTCGTCTTCGGCTATAACCGCCGGCAAATAACGGCTGGTCATCTTAATATGGCCGTACTTTGTCATACCGGCTTTGGTAAGTTCTTGGTGAACCCGCGCTATATGTTCTTTGCTCGGCATCATTGAACCCGCTATCCAGCTAACATATTTTAACAAAAACCTCTTTGATTGCGTTAAAAACCCTATGTTGTGGGTATTACAAGGGTTCTTGTAAATTGGGCGCGGGCAGATATAATAAGTTCGGTAACTAAAAACAAAGACTAGTTATAGCATGTATCCAACCGCAAGTTATCGTGGCGTAAACCGGCACCAAACCCGCGACCGGCGCGTTTCGTTCCGGAAGGTCAAACTTGGCCTTATAGTAGCTATGCTGCTGCTAGCTATCGGTTTTTTTAGTATGTCAACGCACGCTTCGGGCGATGCATCGGCAATAAAGTCTGGCATATCAGGCTACTGCCTGGATGATCACAATAGTAAAATTATGCCCAATAACATGGTGGATGCCTGGGGATGTAATAACACCACGGCCCAATCATGGTCCGTCACAGGGACCACCATTACGCACAATGGTAATTTTTGCCTGGCAGTTAAGGGGAACAGTAAATCTATCAACGCGCCAGTCGTTTTAAATACCTGTAACGATTCACCTGGCCAGGTGTGGCTGGGTGATAAAAGCGGCTTTATTAACCCAAATAGTGGTTTATGCCTTAGTGTGCCAGGCGGGCAAACCGGTGCGCAGTTGGTAACAGCCTCTTGCGACCAACTCGGGCGCACTTACGAAACGTGGCTGCCTTCACCAACAAGCAATAGCAACTCTTGTTCTGGTACCAGAGGGCAAAAAATCGCTTGTTTTGCAGCAAAGGAATGGAAGGCCTGGCAGGCTCCGGGCTCTAATCACGAGGCCCTGCTTGGACAATATACGGATGGCTCTCCTTACGAAGAATGGTGCGCTGACTTTGTAAGTTATGTGTATAAAGAAGCTGGCTATCACTTCACGGCTGGAAACAGTAATGGCTGGGACCAAAACAACGCCAATTATATCCAATACATGGGGTTTACAATGCATGACCCCCAGACCTATACGCCCGAGCCCGGTGATGTAGCTTATTTTGATTACAACGGTGGCCACGTAGAGATTGTTATTAGCGGCGGCAAAAACCCTACGTTTGTATACGGCGATTCCGGCACCACTGATCCGACTACCGGCAACGGCCAAATGGCGGCTAACACCATAACCAACGATGGTAGCGAGGGCCAGCTTATATATTATCTTTCACCCAACTAAAAAGATCCCGGGGTTCAGTATCTTTAGGACTTTTACAAAAACAACACCCTCTGTCATGACAACATAGGTGATAATGCTTATGGTTGAGTACGTACAATCGGAATGGAACCTGATTTCTATTGAATTACTTCGCTGGAATCGAGCTTTAGCCTGAAGTAGTATCATTTGGGCCAAAAGCTAGGACTCGAACCTCTAAACTATCGAGAAAAGAGCTCTTTTATCATATTGTAATCAGGGCGTGCAGCTTCTCGCTCGTCCTCGAAAGAAATCTTATTATTAAGGTCTCTTTCAATTTTCTTCAATGACCACTCCTTCAACTCTTCCAGACTACGAGTTTTACCAAACGCCCACGTCGCATAAATATAAAAGTCAGTCTGCAAATGAGCTAGTGAATCTGCTGTCGCTAAAATCAAGCCTTCTTTGCTTTCAGGACGCTCATCGCCATGGCAGCTGTGATAGCGAATTGCATCATCCACAACTAACTGAATTTCATCGTCACTAAAGCCAGCATCTGTCATTACTTGCCTGGCAATAGCAAGGCTTCTTTCTTCGTGACCAGGATTCGCACGCGCCATTTCTACGTCCGCTATATCATGGAGTAAGGCCGCAATCTCACTAAGCTCCTAATTGGCACCGTATTTTTTAGCCAGCTCATGAGCTTTTTGAGCAACCACGAGCACATGGTTCTCATAAAGCCAGTCCGTCCATTCATCTCGCTTTGGATTTTTGCTTAAATATAGCTCACGAACTTTAGTCTGTACCTGTTCTAGTTTGCTCATGGCTTTATCATACCACTTCCGCTCTCGAGGTGGGGTTCCAAGGCACAAAAAATGGTCCCATTTCTGGAACCGTTTCGTATCTGACAGTTTGATTTGGTTGCGGGGCCGGGACTCGAACCCGGGACCTAATGGTTATGAGCCATTCGAGCTGCCGCTGCTCCACCCCGCGATAAAAATAATGGGACAAACCTATCGGTTTTTCTCGTCGGAGCTGACGAAATAAATTCGTCTCCAGCAAGCTGGGCCGCTCCTGCTCTTTACCCTCCAGACAAAGAGAATTTACTCAAACGATTGTAGCAAACAGATGTAAATGTGTCAATTGCCGGCGTTGTGGCGAAAGTAAAAATTAACCCAGGCCTTGAAATTTCGCGCGTACCAGGCCTCATGGTTGGCTGGTTTGGTATCAGAGCCGGTGTTTGCCAGTGACTTTGGCAGGTGCGCCAATGCCACGCTTTTAGGCACGATAAGTTCCGTCTCACCCGGGTTCCCCAGGCCAAGGTTTTGACGGGCTGAAATTGCTAAATACTGGTTGGAGCTATAGTATTCGTTTTGCAGCTGAATATTGGCATTTTCGAGCTGCTGCAGTTGGTTTTGCTGTTGCAAATCGGAAACTTGTTTTTGCAACCTGTAATTGGACTGCACGGCTTTAATCCCGCTCCAAGTCATTAAAAGCACGATTATCAAAAAAACCAGAAAGCCAACATTGCGCAGCTCTCCAAGCGATCGCCACGGCAGACCTTCGATTTTGTTTTTTATTTTGTTAATCATAGACTTGCTATTTTATTATAAACTACTGCTTAAACCTGCTATACTTTTCCCCGTTATGGGGGTGTAGCTCATCGGTTAGAGCAGGCGGCTCATAACCGCTTGGTAGATGGTTCGATTCCATCCACCCCCACCAAAATGCGTACGGACAAGGTTCGCTAATATTGAGAGGTGAGTATCCCATGACAGCAAGTAGACATGATAGATTTGTGGGTGATAGACTAT
>CAZUPM010000019.1:0-10389 GCA_964622365.1 uncultured Candidatus Saccharibacteria bacterium | reverse complement strand
TTAAACTGCATTTAGACTGGGTTTAGAGCCGATGCCTTAACTTTGCAAAATTCTACTATGAGTGACAACTTAAATTCAAATCTTAGCTTACTCTTCGAGGGTAGATATGATTTTGGGCAAATCTTTAGGCAAGATGTCGGCCTTAATGATATACCCATCGGCGCCGTTTTCAGTAGCGCTATCGGCTACGCTGCGCTGGGCCAAGTTAGTTAGGATAACAATTTTAGCGTCTTTGCACCCACGGGCCGGGTTGGTGCGTAGCTCCTTTAGTATTTCCAGCCCCGAAACGCCAGGCAACATTATGTCCAAAAATATACAATCCGGATGAAAGTTGCGCAGCACGGCGTAAAGTTCCTCGGCGCTGCCAGCAACCTCAACCACATAATGGCTATTTACCAGGGCGCTCCTATACAAGTCGCGGATCATTACCTCATCTTCGACTACCAGAACGTTTTTTAAACCAGCCACGTATCTCCCCTGTCTGTTTTTCCTTATTTAATAGTTTATCATGCTCCTCGGGTTTATAAACCGGCAGAGTAAAGTAAAACGTCGATCCTTTGATGCTATCGGGCTCTATGCCGATTGTACCATGCTGCAACTCTATGATGGTTTTGGAGATGTACAGACCCAGCCCAGTGCCGCGATTGCCTGAAATCAAACTCCTTTCGGCGCGGTAAAACTTAGTGAATAGCCGGGCGCGGAACTCGGGCGGCACGCCGGGGCCATTATCCGCGACTTCTACTTTGACCATGTCGTTGTCTGCCAGCAGGTTAACGTGCACCACGCTGCCGGCGGCGCTGAACTTAAGGGCGTTGCCAATCAGGTTGTTCATCACCTCATTAATAGAAGAAGCGTCGGCTGGTACAAAAACTGGCTTGTCGGCGTTAGTTTTGTAGAAGATTTTTTGGTTTTTTTGGGCAGCTGTGGCTTTGTGTTGGTTAACGTTGTCGTGGACTGTTCTTGTAAGATCCAACTTCTCGATAAACAATTCTATTTCGCCGCGCTCAATCCGGGCAATGTTAAGCAGTTTGTTAATCAAATCGCGTAATTGGTTGGTGCCTAAAATTGCTTTCTGAAGATTTTCGATATCAAATATGGTTAGCGATTTTATGACATTGTTGTTAATCATATCCAGATAGCCTTTGACAACTGTCAACGGCGTCCTGAGTTCGTGGGCGGCGATGGCCACAAAATCGAGCTTCATAAAGTCCAGCTCCCGGCTCTGCGTCAGGTCATGTATGGTTATAATGGCTGCCACGTCACTAGCCAGGCTGTCGATGACCGACACCATCAGATCCAGGTAGTATATTTTACCGCTGTTTATCAATAAAAGATCGCTGTAATGGTAAAGCCCGGGCTTTTTAAGCTCTGGCTTAAACTTATTACCGTTTTGTTCCCAGCGGAACAAATCGGCCATTGGTTTACCGCGCAATTCGGTAGGCTTGGCATCAACCAGCCTGGCGGCCGGAGGGTTGATTGAAACTATCTGGCCCTTGCTGTCTAGCGCTATCACCCCGTCGCTTACGCTGCTGATAATGTTGTTCAGCTTTGTCTGCTCGATGGTCAGGTTGACGTTGTTAGCCCGCAAATCGTTGACAAGCTTTTTTATATCGAGACCCATTTTATTAAAGGTATTGGCCAGCTCCTGAAGTTCATCTTTGCTTTTAAGTTTTATGGTCTGGTCAAAATCTCCGGCGCCGAGCCTCTTGGCGCCAAGCGTCAATTTTTTGAGTGGCCCAGTAAGCTGCTTCCTAAAGAATATGCTCATCAGGATTGACAATACGATAGCGCTAACGCCTATAGTCGTGGCCAGCTTGATATAAGCATTGATGCCGGCGTAAATACTTGATACGGGCTCTTCGACTATAACCGCCCAACTACTATATGAGGTTATGCGTGGCGTACTAATAACGGCCTGGCCGATTTCCGATGTGGTTTTGCGCGTGGCAGTGCTGCCATCAATAAATTCTTTGACCGCCTGGACGTTCGAAAGCTCCTGGTGCGTTGCCAAAAAGCGGCTATTCGGGTAAGCCACCAGGTTCCCGAACCCGTCAACGACGTAAGCGTAGCCGCCCGATCCGATTTTGGTGGAGAGCACCGATTGCCAAAGGTCGCTAATATTGTAGTCAGCAACTATGGCTCCCTGAAAGTCCCCCGGGCTATTATACGTGCCGAAGTTAGCCTTAGACAGGTCGTTAAGATCCCGGGCAAAATCGGATTTTAAAATTGGCACCGCAATGGTTATCTGAGGGCTGTGCTGCTTGTTGTAGCTGACCGAGCCTACATAGTTTTTTCCCGAAAGAAAAGTGACAGCTTTAAAGGCGTCGGTGCTGGCTTCGTTCCCCAGATTATGCACTTGGCCTTGTTTGTCAAAAACTACTTGCTCACCTCCGTCGGCGCTTAAAAGCGCTACTCGCTGCAGGTCGGGGTCCTGATGGAACAACACGGCCAGGTTCTGGTTGATTTCGGTTGGACTCAGATTGCCGGCCGAATAAGCCTGCGACTGGTAAACCAAACCGTTAATTTTATCCGCTAAGTAATTATTAACCCGGTCCACTAGGCCGTTGGCAATAGCCTGTTGCTTAGCGCTGGCCGCTTGCAGTAATTGGGTGTGGGCCGAGGCGACCAGTATCAGCGAGGCGGCGGTCAGTGGGAGTAAGGCTACCACTAAGAAATAAATGAGGATTTTTGAAGATATCGATAATTTGATCATTTGTTTCCCGCCCAACAGCAAAAAAGCTTTGGCACTCTAAGTTGACACTATGGCCATTGCTTATTATGCTAATGCTAATGGCTCCCGAAAACAACTCTAATAATCAGGATCACGGTTCGGAAGGTAGCGTAATAGCGCCCCAGCCGACAGAGCCGGAAGTACCGCAACCGGTTATACCACCGCCTCCGGTGCCTACGTTGGAAGGAGCAGCCGGCGTACCGCCAGAACGATTGGCAACTAAAGCGCCCGAGACAGTGCCAGAAGCTGCTACGGCGGGTACCCCGCCGCTACAAGAAGTACCAACAAAACCTCCTGCTTCGCCTAGCAAGGAGCCTTTTTTCGCCAAGAACAAAAAGAGGCTACTAGTCGTTTTAGTCGTATTGCTACTTGCCGGAGCCCTGGCGGGAGCATTCTTTTTGGGCAGGAGCCATGAACGCGTAATCGTCAAAGCTCCGCCTACCCAGCCGATTAATTTGCCGCCTCAAGTAACGCCTTACAATAAGTGCGTCCCGGGGCGCGGCACGCAGTACATCATCCCCAAAGATATACCACAAGGCCCGATTTACGATGTCGAAAACGGCAAGGTTATTGCCCTGGAATATAACCTAAACGTCGCTCAACTGGAGGCCAAACCAGATATCTTTTCTAATGACATACTTGACCTAACCCGTAATTACCCAGTGGATCACCTTTATATAGCGCCTGCCGCGCCAACGCCCGGCCAAACCGCTGGCAATATTCACCTAACAGTATTCGTGGTCTCTAAAGCTGTAGCCAACAGCATCACTTGCAGCTCAACCAAAAATTCATAAAACCAACCTGGCACAGTCCGGCAAATCCTGGCTATCGCCGCTTGCTTTGAGAGCGTTGGCTACAATTTTGTCAGAGTAAACGTATACCGATGGTAGCGAACCACCCTATTATTGACACATAAAGCAATCGTTCGACTGTGCCGACATAGCGTAAGCCACGTGGCGCTGCAACCGCCAAAAATGTTAGTAGCGCAAAGAATGCTATCGCAAGCTTGAATAAACGTAACGTGCTAAGCACGCTCGCCCAATCGGCATGGCCGGCTATGGCTCTATCAAAAAACGTCGAAGCTACAACTGCCGAGCCAAAAATAAGAGCGGCCATTAATAGGTGCGTTCTGGTGACAGCTTTATGTTTGCCGCGCGTTACGACGACTGGCGCATGCGAGATTATCAGACGTGCCAGGCCCAAAACAATCAGTGCCGCCGCAGTCAAAAAAGCGGCGATAGCCTGGTTGACGCCCATTGCCTGATACCAAAAACGGAACCGGCTTGCCCCATATTCGCTTACGGCGTTGCGTAATGGGTTTAGGTCAGTTGGCAAAAAGTGCAGGTAAACCAAGCAGCCTGTGCTAATGGCGAGAAACAGTAATATAACCGCGCCGAATACCGGATCCATAAAGCCATTCTACTCCAAACCTAAACGCTTGACTGGGACTATGGTCGGATTTTCAAACTCTGACTCTTGCCATTAACCCTGAGTCAATGGCGAGAGTCAAAGACCTGTTGTTATAAGTTTTTTAGGGGGACGCTAGTCTTTTTAGAAACTTCACGAGCCCACTCAAGTAAACGTTCAAACTGCGCATCACGTGCTGTTTGCTCGGTTTCAATATCATCAAGTTCGTTTTAGAAATCCATCCAGGGTATTTATTAAGCGTTCCATACTGTCCTGCGAAGCTTTTTGATCAAGCTTCTCGTTGACTTCTGTACGGAACTCTTCGATATATTTAAACAGCTTTGTGAATTGATCGTCACCCATATTCTAATTATAACATTAGAAATACTTCTACGGACGACTATGTAACTATAATCATATCGAACCTAAGAAGTTACTGTGGTTGTATATTACCAAAATGGCTGAGCATGTCGGTCAGGAACCTTTTCGCTCTTTGTACTGGGCTGGTCACTACTGGATATGTTCATGGCTGCTAGCCAAATCATCGGAATCTTAGAATCCCGCAAAAATGCGGGATTCTATGTGCTTTGTATGACAAATGGGTGGCAGTTAAAGTCGGTATCCCCACGCACAATAGATACTATGCGCGCACGGCGCCGCAATATCTGTACGATTTTCGTATTTTTTATTCACACCACAAAAAGGTGGATCGGCATATATGTCATAATATGAGATTAGGATTCTTGCAAATATTGGCGCATACTAATGAGTAGCTAGACCTTTCGCAACACTAAATAACTCGTAGGGAGCAAACGTAAAGATTGTCATTGGCCTAACTCCAATAGCTAGTAACAATTTTTTACGAAAGGGCATAACTATGTCAGTATTTGCGAACTTTAAGAACAAAGAACAACCTAAAGTTCCCAACTCTCAGTATATAAAAACTGAAAACGAGCCGGACAAAGAAGATACCAAGCCTTCAGAGCGGCCGGAAGAAACTCCAGCTCCATCTGAAGCTAAGTAGCAAACACCAACCTAGGGCTTCGTACATACGGAGCCCTAAGCCTTGCTTCTAAGGGGGTCTCAATGAAAAGCATTGTGCCAAATAAGAAACAAAAATTATCATTAGCGAAGAAGTATCGTCAGTATCTTAGGGGGATGTCTGAACCATCTGCTAAGCTGCACAACAAGTACAACATATTTGATGACTTGAATACTATCGATAAAGCCATGATGCAAGAAGCCAGGCTCTTTATATATCGCAGTAGCGGAGCAGGCAAATCACGTAATAAATTTGAAATGATATTTAAGGAGAAAACTATGCCGAAAGACAGAGGCCGTAGGTCAATTAAGAAACCTAAACAGGTTAAAACATAGAATAATACGTGCATAGAAAGCGCTGGTCCTCCATATTAGGCATGGCAATTATTGCTGCCGTCCTTGTGACGATATTGCTTTATTGCGCATATTTGTATATATATAATCACGTTCTCAGCAATTACTTAGAAGATATTGCGGGAGCTATTACGGTCATAGTGTTGTCGGTGGCAACGTACGAAGAGTGGGAGAGGCGTGATGAACTTGCGCGCTCCAAGACTGCCAGAGACATGGGCGTTAGACGAATAAAAGATGAACTATTTCAGCTTCTGTATGAGTATGCTTTCGTGTTAAATGTACGTTTAGATCCAAACTCAAAAGCCATGAAAATCATAGATTCGTTGACCTCTGATAATGGGTTCTCACGCGCTACAACCGAACTTCACGCCAAGACGGCGAAGCATATTTCCCAGGAAGATGTGACAATTAGAAGTAAACTTTTTGCGATAACTCGTCAGGCGCTTTCAGATATCCAGTTATCAGAGCAAACCTATGGAGATATGAACGAATTGATTGGGCAAACTGAAAGTGCTTTGGAAAAGATTGATACGGCGCTTGCTATATATGGCAATTCATTTACTCCAGAGGTCCACGAGTGGGCTCTAGACGTCAGAGAAAATCTGAGCCGATGTATTGTCGGCAAACTACCCTTGCTAAGCATTCATCTAAGTTCAATCTCCGGCTCGGTGAGTACTAAGTTACGACCTGCGGACCAAAAGGGTATATCCGAACTGGTTTCAGAGCTTATAGAAGTAGGAATCAAGACAGATAAAATCGGGTCAATCAGAAGCACTAATTCGTTTTAGCCAATTATTAATTAGCAAAAGCAGCCAAAATTGACTCCAAAATTTATAAAGACGCAAACGAACTAAACAGTAACCCAGATACTTATTTGACTAACGTTCGAATTCATGCTGGCTGAGCATGCCGGTCAGGAACCTTTTCGGCGGTTTTAGCTTAACACTTAAAAATGAGACAAATGAGACAATTATAAGCAAAAACTAATAACGGTACGATGGTTGTACAGGAGTGTCAATTATCACGTATTTTGAATTTTTAAAACTGGTTTGGCCATCTGCTACCAACGCTACCATTTTGGGCTTTAATAGCCGCTCTTGTAGTTGCTTGTTCAGCTTTTGTGGAAGGACTGATTCGTAGGCCAAACACAATCCTACTGACAGTAGAGTTTTTGCTTTCTTGACTTAGATTTCCGCCAGCTTCGGCAAACTGGAGTACTTTAATTCCTGCCTTACCGCTTTTTTGATCGGTCTCTTCTGCCGAGACGGCAATGTCAAACTCAACAGTCCTTGCATTATCTTTTTCAGAGAAAGTAATCTCTCTGGTCGTTGTTCCCCTGGCTTCATCTACAGCGGAATTTATATCTACAAGAACGTTTTTAACAAAATCTTTCAAATTCATACGATAATTTTATCATTTATGGTTTGCTAACTCAGTGTAAAAACTAAAGTCCTAGTAAATCCCAACGGCTTAAATATTTTTCCTCTCTATCTTGGAAATTGCGTACAGGGTTATCCTTATGGATCAGCCCGCTTTTGCCAGGGGTATTCAACCAGTTTTTGTGAGTCGTTTTAGTGTACTTCGCAACTACTTTGCTAGGGACAATAAAGTATTCGGGCGGAGCTAAAAAATCATTTAGGGTCACAAACACGTAGAATAAGTTATCGGCATAATAATCTTCGGCTTTTTGGTTCAGCATCCATATCCTAGCTCGTTGTCTCCTAGTCTTAACCTGAATGGCAATTGATTTCGAAGCATCGACATTGCTGCAGACAATATCTATACCTCTAGTATTCCTTAGTGTAATTGATGCAGTATATCCTTGGGCGGATAACTCCGCCGCTACATAATATTCACCGGCAACCCCACATAGTACCGCACTTAGTTTTGGTTTAGCATCATTTGCTCTAGGTATCATATTAAGAAAATTAGATATTAGGATTCCGTGGTTGGTTTTGTTGCTGCTGAACAAGAGTATCCTCTAGCTGTTTAATAAGCTGCGGTACCGAGTTTTTATAATGCGCGAGCGCGAGAGATAGACGGAATACAAAAGCCGATTGTACAGTTGTGCCATAGAGAATGGTGGTGGGCTTTTGACGATTGGAAACTGACAGAGTGGTTTCACCACTTTGTGGCTCATGATGAACTCCTAAAAGCTTAGTAAAACTGCACTCTCGTGTTTGTTTAGCACCCTCAAAAACCAATCGCTGATTCGTGATATAAGTCGTGCCAGTATCGACTACCGCATCATGAGGAATGCCTTGTACATATGTACCTTTGGTGGAACCAACATGGTAGCGAATTGAGCTATGCCCAATATGGCCAATCGGAACTGATACTCCCGAAGATCTTCCTTGCCACTGACCAGGACCTAATCGTTGCTCTATAAGACCTGTTCCACTTACTTGGTAGTAAAGTAACTCGTTAGGTTTCAACATAAGCTCGTCGGTCTGCTCCCCGTTGAACGTTTGAGCTAGCTGTAAGCACGCCTGGATGTTATCGCACTGTTGCTGCCACTGCGTCAAATCTTTCTGATATGCCTTTTCGGCTTTCTTTTGCTCGTAATTCTTAAGCCAACTCATAACTATTTTCGTCTATTCCTTGAAAATCATTGTACGCTACCCATGTCTATTATAGGATAATTTGCTTGAGTTCTGCTTCTACAGCCAGCTCAATTGACCGAGTAGCTTTATCATGTACAGCTGACTGATTCCAACGGGCGGCGTTGTGTGTAGGGCGATAGATTTTAATGAGTAGATCTTCCTGGCGTTTGATCTCAGCTTCCGTGATTTCATCTTCAACGGCTACCCACATAACAAATTGAGAGCCCATTTTTCTAAGTGCTCTTGTTGGTAGGCCATATTTCTGACTTTGAGTTGGTAAAAAGTGGCGCTTCAGCATGCGTCATTACCGAAGATAATGATTACATCGAAAAGGGTGCCGAGATTTTCGCCGCAGAATTTATATATCCCGAAGATGACTTCGTTGCCCATCTAGCTGACCGTAGCATTGGGCTTGGGCAGTGTACGGCGGAGGATATCGTGCAGCTTAAACGCCAAACGGGTACGACCTTAAGCTACACCAGTCTTGGTAAGCGAGCAGACATCTTGGGGTATGCTCCCAGAGCCTCGCTCGATAAAGTGCGTTGGATCAAGCTGGAAGAAACTTTATTTGGTGAACCGGTTTACAAGCGTATTCAGCGTTATCGGCAAAGCGTCAGCGCTTAGATCTATTTGGTCTGTATTTTTGTAGTAATAAAAAAAGCCCGAACCGGGCTTTTTAGTAGACCATTACGGTCACCTTTGGTGTATCTCATGGCTGAGCATGTGGGTCTAGTACCCTGTAACAGATGTAAATGAGACACTTGAGACTATCCCTTTAAAAAGCAAAAGCGATCTTGATTAAAGACAGGAATAATACTATAGATAGCTATAGACCGAACAAAAGCCGCACTTGCTCTGATTTAAAGTAACCTTATCTCTCGTCCTAAACTGTCCTTACCGACTTTGGGAATTTCATCATCGCCAGGGCCCATCTTAAAGTCGTAGTTCCTTATAAATTCAGGCACTGAATCACCATTGTCTCGCATTGGTATGAAAACTCGAAGCAACGGATTCATCTCGGCACTGATGTAAGATACACCTGTTCGCTTCTTCCTACCGCCCTTAAGGGTTATTTCAGCTGGCTTAGAGCCAAGCATCATCTTATCCATGTAAACAAGGGCAGCCTCTCGCATCCTCATACCTTCATACTTATGCTCTGGTTGTACGGTAGGCTGTACTGGTTCTGGCCTTGGTGGTATTAATGTGCCGTTTTTGATGCGTTGCTCAACTAACTTTTTGAGATCCTCCTCACTTTCATAGGCTTTCAGCCGACCACTTAAATAACCAAGCCTATAACTTACGCCATCACTCATTAGCCGCCAGTTCGTATCAACTAGAGTCTTTTCTATTAGCTTTTTCAAGCTTTTCTCGCTTTTATATTCTTCACGGTCGGCTTCAGCATCAAGACAGCTGAAATCTAGTGTTACCTCGCGGCCGAGCTGCGGTTCACCTAGCTTGAATTCGCTATATTTCTTCTTAGCTAGAATAGGGGTCAGTAGCTCACTGAGTTGAGCGATCTTTAACTTCTTAATGTCCTTGATAGCATCGTAAACATCGGCATGTTCACTTCGCTCTAAAGCCCCGGCTTCCAGTTTTTGCATACGTTCCAAGTGTTGAGCTTTCTGCTGGAACTTAAATAGCATGTCACTGTCAAAAATGAAACGCTTACGATCCAATGCGTAAAATGGATCAACAGGTTCTTCCTCTTTAACTAGATCTTTAGAAAAGTCCATGACATCAGTCTCAATGTGGCCACACTTCGTACAGGTCATGGTAGTAGTAACAACTTTGCCCTTGGTTTTATGTACGGACTTCATAATTCCACCACACTTATCGCACTTTATTTGTGCACCCTCCCATTCGTTACCATCTTGCCAGAAGGCCTTGCGTTTATTACAGGCAGTGCATTCAAACATCAGTAGAATATCGTCCTCGCTGCGTCCGTATCGACGCATGTAGTGTTTATCGATAACCCGCATGTCTTTACCACAACTCCGGCAATAGGTTCCGCCAGCAATATGAGCTTCAGCCAGCCGTTGATCTTTTTCTTGATCCTGCTTCATCCATTTGGCGATCGTTTCGTCACGCTCCGCGACACGCATTGCAGCAGGCATCTCAACCATAGAGAAGTAGAAAATGCTGTACTGGAGATACCAACCTGATTTATGTTGCTTTAACTCGTTGGCCGGTAGTTTCTTCTCCATCTTAACGAAGGTTTGATTGACTAGGCTTTCACCTCTACGGCATATTTTT
>CAZUPM010000018.1:0-10457 GCA_964622365.1 uncultured Candidatus Saccharibacteria bacterium | reverse complement strand
ATACTGTTTTGGTTCGTGGTAGTAGCTACTGCCAATTCCGTTAACATAACCGATGGTTTAGACGGTTTGGCCGGCGGTCTGCTAATTAGTTCGTTCATAGTTTACGCGATTATTTCTATGGTTGAAAATAAGTACGCGTTGGCCGGCTTTTGCCTGACCGTAGTGGGCGCTCTTTTAAGTTACACATGGTTTAATATTTATCCGGCACGGTTCTTTATGGGCGATGTCGGCGCTTTCGCGCTGGGCACGGCATTAGGCATTATAGCTATGCAAACAGACACTATCTACGTTTTACCGATAATAGGTATAGTGTACGTCGCCGAAACCGGCTCGGTCATTATAAACCGCTTATCTAGAAAGCTTCGGCATGGCAAAAAAGTCTTTTTATCTTCGCCGATACATTATCACTTCGAAGCCATCGGCTGGCCAGAAACCAAAGTTACTATGCGCTTTTGGGTTATCGGCCAGGTAGCCGGCTTTGTAGGCCTGGTAATTTTCTTAACGAGTAGGTACCTGTGAGGCCAAGGCAGTTACGAACTTTTTCAAAAGATAGCGGAGCTGAGCTAGCGTTGCCGCGCCGGCACCGGCCTGATTACTGGCTAATAGTCATAGTTAGTTTGCTGCTGGCAATTGGCTTAGTTGTTATTTACTCCATCAGTCAGGCGCTTGGGTTGGCTAACAACGTCAGTAGCAATTTTTACATCTCACGCCAGATCATCGCCGTGCTGCTAGGGGCCATAGTATTTTTTGTTGTCTCCAGGATACCGTTAGAGTGGTGGACAAGATATCGTAAGCTTTTATTGGTAGCAGCAGGGTTAGCAACTTTGGCTGCTCTGGCTCTGCCGGTGAATCCGCAGTATCCGGCCCATCGCTGGGTGAGGCTGGGCAGTTTGTCGTTCGAGTCCGTGGAACTGGTGCTGTTTGCGCTTTTGATTTGGCTGGCCGCTTTCTTTGCTGAGCGGATGAAACGTAACGAGCTAAATGATAAGAAAAAGACTTTTTTGCCACTGACTATAATTGTCGGCGTGGTCGGTATAATAGTTGCTGGTTTGCAAAGCGACTTTGGCTCTATGGCTATCCTGCTGGCCATGATGGCCATTCTAGCTTTTATAGCTGGTTTGCCCATGAAGCGCTTGCTGGCTATTAGCGCCATCATCGGGCTTATTGCGGTATTGGCGATTTCCATTACGCCTTACAGGCGACAACGTTTACTGACTTTTCTACACCCGACATCAAATTGTCAGGGCAGTGGTTATCAGGCTTGCCAGGTCCTGATAGCTGTCGGTTCCGGGGGCTTTAGTGGGCTTGGTCTGGGTCGCAGCGTACAGGCCTACGGTTATTTGCCGGAAGCAGCCAACGATTCCATCTTTGCTATTTATAGCGAAAAATTCGGATTTATCGGCTCGATCATACTCTTGGCGCTATTCGCTATATTCTTTTACCGCCTCAAAGAAATAGCTACCCGGGCTCCTAACGATCTGACACGACTGGTTGTCTTTGGTATATTGGCATGGTTGAGCCTGGAAACTATTATAAATATTGGAGCCATGTTGGGCCTGCTGCCTCTTAAGGGCATAACGTTGCCATTTATCAGCTACGGTGGCACTAGTATTGTGTTCTTTATGGCAGCCATCGGCTTGGTGTTCCAGATTTCTCACTACACCACGCATCGGACGCCAACGTCGATAGCTAATACAGAAGGGGGCCGCCATGACAATCGTACTGACGGGCGCCGGCTCCGGAGGGCATATAACCCCGGTGCTGGCGGTAGCGCACGAGCTTAAGCGGCTCAAGCCTGATGTTCGCGTAGTTTTTATTGGCCAGCGAGGTGATAACTTGGGCGATATCGCGGCCAACCATGAGGATATTGACGAAGCCTATACGGTTTGGGCAGGGAAGTTCCGCCGTTATCATGGAGCTGGAGTAAAACAGGTTTTTTATTTAGCTACCATGGTAAAAAATGCCCGGGATTTTTTCCGGATGCTAATAGGTTTTATGCAAAGCCGTCGGCTGCTTAAGGGATTGAAGTGTGATGTGATGTTTGTTAAGGGGGGGATGTTAGGCGTGCCGGTGGGTTTGGCGGCGGCTAGTCTACATATACCGTTTATTACTCATGATTCCGATGCGTTGCCGGGCCTGGGGCATCGTATAATCGCGCGGTGGGCCAAGGCGCATGCCGTTGCTCTGCCTGAGGAGGTTTACGCTAAGTATTATCCACGGGTGCGAACTGTGACGGTTGGGGTGCCAGTTTCGGGCAAATTCCGAGCGGTTGACGAAAAACTACAAGCTGAGTATAAAAAGCAGCTCAAAATTGACGCGAACGACCAACTTTTGTTTGTAACTGGGGGAGGTAATGGCGCCAGGCTTCTAAACGAAGGGGTAGTGAAGGTGTCACCAATAATTTTAGAAAAATTCTCCGGGTTGCGCATTGTACATGTGGCTGGTCGCAAGCATGCAGCAAATGTTGAGCGGGCTTATGACGAGCTGTTAGGCAACCCAGCGCTGCGCAAAAAAGTGACTGTCAAGGGTTTTATTGAAGACTTGTACGTTTACAGCGGGGCGGCAGATGTGGTTGTAACCAGGGCGGGCGCTACCAACATCGCCGAGTTCGCCATACAGGGCAAGGCTTGCATCATCGCGCCAAATCCACTTCTAACTGGCGGGCATCAGCTGAAAAATGCGCTTTTACTCGTCGAAAACAAGGCTGCATTAGTTATAGATGAAGAGAATCTTTTGAAGCCTGATATTCTAGCAGTGCCGATTATCGAGCTACTGTCTTCGGAGGACCGGCGCCGGGCGCTGGGGCGCAACCTGCATGGCTTTGCTAAGCCCGGCGCAGCTAGCGAGTTAGCCGAATTGATTTTAAGCAAAGCCAACCAATGATTTAACCCTTATTATAGCGTCGATGTTTAAACGTAAATCCAGTACAACCGATTTAAGGCAGCCATCTCAAGGCCTGGGACGGAGCAGGGGACTTGAGTATTATGGTTCTCCTAGGGCCAGGTTTGGCACAGGCCAGAAGCAACCCGCCCCACGGCCAAAAGCGGCTGGGCCAGACCAAACTAAAACCCAATCGGCTAGCAAGCCTAAAAGGCTATTGGCTTTTGGGGTAGCTCTAATATTGGCTTTAGGCGCTTTGTATGACTTAACTCTTAGCTCGAATCCTAAGGTGGCCGTGCTAAACAACGCTTCGTCGTTAGCCGTAAACTTTTTGCAGCCGATCAGCGTATATGCCAGCGCGGCCAAGCAGATGCTTGACGGTTCAATCATGAGTCGGACAAAGTTGACGATTAATGCTGCCAAAATTGAAAAGAAACTGGAGGCGAAGTTTCCGGAACTCAGCAACGTGACCATAGGCCTGCCGCTTATAGGCCGGCAGCCAACTGTTAACCTGATGCTTGCGTCGCCAGCTTTGATATTAATTAGCCAGAACGGCGGGACCTATGTGCTGGGCGCTACAGGCAAATCAATAAGCCAAATTAGCTCGACTCAAGCCTCCACGATAAAATTGCCTATCGTGTACGACCAGAGTGGCCTCAACGCGGCGGCCGGCCGTTCGGTGCTTACAGGACCAGACCTAAGCTTCATCGACTTGGTTGATGCTGCGTTCACTAGCTCGAAATTTAAGATACAAAGCCTTACATTACCCCCGGCCTCGGGCGAGCTGGATGTTCGCCTTGTGGGCGAGCCTTATTTTGTTAAACTAAACCTTTACGATAATGCCAGTGGCAAACAGCAGGTCGGGGCATTCCTGGCTACCGCCCAGTATCTTGCCGGCAAGGGCATCACTCCCAGCCAGTATGTAGACGTGCAGGTACCCGGTAGAGTTTACTATAAATAAAGCTGTAAAGTGTGAGCCACTAGCCCCCTCTATTCTAGTTGTTCGTAATTTGTTCTATATATAATTGATCAGCTTTTAGCTTCTAAAAATATATACAAACAATATAAAAGAGCCAAAGTCAAAATAATCAATTATAGGCGTAGGCCAGGGGAAAGTAATATAAATAACATTAAAGCATGAAAAAGCAAATTATTTCACGACAAGACTGTGGAAAAGTCAAGCTAGTGTGACATTTGTCAACCAGGCGCTAGGCCAGTTTAGCGCTCAATTCTTGTTTAGTTAAGGCCGGCTAAGGGTGTAATTAACGAAGTGTAAGCTAATAGGAAATAGCTAATCAATTGGAGCGTTAGTGGCATATACTCCCCTGCGGCAGAGGTATAACTTACCATCTTTATAGAATACGTAAGAGTCGCAAAAGATATATTGTACGACGTCATGTTTATAGCTCGTTTGCTATTGCTCTGCTACGTGATTCAATTAATACTTTCCGCCTGCCTGCGTTTTTGATTTACTTTTCCGGCCCTACTCTACTCAATTTCCCCGCCTACTGACTTTTAACGCCAAGCCCCTGCCATTTGGACCTCACTACCTTGTTCGTAATTTGTACAATTATGGTTGATGTAATTCCGGCGAACCTCTAAAAACACAGGTATGCATGTCTTTTACATAAAACTTTTGGGGTTCTGCTTCTGGCGCATCTTGGAAATAAGAATTGAAAGTTGCTGTATACCCCGGCGCACTTCTTGCACGCCTTCTAGCTGCATGTCGTGGCTGACAACTTTGATAAGAGCCCAAGGTCCTTGCTCATCTTCTCCTACATCAAGTACATCACCGGTATAGCCCACTAGTGTCATTGTTAAAAGCTGGAGTAATAAGGTCTATGAATGTTACTGCCCCTACTCCTTTGTGGAGCGCTAATAAATTAACGTTGCTCTCGCTTATCAGTGCTTCTTTATCTTGCTGAGATAGGGCTTCCCATTCTTCCCAGCTCGACATTGGTGTTCACTCGTCGTCGGCTGGGTCGAGGTCGTAGGTTGCTTTAGCGACGCGCTTGAACTGCGGCTTGCCCTGCAGGTTCAACAGGATGGTTGTTTCTTTAACGAAACGACTTTTAAGTACGCGTTTGACGATTTCGTCGCGGTGCAACGGCTCGCCGGCTTCTTTTAACACTTCACTGATAATGTCGGACACGGTGCCCTTTTTGTATCCCCATTCTTTGAGGGCGTAAATGCCCCGCCCTATCAATACGAATCGTTGATCTTTGATGAGCTCGTTATGGATAGCCTGAGTGGTCACGTCTTTGCGCTTAAAGTCGGACTTTTTAATGGCATCGGCAATCTCGTTAAAGTGCATTTGCTTGCCGTTCTCTTTTAAAATCACGTAAATCTTGTCGCGGATGTTTTTAGGATTGACCATCGGCCATTTGATAAGGCCCCAGCGGCCGTTAAGTGTCGCCAGCTGTTTGCTGATACTGGCTAACGCCTCGGCCTGCTTAGGATCGGATATTTTGGCTGCCTCAGCTACTTTTTCAATGGAAGCGGGCTCGTTAATTTTTTTGATGATTTCAATCAAACGATTGACTTGTTCCTTGATAGCTTTGTCGCTAAAAACCGAGTTGTCGCCAACCGCGTTGTGGTAAAAGTCGTTTTCTTCTATGACTGCCAGCTTGGGGCACAACTCTGACAAAAATGCTACGCGAGCCTGATTGACACGCGAGTCATCACCTACCAAGCTTGTTGTGAGGCTGCTAACTCGGGCGGCATTGCCGGTGGTGGCCAGTTGTTTCAAAATCGTGGATTGGACTTCCGGGATGTGAGGTAATTTTTCGCCGTTGGCCTTTAGACGGGTGACGATCACCTTCTCCAACTGGCGCACGCGCTCTCTCGTAATCCCCAAAAGTTCGCCGATTTGCTCCAGCGTTTCCCTGCGGTCAAACAAGCCAAACCGGCGTGACACTATCTCTTGTTCACGCTCACGTTCGATGGTTTTTAGTACGTCGCGGACTACGGGTTCCACGTTGCTTAATGGATTGGTGGATTTTACTTCTGCCATTACACTTCCCTGTCGGCCTAGATGGCCGGCTTTTATATAATTATAAAACTAATATTTTTAAAAGTCAACTTTAAAGTTACAGTATTATTGTAGCACGAAATGGACGGATTAACCTACTCTATGTTGTACAGATATCGTCATAAAACAAGTTGCTATGATAGCAAAATGTGGAAAAGTTAGGCTTTAACTTGGCGTCGTGGAGGCCGGCGCCGTTTGAAAGGTGCCGCTTCAAGGATTTTACGGGCCTCTTCTTCGGTCAGGCGCTTAGCATCTATGGACTTATCAATGCGGGCATTCTTTCTGCCATCAGTTACATAGGGGCCGTATGGCCCGTTCAGTACTTTCAAGCCGTCTTTAAACTCAGCAATGTTCCTTTTGGCGTCCAGCTTCATTTTTGCCAGGTACAGTTTTCTGGCCTCGGTTTCTTTAATTCGCATAGGATCATACCCTTTTATGGAGACAAATAGCTTGCCGACTTGGATAAAAGGCCCGTAGCGGCCAATATTGGCTCTGATTTCCTGGCCGTCAGTCGTCTTACCTACCAGCCGCGGTAACTTAAACATCTCTAAGGCTTGTTCAAGGGTGACATCTTCCATAGAGACGTTATCCGGGAGTGGCGCGAAGTCCGGCTTTTCTTCGCTTTCGGCTTCGCCCCGTTGCAGCATCGGTCCGTAGCGGCCAAACCGGGCCATTATCGGCTTGCCTGTTTTAGGATCAACCCCCAGTTGGCGTGCCTGGCTGACTTCTTCGCGGCTGGCAGTTTCGGACTTGGCGATAAGCGGGTGGAATTCTTTATAAAAGGCCGCGATCATGCGTTGCCACTGCTCTGCCCCTTCGGCTATCTTATCAAAATCGTTTTCTACGTTAGCCGTAAAATCGTAATCCACGATGTTAGGGAAGTATTTTATCAAGAAGTCCGTGGTTACTTCAGCGGCTGCTGTTGGCAGCAATTTGCCACGATCGGCGCCGACCGGGATTTGAGATTTGAGACTAGAGACTTGAGAATTCTCCAATTTGAGTTCGGATATCTCGCGTTCCTCTCCTTCTAGGTCACCTTTGGTAACGTAACCTCGTGTTTGGATGGTCGAAATCGTCGGCGCGTAAGTGCTTGGACGGCCAATGCCGAGTTCTTCCAGTTTTCTTACCAGTGCTGCCTCACTATAGCGCGTCGGTGGCCGGCTAAAGGTCTCGCTGGCCAGCATTTGTTTTAGCCCAGGCTTATCGCCAACCTTTAAGGGTGGCAAAATGACATCGTCCTTCATCCCGCCATAAACCTTCATAAAACCATCAAATTTCAAAACTTCGCCTTTGGCAACAAAAACTTCGGGTCTGCCAGATACACTTATGGTTACCTCCGTTTTTTCAACCTGGGCTGCCGCCATTTGGCCGGCCAGGGCCCGTTGCCAAATAAGTTGATACAGCTTTTGCTGTTGGCTGTCAGTGCCGGCGCTGGTTTTGGCGAAGTCGGTTGGCCGTATAGCTTCGTGGGCTTCCTGCGCGGATTCTTTTTTGGTCTTATATTGACGCCGTTCGTGATAATTTTGCCCGTAATTTTTAACTATGTAATCTTCGGCTGCTTTGATAGCCAAGCCGCTTATTATAGTACTGTCGGTGCGCATGTATGTGATCGATCCTGCTTCGTACAACCGCTGCGCCAAAGTCATGGTTTGCCGCACGCTAAAGCCGAGACGGCGCGAGGCTTCCTGTTGCAGGGTGCTTGTAGTAAACGGTGCGCCGGGGCTACGTGTACCCGGTTTTTGGTCGGTGGATTTGACGGTGAACGTGCTGGTTTTGGCGGCCTCCATAAATTGCCGCGCTTTTTTAGAATCTTTTAGCTTTTCGGATAGCTCTGCCGGCAACTCTTTGCCTTTGGCATCAAAAATCGCAGTGACTTTGAATGAACCCTCGGGTTTAAAATCTTTTATTTCGCGTTCGCGCTCTACGATCAGCCGCACAGCTACCGATTGCACGCGACCGGCGCTTAGCCCTGCCCTGACTTTCTTCCATAATATAGGCGAAATTTCGTAACCTACCAGCCGGTCCAGTACCCGCCTGGCCTGGTAGGCATTGACCAGGTATTCGTCTACGTTGCGAGGGCTTTCTACGGCGCGTTCGATAGCCGGTTTGGTGATTTCGTGAAATACGATCCGCTTTGTTTTTTTGGGGTCTAGCCCAAGCGCCTTGGTCAGGTGCCAGGCGATGGCCTCGCCTTCGCGGTCTTCATCGCTGGCTAGCCAAACTTCGCTACCCTTGGCGGCTTTTTTAAGTTCGCTGACAATTTTTTGCTTGTCAGGCGAAATCTCATAAGTGGGTGTGAAATCGTGCTTGATGTCAATATTCAAACCTTTTCTAGGCAAATCCCGGATATGGCCCATGCTGCTCTTAACGGTAAAGTCTTTGCCCAAATAGCCGCCAATAGTCTTGGCCTTGGCCGGGCTTTCTACGATTACTAAATTTTTGCTCATATATATTTAACTAGCATATCCGCAAGCGTTAATAATATGCAAATTATAAACTTTAGCAAGTAGTTTTTGTATTTTATGTCGCCAAACTGCAGCCTTGACAAAATAAAGCGCAAGTAATAATCTGAAAGTATAAGGTTAATGGCAAGACACCAACAAACGGGGCCGCTACCAAATGAGGAGTGGCTTTTTTATTTGTTGGCGCTGCAGAAAGGAAAAAATGCATGTGAATTTGAATGGTTTGCCTAGCTCACACGACCCTGTCCGAGCTGCAGCCGAGCAAGTCCTCGACAGAGAAGCCTATCAACAGTTGGTAGAATTTCGCCGCCGGGCAGCCGCAAAACCTGTAGGTGATTTGGCTATAGACGGTGCTAGCGAAGAGCCTGCCGGGGAATAGAATCCGACAAACCAGCCAAGGAAGGAACGGCTCACGGGCCGTTTTTTTAATGCAAAAAGCATGCCTTAAGCCGACCACAACTAGCCGTGTCTAGATGACGACCCAAAACATCAGCTTTGTATACTTTATATAACTGATATTAAGGATACCGTGAGTCGCAGCAGCAGTCTTTTGCGAGATCGATAATTTAAAGCTACCTTTTGCATTAAAACTTACGCCTGCTTAGCGTAAAAGGCCCGCTGGTTCGCTCGCATAAAGGTCCGGTGGATCTTTATGTAGACTCGGGCGAAGCATCTTACATAAAACTAAACGAGCGTCCAATTATTGGCGCCTAAGCTACGGACTTTGCCGGTGAGCTCCAGCATTGTTAGGGTTTGGTTAAACTCAGCGGGCTCTAGCAAGCTGGCGGCTTGGAGCTCGTGGCCGTCGTAGAGGCCACCCACAAGCAGATCGATGATTTTTTGTTCGATAGCACTTGCGCCTTTGGGAACTGGCTTGCTGCCCTCAAGCCGCGGTTTTAGGCCAAGGGCGCTCAAAACATCATCGGTGGAAGTTACTGGTAGGGCGCCAGACTTGATTAGGTTATTGGAGTCAACGCTGGTGGGGCCGGTGATATTGTCCGGCACAGACATGACTTCCCTGCCTTGTTCCAGCGCGAACCTTGCCGTGTGCAGGCTGCCGCTTCTTTCGGCTGCTTCTGTAATGATTAAACCATCGGCTAAGCCTGCTACCAGGCGGTTGCGAGCCACGAAGTTTTGCTTAAGCCCGGGCATCCCCTTTGGGTATTCGCTAACCAGCGCCCCGCCTTTTTCTAAAAGTCCGAGCGCCAATTGTTGGTGCGTGGCTGGATAAACCTGGTCCAGACCGCAAGGTAGCACCGCAATGCTGATGCCGCCAGCGTCGATTGCTGCCTGGTGCGCAATGCCGTCGACGCCAAGCGCCAGGCCGCTGATAACTATCAGGCCCTGCGCAGCCAGCTCGCCGGCTAACTTTGCTGTGACGTTACGGCCGTAAGTCAAAACACGACGGCTTCCGACAATCGCTACGCTAGGACGGCTAAGCAGCTTATTCAAATCGGTGCCAAGCACAAATAATTCCTTCGGCGGGCTGGGAATCTCGCGCAGGCGATCCGGATAGTTTGGCTGGCTTAGCGTTAGCTTTTTGACAAATATAAAAGAATATTTAAAAGTATTGACATAATGTCACGTATTTGATAAAATTGCAACTTGTAATCGCTTTACACAAGCGTTTACGCACCTTATATAAGGTGTCCTGAGCTTTTTTGGCTGAGGATACCCCCAAATTCTAACACTTCGGCTTACGCCGGAGAAAAGTTAGATTGTTTTAGAGCGTGCCATAGCTAAAGTTGTTACCCTCCACTTTTCTATAGCGCTTGGCGAGGTGGGTTTGCCAGATACACGCTCTAAAACAAACTAACCCCTTTAACTAACGCTCCGATTTGTCGGGGTTCCCCATTTCAAAGTGAGCCTGACGGTTCTGCCTTCGGGCGGAGGCACGAGTCTTTAAGTTTTTTGGACGTCGATGCTTCGCTGGGGTGGGTTGAAGGGTGTAATCAGGCCGGAACGCGTTTCTGGCCTAAAAAAGACCTATGAGTGGTGCCCACCCCCTCTCATAGGTCTTTATTAGTAAATTGTAAATTGATAATTGCTAATTGGAACGAAACGACCTGTCGACTCTCAGGGAA
>CAZUPM010000017.1:0-10558 GCA_964622365.1 uncultured Candidatus Saccharibacteria bacterium | reverse complement strand
CATCTTCATTAAAGGTAACAGATTAAATGAAGAAGCTAGAAAATTCGTGGAGGTCGAGGAATCCAACCAGTTACACTACATAATTGGTGAGATATTGAGATGGAGAAGTATATTAGGGACTGATTACTCCCAATACATCATCTCCTCGTACCAGCACTCTTTTGTTCAGGCTGTTTAAGGAAGGATTGACTAGTTCTCGGCTTATTTTAGCTGTTCCTTTAACCTTTCAAGTTCAACCTCACCAACTGAATGAGTGAGTCCAGAGTTGGGATTTGGGGGTTATTATTGCTCTAGTTTCGTTAATATCTATCTTCCTGAGCTTCTAAAAATTTAGTCATCGAAAACGCTCTCATCTTTCTATGACTTTCAAGTCTTTCTGAAATTATCAGGTTTGTCATTTTCTCGACGTTATCATAACTCTTAAGAATATAGTCTAGGTCAGCTTTAAAGCCATGGTCATTAGCACCCATGTACCACTCGTTTAATGAAACAGTTTCAATAGCCTTCATTAGCATATCTTTACCACAGTCATTTAGACGTAGCTTTATCATAGACTTACGCTTATCGTTTAATTGGCACTGATAAGGTTCCTTATTAAAACATTTAAGATAATAGTCATATATACTATTAACCTCATTATCAGTAAATTCTAAATTATCATTAGATACCTTCAAGTTATTACTATGTATTATTAATGAGTCTTCTTTAACTGTGTCTTCTTTGGGGGTTAATATTGACCCCTCTACCCCGGTTGACTTTAACCTAGCAGATGACTCTTTTTGACCGTAGCGGGGGTCATTTATAGCAAGTTCTTCAAGCTTAAACTTAAGAGCCGATAAGTCGAAGACATTTGAAGGATGAATCCCTGATAATCGTTTTAATACTCCTTTTGCTTCCATTGAAGCGGTATGCTTGCGTACAGTTCTTGGTGAGCAGTTTGCTCTTAAACTAATTGTTGCGTTCGAAGGCCACGGCTCGTCTACATTCCACTTGTGAGAGAGTAATGCTAATAGAGTTCGTAACTCAGGAGCAGTTATTTTTAATTGTTTCTGATATTCGAGTAGTAGATTCGGTATGCTGGTATGACCAAATAAACCGATAGTAGGCGACCACTTTTTATCAAATGAGTCTTTTTTATTTTTGGGCGATGTTAATATGCCTCCCAAGCAGGACGAAAAGGGAATAATGCGCAGTGGTGGTCCAAACACCGGCCCATCCATTGCCTGGTTTAAAGATCCATCCGGCAACATCCTATCGGTCATCCAAACCAACAGGTAAAGTTTTGGCTACCTTTTTCTAGTGTGGAACAGCCAGTATAAATTAAAATCAAAGCCCCAACCCCAAGTTCGTGGCGTAAAAAACCGCGGGTCGTATGGGTTCCACCAGCGTGATTTAAGCCGCGCCAGCGTTGGCCGCCGCCAATCGTACGGCACGCCTAAAAACTTGCCGACTCCTTTTTGCTTATCTTCCATGTTCCTTATTATACCTCACCAGTTTATTTAGCAACTTTGCGGGCAGTGCTGGCCTCGGCCACGCCCAGCCAAAAGCCGCCGAAGAATATCAGCACCTCGTGAAACCGGTGTGGGCTAATCGTCAGCCTGGTTGCCAGAAGCACAACCGGCCAGGCCACGGCGGCCGCGATAACCCAAACCCAATATGGAAATTTTTTCATACTCGCATTATACGCCGGCTTCGTAAACCTTGTCTTGTGGCCTATAATTTAAGCAGAGGATTAAAAAATGAGCAAAACTGTAATCGCGATTCTCTACCTTTTACTGATGGCGGGCGTCATCGTCGGCATGGATTTTGCGTTCTTCCGCCACCATTTTTGGCAGCGGCTGATAGCCAACATCGGCACCGTCCTCATCTTTGTGGCTTTTTACTGGACCTTCCTCCGCCACAAATGAGCGCTAGGCCTACACTGCAAAATCTTTGGCACCACCAAAATAAAAAGCTAACCGTATTACAAGTCTCGCTTTTAGAAGTGGCGTCCCATTAAAACCACATTAAACCCCACGCCACGAGCCTTAAATAGGCCTAATTTTGTGCTTTACGGCAAAAGTTCCGGCGACGCTTCTAGCTCTTCTTCTTCCGAAAGGTTATTGTGCCCCAAACCCAGTTTGACGATGCTCAGAATCATTTCTTGATATTCCATCCCGATATTAAGTTGGCAAGCCTTCGGAAAGTTACCGTAGCCTTCTATCAAACTAGGCAGCAGATTTACTTCCAAAAATTGCGGTTCGCCACGGTCATCTAGCCTAACATCTATCCGACCATAATCGCGGGCGCCCAGGGCGCGGAAAGCGTCAACCGCAAAGTCAATGATTTTTGTTCTAAGAGTTATTTCTTCAACCCCGATAAAGCTTTCGGTGTCCGATGATTTTATTGCCGCGCTTAGAATACGGTTGCCGTTCATATCCAGCGGAGCGATAAGCTCTAGAGGCATGACGATAAGCTCGCGGCTGACCTCGTTTTTTAAAATAGCTATGCTAAATTCACGGCCCGGTAAATATTTTTCTACCAGTGAATCCGATTGATGCTGGAGCGCAATCGAGGTGACTTTGGCATGTAGCTCCTCTTGATTATGTACTACCGAGTCGTTATCAATCCCCACCCCGCCGCCGCGGCTTATGGGTTTGACAAACAATGGGAACGACAAATCATCGTTCGTTTCGGACAATAGCTTATTTGAGCCAGCGACATAAAACGGCGAAGTGCTAAGCCCAGCGTCCGCTACAGCCATCTTTGCCTTGGCTTTGTCGCGGCCAAGTTCGAGCGCCATTTGGCTAGAACCCGTGTACGCTATGTCGTTCGCGTCCAAAAATCGGCTTACCCAAAGCTTGTTATCAATGGCCAAATCGGATTGGGCGTCCAACACATATTCCGTGCCCAGAAAAACTAGATCCGGGTTACGGAGAGCCAAGGCCTCCAGGTCTGCAAGATTCGTCACAGTCGTGATTTCTACAGAGGCATAGTGCTTAGACAGCAAAGCCCATATAGCATTACGAGACGGCTTGCTCATGGAGCTAAGGCGCGGCATATCAGAACAAACTATCTCAATGCGTTTATTGATTTTCTTCATAAACATACGTCCAGCCAAAGCCAGCGTAGAACTGGCTCTTGTCAATATTCAGCTTAGTATCTAGCGACGGTTGCGAAAACCACCGCCAGAGCGCCGGTCTTCCTGAGGCCGAGCTTCGTTGACTGTAATGGAGCGCCCGCTAACTTCTTTGCCATTTAAGGCTGCCATTGCGGCAGCGGCTTCTGCGTCGTTTTCCATTTCTACGAATCCAAACCCTTTGGATTGGCCGCTACCACGGTCCTTAATGACCGCCGAACTGGTAACCGCACCATGTTCTGCAAATAGTTGTTCTAGATCTTTGTCGGTTACGCTGTAGGCTAGACCGCCTACATATAGCTTTTTTGCCATATACTGCTTCCTTTTTAACTAATATCGCTCGCGATGTACTTGGCTAACCGCGATGATAGTAAGTTTATTAGACGAATTATGACAACGGAGAGGTTTTAGTAACCACTTGCTTACGCTAATTATAGCATAGACTTTTAAATTATTCTAGTTAATAAATATTTGTCTTTGGGCCTGGCACTAAAAGAACCAAATTTTAAGTTATAATTTGGTAAATGAAATATGTTGCACTACTGCGCGGAATCGGCCCGTCTAACCCCAACATGCACGGCAGCAAACTGGCCGGCGTCTTAGAGAGCCTGGGCTTTCGCAACGCCCAGCCGCTGCTTTCTGGCGGTAACGTAGTGTTCGAATCAAACATCGTAGACATTCCCAAGCTAGAAGCCACAATACATGCGGCTTGGCCAAAGCAACTGGGATTTCCAGCGCATCGAGGCTGGAATTTACCTCGGCCTCACGGCCATCGCCGTCGCCGGCACCTACTGGCTGGTACTGCGCCGCGATGCCTAGAAGCGCCTAAGGCCGGAACTTTCTACCTACTAGCTTGCCCTATTTATGGTCGGAGCTGGCAGCGCTGGAATATGATAGACCCAGCCTGGCCGAAGAGATGGGAGTAGAGGTGGATGCTGCAGGCGCGTTATGGATGTTTATCCGTCGCCGCGAGACCAAAGCCCGAAGGGCTCTAGAAATCTGGCCTACCAAACAGAGCAGAGGTTAAGGTTCTGCCCAAACTCGGCTCCCGCCAGCCATCATTTAGGATGGCTCAACTTGGGGCCGGTGTTTGGCTTGGTTGCGTTTGCAAACCAATCAGTTAAGTGAGAGTATGTTGATTATGGAGCTAGGAAATTTCGATCCCTTTAATCCTCCGCGAGGCGATGAGACCGTTGTTATTAAGGGAGTATTTTTGCCTGCAGAAACAACTCCAGAATCAGATGGTTGCTATCCGGACCCAAGCCGCAGTGCGGTGCAAATTCCCACTGAGTGTGAGCGCATTCACCGCAACATTAGACGTATCCGGCCTACCGACAACCCTTTTGAAATTGAGTAATCAAAGTTTGCCCCAGATTATCCTATAGCAGGTCTTTAGAATGGCTTGGGCTAGAGTTGGTGTTTGGAGAGGTTACGACGCTGCCGCAGTATTTGACCGGCGCGCTTAGTATCCCGGTAATCGTCGGCTCTTTGCAAATTTTGTTACGAAAAGGCACAAGCCTTAAAAGCTCTTAATTTGCTTTAGTAAAAAGGCAAGAGCGCTTTATCTATTTTATTGTTTTTCCGTTATGATATAAGGGCTTACTTGGGAGTCCTATGGCCTTCATTATCATACTTGCCCTGGCTGCCGCGCTGTTTAATGCCACTTCGGCGGTAATTCAACGACGGATTGCCGGCGAACCTTCTATAGAAGAACTTTTTCGTCGCGACTTTATGAAGAACCTGACCACCAACAAAATTTGGCTGGCTGGTTTTGGCTTGCAAGTGCTGGCCTTCGTGTGCCAGGCTGGGGCACTTAGGACCGGTTCGCTAATCGTGGTTGAGCCTTTACTGACAGTTGACTTAATTTTTTTAATGTTGATTTTGCATTTTCGATATAAAGTCGCGGCCGGCCCAAGGGAATGGGGAGCCATAGCTCTTATGTGTTTGGGCCTTAGCGGTTTGATAGCCAGCACGAACCCCCAAACGGGGCATAGGGCTTTTGATGCCGGGCACTGGTTGGGAGCTACGGGCGTAGCGCTTTTTATAATTGCCGCCGGTGTTTATATTGTGCGACGAACGCGCAACCGCGAACACCGTGCCGGCATTTCCGGTTTGGCTGCCGGGTTTAGTTTCGCGCTGGTAGCGATGTTTACAAAGTTGGTTACCGAGCAGTTTCACCACGGCATTGGCGCCGTGTTTGGCGGCTGGCAACTTTACGCGCTGTTTTTGGCCGGCATTTTGTCTATAATTATGGCGCAGAATACTTACGGCGCTGGCCCGGTGGCAGTGTCGCAGCCGGTAATGGAAATGTCGGAACCGGTTATCAGCATCATGGCTGCCGTGTTTCTTTTTGGCGATGCTATCGATCTTAGTAACTGGGCGCTGGCGGCCGAGGCCGTGACCGGCCTTATGACGCTGATTGGCATTTGGATGCTTAGCCATTCCGAAAATCTCCACGCCTCCAGGCTCTAGAACACCGTTTTGGTTAAGTGGCTAAACGGTGGCGGCTAATCTGCTTTTTTTGGCCGCATCAATTAACCTGGTCATGCCAATTCCGCCGCCGCTGCGAGGGAAAAAGTTGAGTGACAGAAACTCGTTTAGCTCTTTTTCTACCCGATGTTTGCCAAATAGCTCGAACAACTTTTTGGCGTATCGGCCACCACTGATAGTATAGAATTCCTCTGCCATTTCCCGGACATTGGTACTTCGCTCGGCGCTACCAATGGTTTCGTTGCCATCAATTATTACATCGATTTTACGCGAGTATGCGATGTCTTTTTTACGCATGTTCCAGAACGGGGAAGTGTAAGTCGGAAAATCTTTACAAAACACCACTGGGCCAAAATCTTCCAGCATTTTGTTTTCTTGCCTGTGAGTTAGCTCGCGCACTTTGTAAAATTTTTTTAGCTCGTCGTAAGTTTTGTAAAAAAAGCCTTTTCTTTCGCCAAAACCCAGGTATTCTAGCAGCTCTGATTCAAAATCTTGCAAGTTGTTTATCCCTCCCTTTAGTTCGAACTCGAACATGGGAAATATGAGCTTGTGCCTTCCGGCTACGGGGTGCGGCTCGTTACGATAGCTGGTACTTACGCAAAAAACTCCGGGCAGCTTCGGCCTGGTTAAAAGTTCATGCTCCAGCCACATTTGCCCTGTTTGCGGTAACGGCCAAACTTCGCCCATGTAGTTATAGGTGGCTACCGTTTGCGGATCCTCGCAAGCCGCTAATATACTTAAACGATCTTGGGTGCTAACTTCACAGAAGTTTTTGGACAAGCAAAAACTTCGCAATTTATTAACCAATTCACTAAAAACTATCGTGTCTTCCACGCCCTTATAGTTGTTAATCATTATTGCTCCCTAATACTTTAAAAATTTATGGAGCAGCTCTTTAAAGAGCTGCTCCGCTACGGTATTAGGTGTTTAAGTTATTGTGGTTATTGCCCATAACAGCCCTCCTTTTAGATGATAAAAATGCATAAAAAAACAGCCCCGAAGGGCTGTTTATAACAAAAAAGGCTCCCTGGCTTTTTACGCATCGGAGCCCTTATGCTTATGCATTGTGAGCTAGTTTAACACAGACGTACTATTGTGAGTCAAGTTTTTTGCCAAATTTCAAAGTGGAAGTTTGTGCCGTTTTCGGTGTGGTGCTCGGAACTGGATATGAGTTTGAACTTGCTCTTGAATGCCGGAAAAAATTTGGTGCAGTGAAAATCCCCTTCAACACGGGTCAGGTAAAGTTCATCTGCCAGATCTAGGGTGCTAGCGAACAAGCCGGCGCCGCCTATTACCCAGATGCCAGAATTAGCCGCTGCTAAAAAACCGCGGGCGTTGTTTACGGCTTCAAAGCCTGGCAGCAGTGGTCCAGCTTTTGATGTTGCCACCAAGTTACGACGACCTGGTAGCGGCTTCCGAAATTCCGCGTAAGTCCCATAGCCCATTAAAACAGTGCTTTTTAGTGTTTTGTCACGAAAGTATTTGACGTCACTCGGGATTTTACCTTGCCAGGGTATACCGTGTTCTCCGGCCAGCCCGTTTTTGCTATCAATCGCGGCGATAAAACGTATCATGCCCGGATCGCCTCGGGTCTTAAGTCGTCCACCAGGTAAAACGAGCCGGTAATAAGTAATATCGGTTCCTGGCAGGCTAAAAGTTTATGGTACGCTTCAAGTGGATCGTCAATGGTTTCGATTTTTTTAAAACCGTAGCCCAAAGCTTGTTGGGCTAAAAGCTCCGGCTGCACCGGTCCGTAAGGTAAATCCTGTTTAGCGCGCTGGAAAGAAGTAATGATCAACGTGTCGGTTAGTTGGGCCAGTTCTTTCAAGCTGCTTTCGATCCTAAAACCACGGCCATCTACAAAACTAACCAGTGCGATGATTTTTTGGTTAGGGAATCGGGCTTTGATGCTTTCTTTTAAGGCCGCCAGTTTTTGGGCGTTATGAGCGCCGTCCAGGATGACTGTTTTCTTGCCGATATTAAAAGTTTCCATTCGCGCCGGGATGATAGTTTGCGCCGCTTTAAGCGTAGCCGTTGATGAAAGTGGTTTGTGGCCATCCCTCCTTAAGACAAAATCCGAAACGGTCCGCGCCAAATTAAAGTTTCGTTGCTGGAACAGCGGCAAAAAAGCCAGTCCCTCGGCTGCTTGACCGGCACTAATTACGTGTAGCCGGGCTTTTTGCTGCCGCGCGCGTTCCCGAAAAACATCTATGATTTTAGACGCCTGGCGGTTGCAAAAAGTTTCATTGCCAGGCTGAATAATACCGGCTTTTTGGAAGGCTATTTCTTCCAAAGTATCGCCAAGCACATTAATGTGATCTAGCCCGATGTCCGTGATGACGCAAACTTTATCAGCTCGCTCGACAACGTTCGTTCCATCCAGTAAGCCACCCAAACCAACCTCTATAACAGCGTAATCTACTTTTTGCCGATAGAATTCCCAATAAGCAAAGGCAACTAAGACTTCAAAATAAGAAGGCTGTAGCCCGCTTTTTTCTACCAATTTTAAAAATTCCGTCAATTCACTGCAGAATTTCGACTCGGCCAGCGGTTTAGTATTAACTTGTACGCGTTCATTAACGTTAGTGACATGGGGCGAAACGGTTAGGCCCGTCTTAAGGCCGGCAGCACCAAGCAGAGCGCTGATGTAATAACACGTAGAAGTTTTGCCGGAGGTACCGGCGACATGAATCACCCTAAGTTTGTTTTGCGGATTATCAAGGCAATTCATTAACTGCCGCATCCGGCCTAAAGTATAAGCTCCGGTATCTCTGGCTCTAGGTACGAAAGCGGCCAACACGGCGTTGGCTTGTTTTAAGTTGGCAATCTCTCTCATTGATGGCTCTATTGTACGCCATCGAAGTTTTAAAAATAACGTTTAACGTAACCATTGCACGACGTGCAGCGTAAGGGAACTAATATATTTTTTAGGCCAGACAATGGTTTTTCGCATTTGTTTCCCTTTTGATTAAGCAGTGTACTTTTGTTTTATACCTGCGCGCAAGCAATGTCAATATGATTAACGTCACAGCAAATAGATCTTGCAAAAACGCCGCAAAAATAGCACTATTATAAACAGCGAACTGTCATGCAAGGATTTCTAAAAAATAAACATCATGTGTTGGACCCGACTTGGCACGTGCAAGTCGCCACTTTGGTGGCAATAATCTTGCAGCTGGTGCTGCCTAACAGATTTTTAGTAGCGCCCCGGTATTTTATCCCTGTTATTGAAGTCCTTTTGCTCGTGGCTCTTTCTTTTACCACTCCCAAAGAACGCATCTTTAAATCTATAACCCGCCGTGTAAACGTGTTCCTGTTGATAGCTATCACCAGCATCGCCAACGGCTACGCGCTGGCCGTGGTGGCTGGCCAGTTGCTGCAAGGCAGCCGCGCCGCTACCAACGGCAAGGCTCTGATATTGGCGGCCCAGACGAACGCCAACGGATCGAAAAATACGAACAGGATTTTCTTTTCCCGCAACATCAGAATGAAGGCTACAAGCACCCGGAATGGAAGCCGACGTTTACGGATTACCTTTACGTTTCTTCTACCAACGCCATGGTCTTCAGCCCAACCGATACAATGCCACTGAGCCGGCGGGCCAAAATTCTAATGCTTCTTCAGGCTTCGCTCTCGCTTATCGCTATCGCGCTGGTGGCTGCCAGAGCTGTTAACATCCTGCACTAATACGGTTTAGGGCTTAGAGTTAGTTGGGTTATAGTTGTAGCACAAATTGCGGTCATAAGAAGATTGAAGTTGGTAACAATTTATGGGGCTGCTGCTGTTTTTGATGATGAATTTAAGGTCGTGTTGTTCCTGGCCTAGCTGGTTCTGCGCCGAAATAGTCTGGCCGTTAGCCTGCGATAGGGCGCTATCGTAGTGCAACCTGTCCAAAAAACGCATAGCTAAAGCTGCAGCAACAGAACATATAACCACCAAAAACAAAACTTTCCAACTAAATCGCCTGTTTTTTTGACTAGCTAGAGTTTGGACTGATTTTTTATAGGGGCGCCTTTGTCTTTCAGATTTATCCATAAAGTTTGCAGCTTATTTACTTATAATAATTGGACTTTATAATTAATACACCCCAAACTTGAAGAAATGGACAAAATAATCGTTTTTTGCGCGCAATATTTGTATCTTTTTGTGATACTGGTGATAGTTGTGGCTTGGTTGCGCATCGCTAAAGACAAGAAAGCCCAATTTTTTGCCGCAACCATACTCGCCGGAATCATCGCTTTTATACTGTCCCGCGTAGCCAGCCGGTTGTATTACGATCCTCGCCCATTCGTGAGTGAGCACGTTAAACCGCTGTTTGCGCATATTGCCGATAATGGTTTTCCGTCTGACCACGCCTTACTAACGATGACTCTGACCGCCGCCGCATATTTTTATAACAAAAAAGCCGCGGCCGTAATGCTGGTACTAAGCATAATCATCGGTGTAGCTCGCGTGCTGGCCAAGGTGCATTCACCACTCGATATAGGCAGCGGCTGGGTGTTCGGAATCACTGGCTCTATCGCGGGCTACTGCCTGGTTAAATGGTACTTCAAACATCATAAGCGCAACGAGCAGCCGACTAAAACTTCCTAGATCGCTGTCTGCCCCAACTGATTTTGTTCCACAACCGTTCGTGCAAAAAATAAAAAACCGTACTGGCTATATTAGTGAATACCGTAATGGCTATAGTGGCAAAAACTTTCCTGGTTAACGCGTAGATCATTACTAAATCCGAGATTATAACAAGCACCCGGAAAGTGACCGATTTAGTTATAGAACGTTTTCTTGTTTCTTTGAATTTCATCTTTTACCTGGCGTTTTCATGGTACACCTTCCAGTTTCCGCTTGGAACCGCATCAAGAATGAATTGCTTCGCTGGCATTAGATATTTGAAGTATCACATCCGCCAAGTCTAGCACGGTAGCTACTGTGCTAGATTAGAACCAAACA
>CAZUPM010000016.1:0-11424 GCA_964622365.1 uncultured Candidatus Saccharibacteria bacterium | reverse complement strand
ACGACTAGCAATTCTGTTACGGTAGCCTGGACTACGGCCCAGCCAGACCCTGGCGAAAGTGTAGGTTACGCATTGATAGTAACTGGGCCCGGTAATCCTTCAAATTCCGGCGGCACAAGTCCAACAACAGCCACCGGATTGCAATGTAATACTACCTATACTTTTCAGGTTGAAGCAGTTGAGTTTGGTGTTAACTTTTCGGGATATCAGCAAAGTTACTCCAGTAATGGGCCGCTGAACGCCACAACTGGGTCCTGTGCGCCGCCCCCATCCGCTGGCGATTATGATACAAAGTTTTCAGCAGCCGGCAGCAAAGAGGGCGGGGTAATTTATACTTGTTGGGATGCCACCCTAACAACCAACAGCTACACCTCACCAGATTGCTACAACAACAGGCTAACCATTAATGGCGCGGTTGCAGCCAGCACAGTAAAGTTCTGGCGAACCGGCGGCAACGTTAATTCGCCTGGCGCCGCCGAAACCTTTAACTACAGTCCATTAGTTTGGCTGGCGCAACCGGCAACAGGGAGCAACAGTAACTCACAGACGCCCGATGCCATACTAACCTTGCCGCCCGTGCTTTAAGCTATCTTAGCCTTAGCTTTTTACAACCTAATCAGCTGGTTGAAGCAATTCCTAAATAGCTATTTTTAAAAATAGCACAAGCCTCCTGTAACAAATACTCATAATCGCGAGTGCCTGTTACGGGACTGAGAAGAAAGACTGAAGATGTACAGCGGGAAGAAGCTATTGATAACTGTCGATAACTATTGTGTTGGCCGATTACGCTTGTGCTATAATTGGGTTAACACCGTTCCCGCCGGTCAATTTTTAGGTGGTGGGGATAAAAAGAGTGGGCAAGATGAAACTCAAAACTAAACGTCAGGGACACAAAAAAGGAGCTACGGCCAGATGAGTCTGCTGAGTGGCATATCAGGCTTTTTTGGCCTAGATATCGGCACGACTGCTGTGCGTTTGGTTGAGCTTCGCGGTGGCGGCGGGCTGAAGTCGCTGGTAAGGTACGCCTATGTGCCGGTAACCGGTAATATTTCTGTGAGCGACGCACCGGCCGACCAGACCAAACTGGCCCAGCTTATCCGTGATTTGTGTGCCCAGGCCCGGGTTACAACGCGCAACGTAGCCGTCGGTATACCTTCGCAAAAAGTTTTTACCACTGTGGTTGATATTGACCGGTTGCCACCCAAAGAGCTGGCTAAATCGATACGCTACCAGGCCGATTCGCTGATTCCAACACCTTTGGACGAATCCAAAATCGACTGGGCGATGCTAGGAGATTCGCCTCAAGATAAAACCAAGGTCGAGGTGCTGCTTTCCAGCGTGCCGAACAAATTCGTCGAACAACGGCTGGACCTATTGGAATCAATTGGCTTAAACGTCATAGCGTTCGAGCCGGACAATTTAGCGCTGGCAAGGGCATTGCTGCCGCCAAACTCAACTTTGCCAATGATGGTTTTGGACGTGGCTAGTAAAAATACCGATTTAGTCATCAGTGTCAACGGCGCCCCTCAGCTAACGCGGGCCATATCAACAGGATCGGAAGCCATTATTAAAACGGCCGCCCAAAACCTTAACATAGATGGCAAACAGGCCGAGCAGTTTGTGTTTAAGTTCGGGCTGGGCAAAGACAAGTTAGAGGGGCAAGTTTACCAGGCTATCATAGGCACGATAGATTTATTGGCTAACGAAATCGATAAATCTATAAAGTTCTTTCAGACACGGTATGGCGGTAGCCAGCTTGACAGGATTATCGTTACCGGCGGCGCCTCTTCGATCCCGGAATTCCCGCTTTATCTGGCCAACAAATTCGGGCTGAATGTAGAAATAGGCAACGCCTGGCGCAATGTCGCTTTTTCGCCCTCCAGCGAGAACGAACTGGCGGCAGTCAGCAACCATTTTGGCGTGGCGGTAGGCTTGGCCGAGAGGACAGAATGAAAGCCATAAACCATAAACGATTAACGAATAACGAACCGCTTAAACATTTAGTTCTTATTCTTAATTTTGCGACCGGAGGTCAAGGGCGATGATTCAGTTCAACCTTTTGCCGGATGTCAAAGCCGAATACGTCCACATCCAACGGATGCAGAGAACCATTATGGTAGCTTCGGGCCTGGTAACAGCCGTGGCGATATTCGTGCTTTTGGTGCTTGTGGTGATAGTTGATGGTTTTCAGAAACATACGCTTAATAATCTGACAAATCAGGCAAAGCAGGACAGTGCGCAGCTGGAGCAAATACCGGACCTTAACAAGATCCTTACCGTCCAAAACCAGCTGGAATCATTGCCAAAACTTCATGACCAAAAGCCGGTGGCTTCGAGGCTGTTCGGTTATTTGTCGCAAATTACGCCCTCAACGGTAACCATATCCGATTTTAAAATTGATTTTACCCAAAATACCATATCGATAACCGGTGAAGCCCCGACATTGGCCGACGTCAATACTTATGTTGACACGCTTAAATTCACAACCTTTAGCATTAAAGGCCAAAAAAGCTCGAACAAAGCTTTTTCCGAGGTAGTCTTAAGCAGTTTTGGGCTGGATAGCAGAGGCGCTACTTACATCTTAACCCTAAACTTTAATCCAACTATCTTTAGCGAAACCCAAAATGTTACGCTAAGCGTCCCTAATACGATTACCACAAGGTCGGTGGTTGACCAGCCGCAGGCTTTATTCCGTAAATCTGCCGCGACAAATAACGGGACTTAAAGGATGGTATAAATGGCAGACACCACACAACACAAGACATCACTCAAACAAACGCTGATCGATAAGGCCAACGTGCGGATTGTCGTAGTTATGGCCGTAGCGGCTTTTGTGACCGTGTTTTGCGTTATCGCTTCTAAATACCTGCTTAGCCAATCAGGCTATCAAAGCAGGGTAATAAGTGCCCAAAAGCAAGCCCTAAACGGCATAAAAGCCGATTTGAACGCCACTAGCAATTTGGTTAGCTCTTACCAGGCTTTCGTTAATCAGCCACAAAACATACTTGGCGGTAATCCGGACGGCAACGCTAATAGCAAGGATGGCAACAACGCCAAAATTATCCTGGATGCTTTGCCCAGCAGTTATGACTTTCCGGCGATGGTGACCAGCCTGGAAAAGATGCTGACCAGCCAGCCGGTTGTTATTCAGGGCATTTCCGGGACGGACCAAGTTTCTCAGCAGGGTAATAACTCCAGCGCCAACCCTTCGCCAATCGCGATGCCGTTTCAGATAAACGTACTAGGCAACTACCAATCTATCCAAGGTGTTGTGAGTCAATTTGAAAATTCAATCAGGCCGATCCAAGTCCAAACCATGGAGCTTAACGGGGACGACCAAAGCTTAACGTTGACCATGTCGGCCCAGACTTTTTACCAACCGCAAAAGAACCTAACGATTACTACGGAGACAATTAAATGACCGAAGCCATGATGTTAATACCAAAAAGCCAAGGTTTTGGAGAGGCGGAATGAAGCAAAAAGACATTGTTACTATAGTTATAGTGGTGTTTGTAAGCATAGTGTTGTCGGTAGTGATATCCGGTAAGATATTTGCGCCGCCCAAAGCCAGGCAGCAGCAAGTAGAAGCCATCCAAAGCATTTCGACAAACTTCCCCTTGCCAAGTAAAAAATACTTTAACTCACAGTCCATCGACCCGACGCAATTGATTCAGATCGGCAACAACTCGAACCAAACGCCATTTAACGGCAGCGGCCAATAAACGGAGCGGGGCAAATACCATGAGCTTTTTGTCGGCTACCAGCCAGCAGAAAATTGAAGACGTCCTGGTCCAGAATAGGTTGCTAACAGCCAAGGAGCTGGCCAACCTTAAGACCCAGGCCCAGCAACGCCGCATGCCATTCATGAGCCTTTTGGTTACCAGCGGCCATGTAACCGATGAAGTGCTGACCAAAATTACGGCCAGCGTTAACAAAATTCCTTACGTTAATTTGAGCAACGCCAGGATTGACGGCAAGATTTTGGATTTGCTGCCAAAAGACGTTGCCGAGCATTATATGGCCGTGCCGCTTGGCGAGATGCAGAACCGTTTGGTGGTGGCAATGCTGGATGCCGATAATGTTCAGGCAGTGGACTTTTTATCCAATAAAATCGCCCGGCCGCTTAAAGTCTACGCGGCTAGCGAATCAGGCATCCGCCGGGTAATTAAGCAGTACGACGCTAATATTTCCAAGGAAGTAGTCGGCGATATGAATGTCTTTGACGAAAATGCCCAGGCGCCCGTCCAGGCCGAAGCCGCGGCCGACAACCCCGAAGCCAAAAAGATATCAACTATCGTACAGGATTCGCCGATCAGCAAAGCGCTTTCTGCAATTTTGGAGTTTGCGGTTAAAAACCGGGCCAGTGACGTTCACATAGAATCGCTCGAAAACGCGGTTAAAGTCCGGTGCCGAGTCGATGGCATTCTGCGCGAAATTATGCGTCTGCCCAAAAGCACAGAACCTCCACTAGTTTCAAGGATAAAAATTCTGGCGGCTTTAAAAATCGACGAGCACCGCATCCCGCAGGACGGGCAGTTTACTATCCGTGTTGGCGGAAAAGAAATAGACTTGCGCGTGGCGGTTTCGCCGGTGGTATGGGGCGAGCAAGTCGTTATCCGTTTGTTGGATAAAAGCGGCTTGAGCCTTAGGCTCGAAGACATGGGTTACATGGGCCGTTCACTAAGGATTATCCGAGAAGGTATAAGCCGTACGAACGGTATGGTGCTGACCAGCGGGCCGACCGGCTCGGGCAAGTCAACTACAATGTATGCCTTGCTGCAAGAAGTTAAGAACGACGGCATAAATATAGTAACGTTGGAAGATCCGGTTGAATACAAAATTGAGGGAGTCAACCAAATACAAGTCAATCCGGAAGTGGGTTTGACGTTTGCTAATGGTCTAAGGTCGGTGCTGCGCCAGGATCCGGACGTGGTAATGGTTGGGGAGATCCGTGATAAAGAAACAGCTGAATTGGCCGTGCAGGCGTCACTGACTGGGCACTTGGTTCTTAGCACACTGCACACTAACTCTTCGGCAGGCATTTTACCTAGGCTATTGGACATGCAAGTCGAGCCGTTCTTGATAGCTTCGACGGTACACACGGTAATTGGGCAGCGTTTGGTGCGGCGTGTCGGGGCAAACAAAGAAACTTACGAATCAAACGAAGTCGAAACCAGGTCGATTAAAGACGAAATCGGCCAGCTGCTGCCCGAAAAAGAAAATGACAGGGCGGCTGCCGCCAAAGACTTGGGTTTCGAAAACTTGCCTCTTAGGGGTCAAAATGCTTATACTTTAACTAGAGGCGTGGACGATCCGGATGCGCCGGGTGGCTATAAGGGTCGGATAGGCATCTACGAAGCGTTTAACGTAACAGAGGAAATCCAAAAGTTGATTCTTGAACGTTCGCCCAGCAGCGAAATTGAGCAGCTGGCTTTAAAAGAACAGAAGATGATCACCATGAGGCAAGACGGTTATTTAAAAGCGCTGGCCGGGCTAACGACTATCAGCGAAGTCAACCGTGTGGCATCACCGGGTAGTGATTGAACGGAAAAGGGTGGAAGATGCAAAACCAGCCAAGAATTGAAGTTTTACTTGAAGAAGCGGTTCGGCGCAAAGCCTCGGACCTGCACCTGCAGGTTGGTTTGGCTCCGACTTTGAGGATCGATGGCTCGCTTATGCCGATAGCTGGCGCTGACGCCCTAACCGAAGAAACTGTAGAAACGCTGATTTTCGCCATACTGGACGAAGACCAAAAGCAGATATTATTAAAAGACAAAGAGTTTGACTTTAGCTTTGCCTTTGGCGATTTAGGCCGGTTTAGAGTTAACGCTTTCCACGAGCGTGGCAACCTGGCAGCGGCTTTGCGTTATATTCCTAACGAGATTCAAACTATAGAGCAGCTGGGGTTACCTTCGGTGCTGAACCGATTTACGGAGTATGGGCGCGGCCTGGTTCTTGTAACCGGACCGACCGGTTCTGGCAAATCAACCACGTTGGCGGCCATGCTACATAAGATCAACCAGGAAAAAGCCATGCACATTATTACTATCGAAGACCCGATAGAATACGCCCACCGTTCGCTGCGTTCGATGATTGTGCAGCGCGAAGTCCACTACGACACTTATTCTTTTTCGGCGGCTTTACGTTCGGCTTTAAGGGAAGACCCGGATGTGGTGTTGATTGGCGAAATGCGTGATTTGGAAACCATCGCCAGCGCCATTACAATTGCCGAAACCGGCCACTTGGTTTTAGCTACTTTGCACACTAACTCCGCTGCCCAAAGCATCGATCGTATGATTGACGTGTTCCCGCCGCACCAGCAGCCGCAAATTCGCACGCAGCTATCGAACATCTTAATGGCTATCTGCTCGCAGCGGCTTATTCCATCGATTGGCGGTGGCCGGACAGCCGCCGCGGAAATTCTGGTGGCTACGCCGGCTGTGCGCAACATTGTCCGCGAAGGCAAAACACATCAGCTGGAAGCCGTCATCCAAACAGGCGCCGAATACGGCATGCAATCGATGGACAAGACCTTAGTGGGGTTAATAAAAGGCGGTAGCATCAGCTATGACGAAGCCCGGAGCTACGCCATAGACCAGGAAGAATTAAACAGGTTAATGCGAGAATAAAAATGACCAGCAAAAAGCAAAAATTAAACAGCAATATAACGCGCCGACAAATAACCGATAGCTGTGTTCAACCAATGCCTTTGCCGGAGGTAAAGTAATGCTTGAATACCGGTATCTGGCACGCAACCCGGCAACCGGCCAACAGGTCAAGGCAATAGTTGAGGCCCAAAACGAACAAGCCGCGGCTAAAGCAATACGGTCTGAAGGACTTGTGCCTATCGACATTGCCCTAAAAGGCAGTACGGGCATGTTCAAGGGCCTCACAAAATATTTAAATAGGGTAAAGACCAAAGACACCGTGCTATTCGCGCGCCAGTTAAGCACGCTAATTAACGCCGGTTTGCCGTTGGTCCAAAGCCTTCGTAACGTTGCCGAACAAACTACAAGCAAACCCTTAAAAGCGGTAATTAACAATATAATTTCAAACGTGGAAGGTGGCCAGTCCCTGTCTGATTCGCTATCTAAACATCCGGACGTTTTTAACCGTATATTTGTCAGTTTGGTGGCGGCGGGTGAAAGTTCGGGTACTTTGGATACTTCGTTAGAACGCGTGGCCATCCAGCAAGAAAAGGACGCCGACATTATCAGCAAAATTCGCGGCGCCATGGTTTATCCGATAGTGGTGTTGCTGGTAATGGTTGGCGTGGTGACCTTTATGCTGGTAAAAGTTTTGCCGCAGGTTAAGGTGTTATACCAGACTTTCCCGGGGGCGAACCTGCCAATTGAAACCCGTATGCTGTTGGCTGTTTCGCACTTCGTGACACAGTACTGGTGGATTGTTTTACTGCTGGCGGTGATAGCTATCGTGGCTACGACGCGCTGGATACAAACAGGGCCGGGCCGCCGCTTTTTTGATATGCTTAAACTGCGCACGCCACCGTTTGCCAAGCTTTTTCAAAAAGTTTATATGGCGCGGTTTTCGCGTACCGGCTCCACGCTTGTAGGCGCCGGCGTACCGCTGTTGCAAATGCTGCAAATAGCCGCCAATGCCGTGTCAAACGTTCTGGTCCAGGATTCAATTAGCAAAGCTGCCGAAAAGGTAAAAGGCGGCAAAGCGCTTAGCGACAGCTTGCAAGGCGACCCTAACTTCTTATCGCTTGTCCCCAACATGCTGCGCATTGGCGAACAATCCGGTTCTATGGAGCAGATGATGACAAAAACGGCCGAATACTATGAAAAAGAGGTGGATAACGAAATTAAAAATATCTCGACGCTTTTGGAGCCTATTATGATGGTGCTGCTGGGTATTATGGCGCTCATCATAGTGGCGGCCGTGCTACTGCCAATTTACGGCCTGGCGGCTTCTGGCGCGGTTAGCAATGGCGGGGTGTAAATTGTGGAAAAGTCCTTGTGTTTTACAGAAGTTATAAGTATTATTCAAGCATAAGCATCTAAAAAAACGCAAAGGGGGCATTTGCAAAATGCTGCAAAAAATAAAAAATCGTCAAAAAGACCAGGGGTTTACGATTATAGAAACCATGATCGTGCTGGCGATTGCAGGTTTGATTATGCTGATTGTATTTTTGGCCGTGCCCGCCCTACAGCGTAATGCACGCAATACTCAACGCAAAAACGATGCAGCCCAAATTGCGGCGGCTATATCTAACTTTATTTCCAATAACGGCGGGACTTTACCCAGTGAAGTAGGTGCCGGCCAAGTTGCGGGCGGAGGGGCTATAGAAAGTAATGTATTAGTAGTTGGCAATACAACCACCAATAATACTGAAACAGCAAACTTGGGTTATTACAGGACATCAACAACTACAGCAGCGCTCGGCGCGCAAAGTAACGAAGTATATATTAACACTGTTGGCGGTTCTACGGTTACGCCCAATGTGGTGACAACAGGTTCCGAAAGCAGTAGCAGTGTTTCTACCTCCAGCGTTATCATTGAAGTTGGTGAAAGTTGCAATGCTACTAATACGGCCGCAGGAGCGCTATCTGGCAGAACTGCAGCGATATTTTACGTACTAGAGGGCTCCAGCAATAATGGATATGGCTCGCTTCAGTGTACTGAACAGTAAAGGTTTTAGAGGGCTTAATGAACGCCTCTAAAAATCATAAGCGGACCCCCAAGGGTCCGTTTGTTTATTGTGATACGATAGGCGCATGATAATTTTTGCGCTTATTGTGCTGGGCTTGACACTTGGCAGTTTTGTGAACGCTTTGGCGTGGCGCCTGCACGAGAGCTACAGCGTTAAGCGTAAAGCGGATAGCGTAAAGCGGCTGTCTATTTTTTACGGCCGTTCGATGTGCCCGGATTGCCGACACAAACTGGCCGCCAAAGATTTGATGCCGGTTTTTAGCTGGTTGTGGCTACGCGGCAAATGTCGCTACTGCCACAAACCGATCTCGTTACAATATCCACTGGTAGAGCTAATGGCTGCCGGACTTTTTGTTTTTTCTTATATATATTGGCCGCTCACATTACGCGGCGCCGGGCTATTGCAGTTTATAATTTGGCTGGCTTTTATAAGCGGGTTTTTGGCAATGGTGGTAACCGATTTGCGCTGGTTTTGGCTGCCGGATAAAATCATTTATCCGCTTATAGCTTTAGCCGTGGCCCAGCTTATAGCGGTTTCGGTTTGGGATAAGGCTCCCGGGCAGCTACTGGGCGCGCTATGGGGAGTTTTGATCCTGGCTGGCGGCTTTTATTTTTTGTTTATGGTATCCAAAGGGCAGTGGATAGGTGGCGGCGATGTAAAACTTGGCGCGCTTTTAGGCCTGATAGTAGGGGGTCCGCTGATGAGCCTGCTGCTTTTACTGGTCGCCTCATCCGCCGGCACGCTTACAACGCTGCCTTTTATCGCGACGGGCAAGGCCAAAGCCAACGCCCGCATCCCTTTCTGCCCCTTCCTGATGGTCGCGACAATAGTTGTGCGCCTGTTTGGAGCACAAATTGTACATTGGTACAAAAACCGCTACATTTAACGTGATTACTACACTGCTTATGCTATAATGCCCAGTAGTTAATAAAGAGACTTAAAACCGCGTTAGCAGAGATGTTATGGGTGGAATCCGCCAAAACAAAAAGACCGGCTTCACAATCATTGAGGTTATGATTGTTTTGGCTGTGACCGGCGTACTGTTCGCCGCGGCGGTAATTTTACTGGCTGGCAAACAGCAAAAGACGCAGTTTACCCTGGCCGCTAACAACATAGCTATCCAAATCCAGCAAACGGCCGGCGACGTAACCAATGGCTATTACCCAAACCTGGGTGATTTTAAGTGCAATAACGGGCAACCTAACCAAATCACAAACTCGAACTCCCAAGGTACTAATTATGGCTGTATTTTTCTTGGTAAAATTATGCAGTTTGGTATGCAAAATTTACCTTCAACGGTCAATATTTACACGCTACTTGGCAATCAGACTGCGGATGGCCAATCAGTCACAGGAATTAGTGATGCTACTGGCCTGCAACTTTTAGAGCCAGACATTTCGCAAACGCCGCCGCAGGATTATTTAGAATATGGCTTGCAAGCCGTGTGCATGCAGTACAGTACCAGTAGCCAACCGCCCTCTAATTGTACTGGTGGAACCAAAATCGGCGCGGTCGGCTTTGCTTCTAATCCGGCCACCCAATCAACCAGCAATAACACTCAGCAGGTAACTATAGTGGCCGTGCCGAGCATCGGTTGGGGTTCGTCTGAACCGGCGTCTGGTTTTAATATTAACCAGCCTGAGCCGCTAGTTGTTGATCCAACCGGCGGCGTGCAAATTTGTTTTAGCTACGGGTCTGGTAGCAGTAAATCAGCTCTTATCCAAATAGGCGGCAGCAACCGCAACGCCTTGGTAACAGAAACTATTAAAGATGGTGGTAGTTGCTGATGATAAAAACTTATAAAAGGCTCAACGGCCGCGGCGACACGATAGTGGAAGTGCTTGTGGCCCTGGCTGTAATTGGAATAATTTTAGTAAGCGGATACTTGTTGGCCAGCGCCAGCTTAAGGGCGGAGCGCTCATCACAAGAACATAGCGAGGCCTTACAGGTAGGGGAAAGTCAAATAGAATCGATAAAAAGCTATCTTGCGGCTAATCCAACCGCATCGTTAAATACCCTAGACAATACTAATGGTTCTTTCTGTATACATAACTCACCAACCCCCAATACTCTATTTGTTGATACCTCCAACTGTAAGTTTGACCAATCAAATAACTGGATTGACCCTTCCAAAGTCCCAAATCCGGTACAACCCTATTTTACAGTTTCTATCCAACGGGATAACAGCTATTGGAAGCCTCAGGAGCAGGTAGATATGACTATAACGTGGCAAGGCTTAAATGGCCCGGCGATGCTACAAATGAGCTACAGGTTTAACTAATGAAGCGGCTAAAAAACAGGCGCCATCACTGCGAATCAGGCTTCACGATAATTGAACTGATGATTGCCACGGCAGTTTTTTCCGTGATTTTACTGGTGCTGGTTTATGGAGTTATCCAGATCACAAATACATATAACAGGGGGATTACCGAAAATAAAACCCAGAATGTAGCGCGTAACATAGTAGGCACTATTAGCCAGTCGGTGCAATATGGCGGCGGAGTTAGCGGCACCCAAACTTTTAAATATAACAATGTTACATACAGCTGGTTTTGTATTGGCTCCCAGCAATTTACTTATGCCCAGGGGCAGGAATTAACAGATCTGCAACAACCAGGCACCGATCAAACTAATTACGGCCTAATGGTATATGGCGACGCTTGCGACAATGGCAATAAGACGCTTAACGCTAGCGGCGTACCGGATGCTTTGGCTAACGGTACCGAGCTATTCGACCCCAGTATGAGAAC